>JBBQRO010000044.1:0-24758 GCA_038214685.1 Acidimicrobiales bacterium
TCGCCGTCGTCCTCCGGCATCATCGCCCTGACCGTCGGCCTTGGCGCCCTCGGCCTGGCCCTGTTCGGCGCCGGCTTCGTGGCCTTCGTCCGTCAGGCCCGTCGTCGTGACGTCCCCGTCACCGCCTCGGTGCGCAAGTAATCCAGGTAAACCACAAGTAGTACCGCTGACGTCTGCCGGGCCCTCGGGCCCGGCAGAGTCGCGTCCGGGCCTGGGCGTGTCAGCTCACCCCTCGCCTGGACCGGCCCGTCGGGATCCGGCCGCCGCGGCGTTGATGGCCGTGGAGGCGGCGGTGGCCTGCTCCATGGCCTGGGCCAGGGTGGCCTGCACCGAGACAGCGGCGAGCGGTCGCATGCGGCGCAGGGCGTCGGTGACCGCAGGCAGGCGCTCGGCGGGCATCCCGCCAACCACGTAGGGCTCCCACACGTGGCGCTCGAAGATGGCCACCAGCCGGGCGGCGACGCGGTCCATGTCGACCCGCAGCGCGGCGAGCTCGTCCTGGGTCACGGCCAGGGGCACGCCGAGCTCGACCAGCTCGGCACCGGTGCGCAGCAGGCTTGGGCTCGGCACCCGGAAGCGTTCGCCTTCGGGGACGATGAGACCGAGCTCCACGGCGCGGATGGCCACCGCCGGGTCGGCCAGGGCCTGGGGGAACAGTTCCAGGAGCTGCTCGGCCGTCCAGAGCTCCGGCTCCTCGTCGGTCCAGGGCGCAGTGAGAGCGTCCTCGAAACCGAGGACGTCGCCCAGGCTCCTGCCTTCGGCCCAGGCCCCCAGCAGCTCGCCGATGCCGGCCAGGGAGTAGCCGCGGTCCTGGAGCTGGGCGATGAGGCGCAGGCGACCGAGGTGGCCCTCGTCGTAGTGACCCACCCGGCCCACGAGCGCCGGCGGGGGCAGCAGGCCCGACGTCTGATAGCTGCGGATGTTGCGGCTCGTGGCGCCGGACCGGCGGGCGAGCTCGTCGATGATCATCGGCAACTTTACGCCGATTGGTACATGAATTCAAGTAACATAGATCAGGCGGATGAATCGCCCGTTCCGGCCAGGCCGGGTATCGCAGTCATCGCAGGTAGCCGGAGGGATTGCGCGGACTGCCGTTCACCCGCACTTCGAAATGGAGGTGGGAGCCGGTGGAGTTGCCGGTGCTGCCCATGTCGGCGATGAGGTCGCCCTGGTCGACCTTCCGGCCATTGGCGACGCGCAGCCGGCTGGCGTGGGCATAAAGGGTGCTGAGCCCGTCCCCGTGGTCGATGACGACGCTGTTGCCGTACCCGCCGTTCCATCCGGCGAGGATCACGGTGCCGTCCCGGGCGGCCCGGATGGGGGTGCCGGGAGCATTGGCGATGTCGACCCCGGCGTGCAACCGGCCCCACCTGATGCCGAACGAGGACGTGTAGCTCCCGGCGGCCGGCCGGGCCATGCCGCCACCTGAGCCTTTCGGCGCCGCGCTCGCCGGCGCCGATGCCTGGCGCGACCTGATCGCCGCGCTCAACGCCGCCTCCTCACGCGAGAGGGCGTCGACCTCGGCGGTGAACTGGGCGATGCGGCCAACGAGTGCGGACTTCAGGCGATTCTGGTCGGCCAGCGCCTGTTCCAGGTCGGCGAGCTTCTCGGCCGCGGCGCGCCGGCGCCCCTCCGCCGCCTTGCGGGCCGCAGCCAGGTTCTCCTGTTGGAACTGCTGGTCCTGGCGGGCGGCCCTCAATTGCTCGAGCACGTCCCGGTCGTTGGCCGCCGCCGCCGAAAGCAGGCTCTGCCGTCGACCGGCCTCGGCCAGGTCCCTGGCCCTCAGGATTTGCAGCAGCGGGTCCCCCCCAGGGTGCACGTAGGCCTCGACGGCGACAGCCGCCGCCTTCTGACGCAGGTCGCTCCGCCTGGCCTCGGTGGCGGCCAGGCGTCCCTCGGCCGTGGCGAGGGAGGACTGCGCGGCCTGCGCGGCCTGCTGGGCTGCCTGGGTCACCGACGATCGGGTGGTCACGCCCGCATCCAGCGCCCTGACCGCCGACTCGAGCTCGTCGTCGCTGGCCCGCAGCACGTTGATCTCGGCGGCGACCTCGGCCGCGTTGGCCTGCGCGGCCGCCCGCTTCTCGGCGGCCATGGCTCCGGCGAGCGCAGGCGCGGGCAGCGTCAGGCCCAAGGCCAGGACAACCGCACCGATGCCGGGATGGCGGCGTCGCCCTCGCCCTCCCGGGCGCCGGTCGGGGCCTTCACGTCGCATGGATTCCTGCCCGTGCGCAGCCGGGCGGGTCACCGTTGGTGTTTCGTCATCCACCTCGACCCGCGCTGCTCCCGGACGTGAACGGATACGCTGCCAGGAGAATAGCTGTACAGATGAAGAGAGGACGAACTGTGTGAGAGAGCCAGTGGCCGGCCTCGACGCCTGCGCCATACCCGCCGTCGACCCTGCACGCGTGACCGCGGCCCGCCTGCGCCTGTTGCCGCCCGATGAGGCCCAGCGGCTGTCGGACCTGTTCCGGCTCCTGGGTGACCCCACCCGGGTACGGATCCTCTATGCCCTGCTGGAAGTGGGCGAGCTGTGCGTGTGCGATCTGGCCGCCACCGTCGAGGCGCCGGAGACCTCGGTGTCGCACGCTCTGCGCCTCCTGCGCACCGCCGGGATCGTCCGCAACCGGCGGGACGGGCGGATGATGTATTACAGCCTCGACGACGCTCACGTCCGCATCCTGCTCGACCTTTCGGCCGAGCACCTACGCCACGCCCCATGAGCGGCGAGCACGGGCTGGGCCTGGCCTCGGCCGGCGGCCGTCACAAACGTCCGCTGCAGATCGCGTTTGCATTGACACTCAGCTACATGGTGGCCGAGATCGTCGGCGGGCTGCTCACCGGATCGCTGGCCCTGTTGTCCGACGCTGCCCACATGGGGACCGACGTGGTCGGCCTGGGCATGGCCCTGGCGGCCGTCATCTTGGCCTCACGCCCGGCGGCGACTCAGCGGACCTGGGGAACGTTCCGCCTGGAAGTGCTGGCCGCCCTGGCCAACGGCGTGCTCCTGTTCGGGGTGGCCGGCTACATCCTCCTCGAGGCGTGGAAGCGGTACAGCGAGCCGTCGGCGGTGGCAGGCGTCGCCGTCATGGCCGTGGCCGCTATCGGCCTGGCCGTGAACATCGTCAGCTTCCGCCTGTTGCGGGCCGGATCGGCCGAGAGCCTCACCATCAAGGGCGCCTACCTCGAGGTGCTGTCCGACATGGTGGGCTCGGTCGGTGTCATTGTCGCCGGCGGCGTGGTGGCCATCACCGGCTGGCCCTACGCCGACCCCATCGTCGCTGCGGGTATCGGGCTGTTCATCCTGCCCCGCACCTACCGGCTGTGCGCCCAGGCCGTGCGCATCATCATGGAGATCGCCCCGCCAGAGGTCGACGTGGCCGAGGTGGAGCGACGGATGCTGGCCCTCCCCGGGGTGGACGGGGTGCACGACCTGCACATCTGGACCCTTACGTCGGGCATCGAAGCCGCCTCCTGTCACGTGGTCATCGGCGATGACACCGACGCCCACGGGGTCCTCGACTCGGTGGGAGACCTGCTGCGCGACGACTACCACGTGGCCCACTCCACCATCCAGTGCGAGACCGCCGACCACAACGACGCCGGCGCCAGGCGCGCCTGATCACAGCGCCGAGACGAAGCAACGACCGTTAGGATGTTCACATGGTCGACGATCGGTGTGACCTTCTCTGCCTCGACCTGCCACAGGCCGAGGCGCTGCGCCGCAGGCGCCTCGGTACCTCGGAGGCTGCGCGGCTCGCCGGCCGGGCGCGGGGCCTGGGCGATCCCACCCGGCTGATGCTGGCGGCGGCCCTGGCCGGCGCCGACGAACTGTGCGTGTGCGACCTGAGCTGGATCAGCGAACGGGCTGCCAATCTGGTGTCCCATCACCTGCGGGTGCTGCGCTCCGCGGGCCTGGTGTCGTCCCGTCGTGACGGGAAGCTGGTGATCTACCGATTGACCACCGAGGGCCGGGCCCTGGTCGACGCGGTGATGGGCCAGACCACGGACTCAGGCCAATGACCGACGCCTGCTGCGGCGGGGGCGGCGAACCCGCGACGGGGCCGCAGTCGCGGCTCCGTGACGTCGGGGAGATCCGGGCTGCGACGGTCGCCGGCCTCGGTCTGGGCGCCGGCATCGCCGCCTCGGTGGCGGGCGCCGGCCCGCTGTCGGTCGTCTGCTTCGTCGTCGCGCTGGTCGTCGGCGGCTCCACCTTCGTGCCCCAGTCCATGCGCGGCCTGCTGCGGGGCCGGCTGAGCGTCGGCACGCTGATGGCCATCGCCGCCGCCGGCGCCGTCGTGCTGGGTGAGCTGGGCGAAGCGGCCACCCTGGCTTTCCTCTTCTCTATCTCCGAGGCCCTCGAGAGCTACGCCCTGGCGCGCACCCGCCACGGACTGCGGGCCCTGCTTGAGCTCGTCCCCCCGCAGGCCACCGTGCTGTTCGACGGCCAGGCCCGGGTGGTCGATGCGTCCGAGTTGCGCAGGGGCCACCGCCTACTCGTCCGCCCCGGTGAGCGGGTGGCCACCGACGGGGTGATCCGCTCCGGTCGGTCCTCGCTGGACTTCTCGGCCGTCACCGGCGAGTCGGTGCCCGTCGAGCGCGGCCCGGGCGACGAAGTCCACGCCGCCGCCATCAACGGCCGGTCGGCCCTCGAGGTGGAGGTCACCGCCGGCATCGAGAACAACTCCCTGGCCCGAATCGTGCGCATCGTCGAGGACGCCCAGGAGCACAAGGGGGCCAGCCAGCGCCTGGCCGAGCGAATCGCCCGGCCGCTGGTGCCCGGGGTCCTGGTGGTGGCCGCCGTGCTGGCGGTGGCCGGCAGCCTGCTCGGTGACCCCGGCGTGTGGTTGTCCCGGGCCCTCGTCGTGCTGGTGGCTGCCGCCCCTTGCGCCTTCGCCATCTCGGTGCCGGTCACCGTGGTGGCCGCCATCGGAGCCGCCACCCGCTCTGGCGTGCTGATCAAGGGCGGCGCCGCCCTCGAGGCGCTGGGCCGCATCCGCATCGTCGCCCTCGACAAGACAGGCACCCTCACTGAGAACCGGGCGGTCGTAAGCGAGGTGGCGTGCGCTCCGGGCTTTACCTCGGCCGACGTGCTGGCCCTGGCCGCCGCCCTCGAAGCCCGCAGCGAACACCCGCTGGCCCAGGCCGTCCTCGCTGCCTCCGGCCCGCCCGGACCCGCCACCGACGTGGAGGCTGTCCCCGGCAGCGGTTTGGTGGGCCGGGTGGCCGGGAGCCAGGTCCGCCTGGGCCGGCCCGGCTTCGTCGACGCCAGGGGCCTCGCCGCTGCAGTCGTTCGTATGCAGGCCACCGGCGCCACGGTGATGCTCGTCGCGAGGGACGAGGCCACGGTGGGAGCCATCGCGGTGCGCGACGATCTGCGGGCCGAGGCGCCGGCCGCCGTCTCCGCCCTGCACCGGGCCGGGATGGCCACCGTCATGCTCACCGGTGACAACCGGGCCACGGCCGAGGCGCTGGGCCGGGCGGCGGGTGTCGGCGAGATCCGGAGCGAGCTGCTCCCCGCCGACAAGGCAGCCGTCGTGTCCCGGCTCATGGCCGCGTCGCCCACCGCCATGGTCGGCGACGGGATCAACGACGCCCCGGCCCTGGCCACGGCCACCGTCGGCATCGCCATGGGGGCCGTGGGCTCCGACGTGGCCATCGAGACGGCTGATGTCGCCCTGATGGGCGACGACCTGGGCCGCCTGCCCGACACCTTCGCCCACGCCCGGCGGGCCCGGCGGATCATGGCGCAGAACCTGGCCCTCTCGGGTGCCATCCTCGTGACCCTCGTCCCCCTCGCCGCCTTCGGGGCCCTGGGCCTGGCCGCAGTGGTCGCCATCCACGAGCTGGCCGAGGTCGTGGTCATCGCCAACGGAGTGCGGGCCGGGCGCGGCCACGCGTTCAGGCCCTCCACGAACGCACTGACTCCCGCGTTGACCCAGGTCACGCCAGTTCCGGCGGTGTGCGCAGAAGGCTGCTGCGGGCCCCCGGCCGACGACCGCTCGGCAACCACTGCGGTCCGGACCGACGCGGCACGATGATCCTGATGAGGATCCGGAGCCGGGTTCGGCCCGGCAACATCGGGGCATGAGCCTGTCCGGCCGTCGCCCCCTGGGGCTGCTTCTTGGCGGGGTACTGGCGACGATGGCCGTGACCGTCGCCGTCATGGCGTTCACCGGCGCCGACGACGGCCCCACCGGCGAAGGCGGCGCCGGCGCCTCGTTCGTATCGACACACGCCGCCGTCTGCCAGGCGGCGGACGCCGCTCGCCAGGGCGACGCCCGACGGGCCCGGGCCCTGTTCCTCGACCTCGCCCACCAGTCCCTCCACGAACTGGCGGCGGCCGCCCAGGAGAGCGACAGGGCGTCGGCCGCCCGGCTCCTGGAAGCCAAGGGGCGGGTCGAGACTTTACTGGAGAACCCTGGCCAGACCCTGGCCGGCGACCTCGACACCCTGGCGGTGGCCACGGGCCGGGCCATAGCCGCCGCGGGGGCCACCGACCCCGGGCCGTGCCGGCCAGCCTGAGTTCGGGCTCCACAGGACATGACCGCCCACCACCACCGGCCGCGCTTCTGCCTGTAGCGTCGTGGGATCGGAGTTCGCGCAGTGATGCTGGGCCACGGCGACCCCGCATCCTCACCGCTGGCCCCACATCTCCATCCCGACGTGGTGTTCGTCGTCGCCGTCGTGGCGCTGACGTACTGGCTGGCCCTGACCCGCCTGGGCCCCCGTCTGCTGCCCGCCGGCGAGGCCCCGTACACCCGGCGGCAGGTCCGGCTGCTGGTGGCGGGGGTGGCCACGTTGTGGGTGTTCTCCGACTGGCCCGTGCACGACCTGGCCGAGGGCTACCTCTACAGCGTCCACATGGTCCAGCACTCGGTGTACACCCTCGTGCTTCCCCCGCTGTTCCTGCTCGGGACGCCGCCGTGGCTGTGGCGGTGGCTGCTGCGGCCGGCCGGCGGCGCGTTTCGCCACCTGGTGCGACCCTGGGTGGCGGTCACCCTGTTCAGTGCGGTCACGGTGGCCACCCACCTGCCGGTGCTGGTGACCGCGGCCGTCCGCTCCGGACCGGCCCACCTCGGCCAGCACCTCGCCCTCGTGCTCGCCGCCGTGGTGGTGTGGTGGCCCCTGCTCGGTCCGCTGCCCGAGGCACCCCGCCTGTCGGCGCCGGTGCACCAGTTGGTCTACGTCTTCGCCCAGACTCTGGTTCCGTCGGTGGTGGGGTCGTCGCTGGTCTGGGCCCGGGCCGTGCCCTACCGCGTCTACGAGGAGTACCCCCGGCTGTGGGGCATCAGTGCCCTCGCCGATCAGCGGTGGGCGGGCACCATCATGGAGGTGGCCGAGGGCGGGCTCCTCCTCTGCTTCATGATCGTGGTGTTCCTGCCGTTGGTGCGTCGCGAGCTCCGCTCGCCGTCGCCCACCGTGGACCGCCTAGGCCGCGTCCGCAGTCCTCTCAGGCCTTGATCTCCACCGTTACCGGACCGCCTGCGCGGCAAGCCAGGTCGTCCTCCTGCGCTCAGAAACCTGGGAGAGTCAGGCATCCTGAACCACTTCACCGAGTTCCTCCCGGGCGAGCTCGCCGATCCGGCTCGATCGAAGCAACACCGACCGGTGACCGTCGAAGTGTGCAGTCGTGAAGAACGGTGACGCCCGGTCCTGGACCATGGCCTGCTTGTCCGACTCGGACCCAACCCAGAACACGATCACGTCCGCATAGCGTTCTCCGGTCTCGGGGTCGGTGGCGTCCGCACGAGGATTGCGGAAGTAGACGAACGATTTGCCGCCGACCTGATAGACGGGGTTACCGGGCGATCCAGGTTCAACCGTCACATGAGGCATGGCCATGGCCAACTCGTGCACGTCCTCGACGCGCGCCCGGGTCGACCTCACCGACATTTCCGAAGCGTTGGCGGGTCTACAGGCCGCGCCGTAGGTGGATCCTGCTGCGGTACCCCGGTGCCGTGCACGACGGGGTCACGGATGACCCGCCCGTCGTTCCGCCCCCGGCCCCGGGTTGACGTCAGCGTGCGGGACCCGGCGTGGCGGTGGCGGGGTCACCTGGACTCGGTCGGCACGAAAGGCGACGATGAGCTGTGTCCTCGGCCGCCGGGATCGTCGAGCTGGTGCTGCGCCGCTACGGTTTGCTCGACCACCCAACGGTTGTCGGGGCCACGTCCGAGGGTCTGTCACCAGCCTTCGTGAACTCCGGGGAGCTCGGTGGCCATGCCGTTACGGAGCACATACAGATGTATGCGGCGTCGGTCACGAAGCAGTTGGTCGCCGCACTTGCCGCCCGGGCCGCGGTATCGGGGCAACTCGATCCGGAGTGCAGCGTCCGCCACGTCCTGGAAGAGCTACCCGCCTGGTTCACGCCGATCCGTATACGACACCTGGTGCACCATGTCTCCGGGGCGCCCTCGCAGGACCGCGTCATTAGGGCTGTCGGCGTCACCGGAGAGAATGAGCTCAGCAACCAGCTCGTTCTGGAGGGGCTCGCCCGGCTCGACGCACCCGAGCGACTGCCGGGCGTCGCTTTCGAGTACAGCAACGTCGGATACGTCTGTCTCGCCGAGGTAGTGGTGCGGGTCACCGGCGCCGACCTCGATGAGCTCGCGCAGCGGTCGGTCTTCGCGCCGCTCGGTCTGGCGTCCAGCCGCCTGGGTGGCGCTGCGTCCTTCCAGCAAGCCGGCCTTCCGTCACCGCCGCCCACCGTTGGCGATGGGGGCTGGTGGACCACCGCCGGCGACCTGCTCCGCTGGCTGCAAGCCTTGAATGCCGGGGAACTCGGCGACGAGGTGACGCACCTACTCGAAACTCCTGGTGGGCTCGACGACGGGACGCCCCTGACCTACGCCTGGGGCGTCGCCGTCAGTGGCGCGACGGTGTCCGAACCCTCGGCCACGGTGGGAGCTGGCCCGGGTGGACCGCGAAGACTGTGCGGCAGCCCGACCGTGGCACCGCGGTGGCATTGCTGAGCTGTTGCGGCGACATGCACCGCCCCGCCCGGGCTGAGCTTCACCTGGCGGCGGGTGAGGTCCTCGACGATGGTCCGGGCGTCCGGCAGGGAACGGGCCAGGCGGTCGAGCTTGGTGACGACCAGGGTGTCGCCGGCCCGACAGGCAGCCAGCGCCTCCCGCAGGCCAGGCCGTTCGCGGTTCGTGCCGGTCAGGCCCTGGTCGACGTAGGTCCGCTCGGGCGATACGCCCAGAGCGGCCAGGGCGTCTGGCTGGGCGGTCAGATTCTGTTCGTCGGTGGAGACACGGGCATAGCCGATGAGCAGCGCATCCATGACTTCCTCCCTCTGGTGACGGTGATCACCAGGTTGCGCCCGCCGCAGCCCGTCCGCTCTGAGCGGGGGCGGGGCGACCGTCTGCGCCACTCGTGCCCACCGTCGTGGAAGAAGTTCACTGCCGGGAGCTCGTTCGAGGGCGTTTTGCGGGTCGGCGGCTCGGCCCGATCTACGGTTGCATCCAGGCCCCCCGTCCAACACGACCCGCACGCCGTAGAACCGGTGCCTGGAGCGTCCCGTTGCGGGTTCCTCCTGCGGGACACCCGGTCGTCGTTCCTCCTGCGGGGGCAATCGACTCGACGACGGCGCCGCAATTCATGCACCGTCAGATTCTGATGGCGGTGACTCGCTTCGGCGCAGCGACGCGCTCCATGTCCCCCGGGTCGCTGGTCAGGACGACGATCTCATCGGCGTCGAGGGTTTGCATCACCACGCCGATGTGAGCGTCGGCGACGCTCACCTGGGCGGCCGTTCTAATTCTTGCCGCCTGGTCGGCGGATGGTGCGTCGAGGCTCTCGTCGCCCACACCGAACCTGTTCGCGGTCGCCGAGCTCGGGCTGGAGCGGTCCCAGCCGGCCTCGACGCGGACTGCCGTCGGCACGACGACCGTTACGGTGCGGCCTCTCCGGCGCCTGCTGACGACGCCGGCGAAGTGGGCGATCACCACTCGGTGCTTTGGATGGTCTGCGTCCAGAAGGGCATGTACGGCCTCATTGTCGAGGACAAGCGTCCTCACACCCGTGCTGCCTGCTGCGCTTCTGCCCACAGGAGAACGTCGTCCGCATCGGCGTCCGGCCGATAGGCGAGTACCTCCGATGCAGCTTGCTCGATGCGGTCCGGGAGCGCGGCCAGCGGGGACCCGTCCTGGGCGGCGAGCGCCAGCGCCGTCTCGACAAGCGTCGGTCGTGCGTGTGGGGCCCACCGATAATGCGCATCAAGCGCCGCGCCCATGACCGCGGTCTCAACTGCCGAACGGAGCGCAGCTGTCGTCAGCACTGTGGTGGATGCGGCGACATCGAGATGCTCGACGGCGAGGGCTGCGGCATCGCGGAGTGCGCTCGGCAGCCGCATCGAGGTGTTCACGGTGGCGTCGTCCTTGGTACCCAGGAGCGTCCTAATCTCATCCAAGACGTCATCGATGTTCATGATGGGACCGTACCACGTTGCTGTGGTACATCCTGGAGTGAGCAGCGATCCCGGAAATCCGACCGCTCTCACCCGATGCGCTCCTCGCCCGACTGCGGTCGCCGATTTCCGCAAGCCGATCCGCTTCCGGGACTCCATTCGTAGGACATGCGCGTCGTGCTGCACCCCTGGTCTGCGAGTGCCGTACGACGTGCATCGGTCCCGCGACATCGTCAGCGTCAACGGTCACGGTTCGTGGCGCACGTGTGCGCTCCGTGGCTGCAGGTACGAGCGGCCAGGCTGGGTTGGGCCCAGGAGCCCGAGGCGTGTTCAGCGCTCCACGTTCCACAGCCGCAGGGGCCGTCGATGCCGGCGGAGGCCACGGTGGCGCCGTCCGGGGGCGAAGGCCACGGCCGTGACCCGCCCGGTGTGGCCCTTGAGCAATCCTTCGTCCGCAACCGCTCCCGTTTACCCGCTCACCCGGTCAGGGCTATCGGCTGGCCTCCCGAGGGGTCGGCCGGCGTCGCCGCCCGGCGGACGTCGAGCCGGAACCCGTACGGAGCCTCGCCCTGGAGCCATCTGGTGAGGATGGCGAGGTTGGGGTGAATGCCGGGTGCCAGGGTGACCCGAAACGTCGAGGGGCTCGCAGCGGTGAGTGGCGTGACCATGCCGTCGGTGCCGAGGGACACGTCGATGGGTGTGCCGGGCACAGGTGGCGTGAAGCGCACGGTGACGGTCTCGCCTTCGGTGACGACCAAGATCGGCGGCTGGTAGCCCGGGAGCCGCGCAAGCGCTACGCAGACGCGATTGGGGTCGGCCGGGCGACGCCAGCAGTACGAGCCTCGGTCCGCTTGGATCTGGCCGGACGCGCTGACCAGCACCACCTGCGGCGGTGCATCGGTGCACGGCTGGCTCATGCACGGGTTGGCGAGCGTGGTGCTCGTGGTCGTCGACACCACGCTCGACGTCGTCGTGGACGACGTTGTCGACGTCGTCGTGGACGTCGTCGTGGACGGCGTTGTCGACGTCGTCGTCTGGGCGGATGCGGCGCTGGGAAGCAGCGCCAGGACTACCAAGAGGATGACGCGCAACGATCTCCGTGGCCGCCTCATGTTCCCGCCTTCTCTCGTAGTGTTTGGCGGCACTGTACGTCTTGCGTCGCCCCTGCCGGCGCATATCCTCCTGTCGCCCGAGCAAGCGTCGACGAACCGGGCGCCCCGACGGGTCAGCTGGCGCAGTACAACTGTGGTCCGGTGAACCATCCCGAAAACGGGGGGCGACTATCAACGGACAGAGTCGCGGGCAGCGCTCGGGACCAGTATTGGCCGCATCGGGCGCTCGTCGCATCGGCGGAGGTGCCCAGAGCAAGTAGCGGCGAAACTCCATCTGGCCGGTGCGCCGCACCTCCAGGTTTGTGGGTGGCGCTGGTCGCCGAGAGCGATGTGCGCCAGGGACTCGCCCGTCGTAGTCGGCCCAGCCGATCCCACCGGCCGACGCCCCGGTTACCCTGGCGGCGATGGAACGTCTGGGCCTGGTCGGCCTCCCCAACGCCGGGAAGTCGTCGCTGTTCAACGCCATGACGGGGGCGGCGGTGCCCGTGGCCGCCCACCCGTTCTCCACGACCGAGAGCCATGTGGGCATCGCCCAGGTGCCCGATCCGAGGCTGCGGGCCCTGGCCGAGATGAGCAGGTCCAAGAAGGTGGTGGGCGCCACCCTGGAGTTCGTCGACATCGCCGGCCTGGTAGCAGGGTCCTCGACCGGCGAGGGCATGGGCAACCGGTTCCTGGGCGGGATACGGGAGGTCGACGCCATCGTCATGGTGCTCAGGGCGTTCGCGGACGAGAACGTGGTCGGCGACAACGACCCGCTCGAGGACCTGCACACCCTGGAGCTCGAACTGGTACTGGCTGACGCCGACTCGGTGGAGGCCCAGATCACCAAGCGCCGCAAGATGGCCCGCAACGACCCGTCGCTCAAGGGCGAGGTGGTGGCGATGGAGGCGGCGCTCGAGTCGCTCAACGCCGGCATCCCGATCTACCGGTCCGCACTCGACACCGAGCAGCGCAACGACCTGCGCTCGACCTTCCTGCTCACCAACAAGCCGGTCCTGGCCGTCGTCAACCTGGGCGAGGACCAGGTGGCCGACGCCGACGTGCTGACCAAGCCGGTGACCGCCGAGCTCGGCGACGCCGCCGAGGTGCTGGGCGTCAGCGTCCAGCTCGAAGCGGAGGCGTCGTCGCTCGACGAGGCCGATCGGGCCGAGCTGCTGGAAGGCCTGGGACTGGGCGAGGGGGCGCTGCCCCGGGTCATCCGCGCCGCCTACCAACTCCTCGGGCGGAGGACGTTCATGACTACCGGCGACAAGGAGTCGCGCGCCTGGACGTTCCGGGCCGGGGCCAAGGCGCCCGAGTGTGCCGGCGTGATCCACTCTGATCTGCAGCGCGGGGTCATCCGGGCCGAGATCATCCGCTGGGACGAGCTGCTGGAGCTCGGCTCGTGGCAGAAGGCCAAGGACGTCGGCCGGCTGCGGGTGGAGGGAAAGGACTACGAGGTCGCGGACGGAGACGTCCTCGAGATCCGCTTCAACGTGTAGTGAAGGCCGGCTGGCTGTTGCGCGACGGGGAGGTCCTGGCCGCCCTGGAGATGGCCGATACGCGTGAGGAGCGCATGCGCGGTCTCCTGGGCCGGGAGGGCATCGACGGGGCCATCCTGCTGCGCCCGGCCCGTTCGGTGCACTCGGTAGGGATGGCGTTCACCATCGACGTCGCCTTCTGCACCAGTGATCTGGTGGTGCTGCGCACCATCTGCCTGCGTCCCGGTCGCATGACCCGGCCGTCGCTGCGGGGCGACTGCGTGATCGAGGCGGAGAGCGGTTCCTTCGACCGCTGGAGACTGCGCCTCGGGGACCATCTCGAGATCCGCGAGTGAGCGGGGCCCTGGTGCTGGTCGGCACCCCGATCGGCAACCTGGGCGACCTGTCGCCCCGGGCGGTGGAGGCCCTGGCCACCGCCGACACCATCGCCTGCGAGGACACCCGGCGCACCCGCGCCCTCCTGTCGCACCTCGGCCTACCGGCCGGTCGCCGGCTGCTGGCCGTACACGACCACAACGAGACCGCCGAGGTGGCCGGCGTCCTGGCCCGCCTCGACAACGACGAGCGGGTCGTGGTCGTCACCGACGCCGGCATGCCGGGCATCTCCGACCCGGGCGAGCGCCTCGTGGCCGCCGCGGCCGCCGCCGGCCACCCGGTCGAGGTCGTACCCGGCCCCTCGGCGATGATCGCCGCCCTGGTCGTGAGCGGGCTGTCGACCAGCCGGTTCTGCTTCGAGGGCTTCCTCCCCCGAAAGGGCTCGGCCCGTACCCGACGCCTGGCCGAGGTGGCGGCCGACGTCAGAACCACGGTGATCTTCGAGGCGCCGCACCGGATCCGACAGACCACCGCCGATCTGGCGGCTGCGGCCGGAGGGCTGCGACTGGTGGCGCTGGCACGCGAGCTGACCAAGATGCACGAGGAGATCTGGCGGGGGACGCTGGCGGGCGCGGTCGAGCACCTGGCCACCAAGGAGCCGCGCGGGGAGTTCGTCGTCATCCTCGACGGGGCGCCGCCGCCCGAGCCGGCCGACGACTCCGACGTGGAGGCCGCGTTGCGGGCCCGCCTCGATGCCGGCGCCGACAAGCGGTCGGCCATAGCCGAGGTGACAGCCGCCTTGGGCGTCCCGAAGCGCCTGGTGTACGACATCGCCCTCAGGCTGGCGCAAACCCAGCGGGGGTAGCGGCAAGCGGTCGGTACTGTGGCGGCCGTGCCCCGCTTCTACGCCACGACGGCCATCGCCTATGTGAACGACGCGCCGCACATCGGCCACGCCTACGAGGTCCTGCTGGGCGACGGCGTGACCCGCTGGCACCGCCTGCTCGGCGACGACGTGAAGTACGTCACCGGCACCGACGAGTACGGGCTCAAGAACTCCCAGGCGGCCGAGGCCCAGGGCACCACTCCGCTCGAGTTGGCCGACCGTAACAGCGCCCGTTTCCGCGACGCCTGGGACGAGCTGGGCATCGCCTACGACGACTTCATCCGCACCACCGAACCCCGCCACACCAAGGCGGTGCAGAAGCTGCTGCAGGCCGTCTACGACAACGGCGACATCGAGAAGTCCACCTACGAGGGCCCCTACTGCGTGGCGTGCGAGGCCTACTACACGCCCGAGGAGGCGGTCGACGGGAACTGTCCCGTCCACGGCCGGCCGGTGGAGTGGGTGCAGGAGGAGAACTGGTTCTTCAAGCTGTCCGGGTACCAGCAGCGACTGCTCGACTGGCATGAGGCCAACCCGGGTGCCGTTGTCCCAACCAGCCGGCGCAACGAGGTCCTGGCCTTCATCCGCTCCGGGCTGCGTGACATCTCGATCAGCCGGTCGTTCACCTGGGGCGTGCCCCTTCCCTGGGACACCAGTCAGGTGGCCTGGGTGTGGTTCGACGCCCTGCCCAACTACGTCACCGCCGTGGGGTACGGCGACGACGACGCCTCCTTCGACCACTGGTGGCCGGCCGACTATCACCTCATCGGCAAGGACATCATCCGCTTCCACGCCGTCTACTGGCCGGCCATGCTCATGGCCGCCGGCATCGAGCCCCCCCGCTGCGTGGCCGCCCACGGCTTCCTCCTGGTGAGCGGGGAGAAGATGTCCAAGACCAAGCTCAACCAGATCGGCCCCCGCGAACTGGTCAGCGAGTTCGGCGTCGACGCAGTGCGTTGGCACTTCCTGCGCGACGTGCCATTCGGGCCGGATGGCGACTTCTCCCACGAGGGCATGGTCGCCCGTTACAACTCCGACCTGGCCAACAACCTCGGGAACCTGCTGTCGCGCCTCGCCACCCTGGTTGGCAGCAAGTGCGGCGGGATCGGGCCCGCAGCTCCGGCCGACAGCCCGCTCGCCGCCGTTGCCGAGCGGGTCTACGCGGTCTCGGCTGCCGCATGGGACCGATTGTCGCCCTCGGATGCCCTCGAAGCCACGTGGCAGCTCATCCGCGAGGCCAACGCCCATCTGGAGGCCAACGAGCCGTGGAAGCTCGAGCCCGGCGAGGAGGTCGACGCCGTGCTGGGCGCCGGCCTGGAAACGCTGCGGATCGTCGCCGTCCTGGCCTCGCCGGCCATCCCCACCGCGGCGGCGGAGGTCTGGCGGCGCCTGGGCCTGCCCGGCGCGCCCGAGGAGCAACGGCTCCCGCAGGCCGCGTCGTGGGGCGGCTATCCCGGTGGGCTCCCGGTGGAGAAGGGCACGCCGCTGTTCCCCCGGCGATAACCCCCGAACTGGTGACGATCGAACACGCCAGGACGTGTCGAACCGTCACCAGTTGGCGGAACCGAACAGTGCGTCGACCATGGCCATCCCCTCGGCCGGCGCCCGCACCTCCAAGGCCACACCCCTGCTGTCGACGGTAAGGGCGAAGGCGAAGAAGCTGCAGCAGGACTGCTCGGCCCGCATCAGCGTCGCCAGCTGGTCGAGGGGCGCCGCCGCGTCGAGGTGCAGACGGGAGCCGCCATCGACCGACGTTCGGCCCACGACGTGAGCGACAAGGTCCCGCCACTCCTGGATGCGTCCGGGCAACTCGGCGGACTCCAGCGTGCACGCCACGGGTTCGCTCACACAGCCGCAGGCGTCGTCGCACGGGCCATCTGGCGTGTGAGTGGCCAGGATGGAGCGCAGGTCGATGGCGAACGCCTCCAGCTCCGACACTCGGGACTGGACGTCGTCGATCTTGGCCAGGGCCAGCTCCCGGAGCCGGCCCTGGAGAGGAGCGCAGCGGCCGCCGTCCCAGTCGGGCAGAAGGTCGGCCACCTCCTCCAGCGAGCAGCCCAGCGCCTTGGCCCGACCGATGAAGTCCAGGCGGGCCAGGACCGACTCGTCGTAGGCCCGGTAGCCGGCGGCCGTGCGTTGGGGCGCCGGCAGCAGGTCGATCTGCTCGTAGTACCGCAGCGTCGCCGCCGGGAACCCGCTGCGTTCGGAGACTTCGGCGATGCGCACGCCAGAAAGATAAACCTTCGAGTCGACTTGAAGGTCAAGCGGTTCCGTACGATGGCCCATGGGCGTTCTGCGGTCGCTGGGTTTGTTCGTGGTGGCCGCCGTGGCCGAGATCGGCGGCGCCTGGCTGGTGTGGCAGGGCGTCCGGGAGCACCGGGGCGCGGCGTGGATCGGCGCCGGCATCGTCGCGTTGGCCGCCTACGGGTTCATCGCCACATTCCAGGACGACCCCAACTTCGGGCGGATCCTCGCCGCCTATGGCGGCATCTTCGTCGTCGGGTCCCTGGCCTGGGGGATGGTGGCCGATGGGTTCCGGCCCGACCGCTTCGACCTGATCGGTGCGGCAATCTGCCTGGTCGGTGTCGCCATCATCATGTATGCACCGCGCCTACGGTGATCCGCCATGTGGGCCGACAGCCATTGCCATCTGCAATACGAGGGAATCACCGACGACGCGCTGGCGGCGGCGGCGACCGCCGGCGTGGGGCGGATCATCTGCGTGGGCACCGACGCCCCCCAGTCGGAGAAGGCCATCGAGGTGGCCCGCAGCCATCCCGGAACTGTGTGGGCCACGGTGGGCCTGCACCCACATGACGCAGTCAACGGCGTGGAGGGCATCGTCGGTCTCCTGGGTGCCCCTGAGGTGGTCGGCGTCGGCGAGTGCGGGCTCGATTACCACTACGACCACTCGCCCCGGGAGGTCCAGCGGGAGGCCTTCGCCGCACAGGTGGCCCTGGCCCACCAGCACGGGCTGGCCCTCGTCATCCACACCCGGGAGGCGTGGGACGACACGTTCGCCGTCCTACGCGCCGAGAGGGTCCCGGAGCGGACGGTGTTCCACTGCTTCACCGGCGGCGCCACCGAGGCCCGCCACTGCCTCGACCTGGGCGCCAGCCTGTCCTTCAGCGGGATCATCACCTTCAAGACCGCCGGTGACGTGCGGGACGCGGCCGCCCTGGCCCCCCTCGACCGGGTGCTCGTCGAGACCGACGCCCCCTATCTGACCCCTGTGCCCCATCGGGGAACGCCCAACGGACCGGCCTACGTCGCCCTGGTGGGGGCGGCGGTGGCCGCGGCCAAAGCGTTACCGGTCAGCGAGGTCGAGGCCGCGACATGGGCCAACACCAACCTCTTGTTCGGCCTGCCGGCCGCCGGATGAGCTTGCAACCAGTAGACGTGCTTCTTTAGGGTGCTCGGGTTCCCGGACCGAGCAGTGGCCCGGGAGAAACGCCCGGCGGCAGGAGAGCGGGGAAACGACTGTCGCCGACACGTAGAAGCACGCGCCCGACGTATGTGGCACTGCTGTGCCTGGGCACCCTGGTGGCCGGATTCGTCACGGTGAGGAACCCTGGCGACCGGGCGGCGACTGCGCTCCGCGTGGATTCCGCTGCCGACGCCGGCTCGTTCGTGGCGCAGGCGCCGGTGCTCCCGGCCGACACCGGTCCGCCCCCGCCCGTCGCCGCCATCTCCCTCACCGAACTGGCAATCGAGGTCCGCGCCCGGACCAGCACTTCGACGACCCGGCCCCGCACGACGACGACGACGACCCGCAAGGCGGTCACCACCACCTCGCCTGTCCCGACCAGCACCACGAAGCCCGCGGCACTGCCGGCGACCACCACGACGACCACCGCGCCCCCGTCCCCTCTGCCCTCACTCGTCGCCAGGATCGCGCCTCCCGCCGGCGCCGCCACCGGCGCGCTGACGAAGTCCGACAGTGGCGTGGCTTCCTGGTTTCATGCGCCCGACCGCACCTGTGCCCATCGCAGCCTGCCGTTCGGAACGATGGTCAAGGTCACCCGCACCCCGAACGGGGCGTCGACCACCTGCAAGGTGAGCGACCGCGGGCCCACGGTGGAGACCGGGCGGCTCATCGACCTCTCGTTGGACACCTTCGAGAAGCTGGCGGCCAAGGAGGCCGGGCTGGTCGACGTCAGGATCGAGTGGTAGCGCAACGGGCCTAACGTCCCGCGGGTGACCCTCAGCGGCGCCGACGTACGTCGGCTCCTCGACCAGCACGGGCTGGCGCCCAGCCGGGCCCGAGGCCAGAACTTCGTGGTCGACCCGAACACGGTCCGGCGCATCGCCCGGCTGGCCGAGGTGGGCCGGGGCGACCGGGTGGTCGAGATCGGCGCCGGCCTGGGCTCACTCAGCCTGGCCCTGGCCGAGACGGGCGCCGAGGTGACGGCCATCGAAATCGACACCCGCCTCGTGCCTGCGCTGCGCAGCGTCGTCGAGCCGGTGGGGGTGATCGTGGTGGAGGGCGACGCCCTCCGCCTGGACTGGGCCGCGCTCCTGGGCGGCGAGGGATGGATCCTGGTCGCCAACCTGCCCTACAACGTCGCCACGCCCCTGGTCGCCGACCTGCTCGACGGCGTGCCGGCCATCCGGCGCATGCTCGTGATGGTGCAGCGGGAGGTCGGCGAGCGCCTGGCCGCCGGTCCGGGCGACGAGGCGTACGGCGCAGTGTCGGTGAAGGTCGCCTACTGGGCGACTGCGAAGGTGGTGGGGCGGGTGCCGCCCACCGTCTTCCATCCCGTTCCCAAGGTGGAGTCGGCCCTGGTGCGCATCGACCGTCGCGTCGAGCCCGCGGTCGGCCCCGACGTCGACCCGGACTGGTTGTTCCGGCTGGTCCGGACCGGATTCGGCCAGCGGCGCAAGATGCTCCGAAAGGCGCTGGCCACCCTCGTGGAGCCGGAGGAGTTCGTCGCCGCCGGCATCCGTCCCGAGGCCCGGGCCGAGGAGCTGTCGGTGGTGGAGTGGGGGAGACTGGCGGCGTGCACGTCGAGCGGGCGCCCGCCAAGCTGACCCTTTCCCTCCGGATCACAGGGATCCGGGGCGACGGCTACCACCTGCTCGACGCGGAGATGGTGACGCTCGACTTCGGAGACGTCCTGGAGATCGACCCGGGCGACAGCTTGAGCATCTCCGGGCCTCACGCCGCCGGCGTGCCCACGGGCGAGGAAAACCTCGTCCGTCGGGCGCTGGCTGTGACCGGCCGGACCGCCGCGGTGCGTCTCGACAAACAGGTGCCGGCCGGCGCCGGATTGGGCGGTGGGTCGGCCGACGCCGCCGCCATCCTGCGTTGGGCCGGCTGCTGGGACCCGGCCGTCGCCGCCGACCTGGGCGCCGATGTGGCGTTCTGCCTGACCGGGGGCCGGGCCCGGGTGCGGGGCGTGGGCGAGGCGGTCGACCCGCTTCCCTTCATCGCCCGCACCTTTACATTGGTGGTCCCGCCCGTGCCCGTGTCCACACCCCTGGTCTACCGGGCCTGGGACGACCTGGGCGGCCCGTCAGCCTCGGACGGGTCGGTCAACGACCTGGAGCCGGCCGCGCTGGTCGTGGCACCCGCCTTGGCCGAGTGGCGCGACCGACTGGCCCGGGCGTCCGGCCGGCGGCCGCAGCTGGCCGGGAGCGGTGGCAGCTGGTTCGTGGAGGGCGAGTTCCCCGGCGAAGGCCGGATCGTGGCCCGAACGGTGGGTGCGCAGGGGCCGGGCTAGCGCCCGGCGCGACGCTGCCAGCGGGTGGCCTTCAGCATCTTCTTGTGCTTCTTCTTGCGCATCCGCTTGCGGCGCTTTTTGATCAACGATCCCATGAGCGGCGTCAGGCTAGCGGGTGCAGGCGCTCCCGGGAAATGGACCCTGATTTCGTAGCATCCGATGACTCTTGGATGCTTGACACCGTGGTTTGTGCGAACTAGTGTTCGATCATGGTCAGCGGAACCAGGCAGGAGCGGGCGGTGCAACTTCGGCTGGCCGGGCTGTCCCGGTCCCAGATCGCCGATGCCCTCGGGCTGGGCAGTGGCGGTCAGCCGCTCGACCGTTGGCTCAAAGGCGTGCCCCCGCCGGCGTGGACCCGCCGACCACGGGCCAAGGACGACCTGCGGAAGACGGCGGTGACCATGCGCCAGGAGGGTCGGTCCTACCGGGAGATCCAGGCCGTGGTGGGCGTGGCCAAGAGCACCCTGTCCCTGTGGCTGCGCAACGTCCCCCTGACCGAGGAGCAGCAACGGGCCCTCGACCTGCGTTGCCCGGAAGCGGCCACGCGACGGGCCGTGGCCATACGGGCCAGCGCTGCGCAACGGCGAGCTCGCATCCAAGCCGACGCCCGCTCTCAAATCACCGAGCTGAGCGAGAGCGAGCTGTTCGTGGCCGGCGTGGTCGCCTATTGGGCCGAGGGGGCGAAGAACAAGCCGTGGCGCTCCGGAACCAGAGTCCGGTTCACGAACTCAGATCCTCGGATGATCCTCCTCTTTCTTCGTTGGCTGGCGCTGATCGGCGTGACCGACGACCGGATCGTGTTCCGGCTACAGATCCACGAATCGGCCGATGTAGAGGCAGCCGTCCGTTCTTGGATCAAGACGCTTGGGGTGACAGATGACCGGTTCCTGAACACGACGCTGAAGCGGCACAATCCCAAGACAGTGCGCAGCAACGTCGGCGACTCCTATCACGGGTGCCTGTGCGTCGAGGTACGAGGAAGCGCTGATCTGAACCTGCAGATCGATGGCTGGTGCGAAGGCCTCGCAGCAGCGATTCAGGCATTGGCCGGGTAGCGTTGACAGGGAGCGTTCGGGAGTCGTCCAACGGCAGGACATCTGGTTTTGGTCCAGAGAATGGGGGTTCGAGCCCTCCCTCCCGAGCCAGCCCTCCACCGCTACGGGGAGCGGGCGGGGTAGAACAGATGCATGCGTCTCCGTCCTCTGTCGGCTGTGGTCATGGCCGCCGGCGAGGGGACGCGGATGCGCTCCACGCTGCCCAAACCACTGCACCCGCTGTGCGGGCGGCCGATGCTGCTGCACGTGCTCGACGCCCTGAGCGAGCTGCTCGTCGACCGGGCCGTGGTGGTGGTCGGCCACGGGGCGGAGCGGGTGACCAAGACGCTGCAGGAGCACGGACCACCCGACCTGATCATCGATTTCGTCGATCAGCACGTGCAGCGGGGCACCGGTGATGCCGCATCGGTGGCCCTCACCGCCTTCCCCACCGACGACGACAGCGACGACGAGGACATCGTGGTGCTCCCCGGCGACACGCCGCTCGTGCGCCCGTCAACCCTGGGCACGCTGGTCCACGCCCACCGGGAGGCCAACGCCGCCGCCACCCTGCTCACCGCCCGCCTGCCGGACACCACGGGCATGGGGCGGGTCGTCCGGGCCAAGGACGGCCGGGTCAGCCGCATCGTGGAGGAGCTCGACGCCACCGAGGCCGAGCTGGAGATCAACGAGGTGGGAACGTCGATCTACTGCTTCCGGCGCAGCCTGCTGGCGCCGGCGCTGCGGCGTCTGTCGCCCGAGAACGCCCAGGGCGAGTACTACCTGACCGACGTGGTGGGCGTGCTTCACGACGCCGGCCACAAGGTGGTGGCGGTCGAGTGCGACGATCCGGCCGAGGCCGTCGGTGTCAACGACCGGGCTCAGCTGGCGGCGGCCGAGGCCGAGCTGCGCCGGCGCATCAACCACCGGTGGATGCAGGCCGGGGTCACCATGGTCGACCCAGAACGCACCTACGTCGACGCCGGGGTGCGGCTGGCCCCCGACGTCACCCTGTTCCCGGGCACCATCCTCCAGGGCCGGACGGTCGTCGGCGAAGGCGCCAAGCTCGGCCCCCATACCCGCCTGGTCGACTGTGCCGTCGGCCAGGGCGCCAACGTGGAGCAATCGGTCGGCTACGACGCCGTCGTCGGTCCCTCCGCCATCGTCGGCCCGTTCGCCGTTCTGCAGCCCGGTAGCCATATTCCCGCCGGCACCACCACCAGCTCGTTCTACACTGCATCGGCAGGCGACGAAGAGAGCGTGTAGGCACCCCACGATGGAGCTGGTCACCAAAAAGCGACTCGAGCTCTTCACCGGGCGCTCCAATCCGGAGCTGGCCGCCTCGATCGCCTCCGCACTCGGCGTCGAGCTGGGCGAGACCAATCTCAGCCAGTTCGCCAACGGCGAGATGTACTGCCGCTTCGGCGAGTCCATCCGGGGCGCCGACGTGTTCATCGTCCAGAGCCACAGCGCCCCGGTCAACGAGGCCATCATGGAGCAGCTGATCATGGTCGACGCGGCCAAGCGGGCCTCGGCCAAGCGGATCACCGCCGTCTGCCCCTACTACGGCTACTCCCGCCAGGACCGCAAGGCGTCCGAGCGCGAGCCCATCACCGCCAAGCTGCTGGCCGACATGCTCACGGTGGCCGGGGCTGACCGCATGGTGAGCGTCGATCTGCACTCCGGCCAGATCCAGGGCTTCTTCGACGTGCCCGTCGACCACCTGACCGCCATGCCCGTGCTCACCGACTGGGTGTCGAAGAACCTGGGCAGCGACATCGTGGTGATCTCCCCCGACGCCGGCCGCTTCAAGGTGGCTGAGCGCTTCGCCCAGATGATCGAGGCCGACGTCGGCTCGGTGGCCAAGCGCCGCATCCGGGGCGTGGCCAACCAGGTCGAGGCCCTCGATGTCATGGGCGACGTCAGCGGGCGGATCTGCGTGCTGGTCGACGACATGATCGACACCGCAGGCACGATCTGCGCCGCCGCCGACCAGTTGGTGGCCCACGGGGCGCGCGAGGTCTATGCCATGGCCACCCACGGCGTGCTGTCCGACCCCGCCATCGACCGGTTGAAGAACTCGGTCATCACCAGGGTGGTCCTCACCAACACCCTGCCCCTGGCCGACGACCGCCGCATCGACAAGATCGAGGTGCTCTCGGTGGCCAGCATCATCGCCGACGCTCTCCGGGCGGTGTTCGAGGACCGGTCGGTCTCGGAGATCTTCGGAGGCGCCAACCAGGCGTGAGGTGAGAGTCACCTAGACTCCTCCGCCATGGAAGAGGTCTCACTTGTCGCGGACGTCGGGCGGATCAAAGGTAGCGCCGAGTCGCGCCGGCTCCGGATGGGTGGGAAGGTGCCGGGCGTCCTGTACGGGCACGGCATCGACCCGATCGACGTGGCCGTCGGCAGCCGTGAGCTGCGGGCCGCCCTCACGTCGGAGTCCGGGCTCAACGCCCTGATCTCCCTCGACGTCGGCGGCACCAACCACCTGGCCATGGCCCGCCAGCTCCAGCGCCACCCGGTCCGTCGTACGATCGACCACGTCGACTTCGTGGTCGTGCGGCGCGACGAGGTCGTGGCCGTCGAAGTGCCCATCCACCTGGTGGGCGAGGCCCTCGAGGTCGAGCGGGCCGACGGCCTGGTCGAGCAGAGCCTCCATAGCCTGGTCGTCCACGCCAAGCCGGGCGACATCCCCAACGCCATCGAGGTCGACATCTCCGAGCTGTCAATCGGCGAGGCCATCCGGGTCTCCGACTTGAAGCTGCCGTCGGGCGCCACCACCGAGGTCGACCCCGAGGAGACCGTGGTCGCCGGCCAGGCCACCCGCATGGCGGCTGAGACGGACGAGGCCGAGGCCGAAGCCGAAGCCGAAGCAGCGGCCGCCGGCGGCGACGCCGGTGCCGACGCGGGTGCGGTCGGCGAGGGACAAGAGGGCTAGTCGCTGCTTCGCGAACGCACTGGGGAGGCCGCCCACCTGCTCGTTCTCGGGCTGGGCAATCCCGGCGACGAGTACGAGGGCACCCGCCACAACCTGGGCGCCGACGTGGTCGGCCTCCTGGCCAGGCGCCACCACGCCCCGCTGAAGCGGGGCAAGGAGCGGGCCCTGGTGGCCGAGGCCCGCATCGACGGCAAGCTCCTGGCCCTCGCATTCCCCCAGACCTTCGTCAACCTCTCGGGGGAGTCGGCGGCCCGCCTGGTCCGGCGCTACGGGGTGGAGGGCGACCTCGACCGGGTCGTCGTCGTCCACGACGAGCTCGACCTGCCTCCGGGCCGGGTGAAGATCAAGGAAGGTGGGGGGACGGCCGGCCACAACGGGCTGGAGTCCATCCGCTCCCACCTGCACTCGGGCGCCTTCATCCGGGTGCGCATCGGCATCGGCAAGCCCCCGGGGCGCCAGCAGGGCGCCGACTTCGTGCTCAAGCCCGCTCGTAAGGCCGAGCAGATGGAGCTGAGCGTGGCCGTGGTGGAGGCGGCCGAGGCCATCGAGCTGATCTTCACCGAAGGCCTTTCCACCGCCATGAACCGGGTCAACACCGGCTGAGGCCGCCGGCGCACCAAACTTCTCCTTGACATGGCCCCCGGGGCCACCTTTTACCGTGGTTCTCATGACGATGACCAGTACATGCGGCTGCGGCTGCTCGGCAATGACCGACGTGACCGAGGCCAAGGAAGCGTGCGGCTGCGGCTGTGAATGCTGTGGCGACGCCGAGCCCAAGACCAAGGAGCAGGAGATCGCCGAGCTCCTGACCCTGCGCCAGTCGGTCGACAAGCGGTTGACCGAGCTCAGCAGGTA
>JBBQRO010000045.1:0-24688 GCA_038214685.1 Acidimicrobiales bacterium
CGAGAAGGTGGTGTCGTCGGTGGCCGAGATGGTGAAGGACGACGCCGTCGACGCCATCCTGGTGGCCACCCCCCACGCCACCCACGCCGAGCTGGTGTGCGCCGCCCTCGACGGCGGCAAGCACGTGTTCTGCGAGAAGCCGCTGGCCCTGACCGTCGACGAGCTGGATGCGGTGGTGGCGGCGTGGCGCACCTCGGGCTCGCACCTGGCCGTCGGCTTCAACCGCCGCCACTCCCCCGCCGTGGCCGCCGCCCGTGAGGCTTTCGGCACCTCCGGTGGCCCGCTCACCCTGTCGTTCCGGGTGCACGCCGGCCGCCTGCCCGACACCCACTGGTACCACGACCGCACCCAGGGCGGTCGCCTGCTGGGCGAGGTGTGCCACTTCATCGACACCTGCTCGGCCATCGTGGGCGCCGCCCCCGACCAGGTGCAGGCCTTCGGCTCGGCCACCGGCGAGGTGCTGCTGAGCCAGGACCTCGTGGTCGCCCTGCGCTACCCCGACGGCAGCCTGGCCACCATCGCCTACGGCGCCGCCGGCCACCCCTCGATGAGCAAGGAGCGCCTCGAGATCATCGGCCGGGGCCACGCCGTGGTGATCGACGACTTCCGCACCTGCACGGTGGACGGCAAGGAGGCCTGGAAGGGCCACCAGGACAAGGGCCACGCCGCCCTGCTCAAGCAGTTCCGCACAGAGCTGGCCGGCGACGGCGACGACCTGGCCATCACCGGCATCGAGACGACCGCCGCCACCCTGGCCGCCGCCTTCTCCCTCCTCGACGGCCAGCCCCAACCCGTGGTGTCCCCGTCATGAGCCTCGACAAGGTCCTTCTGGTCGCTGGCGCCCGCCCCAACTTCATGAAGGTGGCGCCGATCATCGACTGCCTCGACGAGCGAGGCATCAAAGCGGTGCTGGTGCACACCGGCCAGCACTACGACCCGCTCATGAGCGACGTGATCTTCGCCGACCTCGGCCTGCGCATCCCCGACCACCACCTTGGGATCGGCTCCGGCTCCCACGCCGTGCAGACAGCCCGCATCATGGAAGCCTTCGAACCGGTGCTGCTAGCAGAGCAGCCCGACGTGGTGGTCGTCGTCGGCGACGTCAACTCCACGCTGGCCTGCGCCCTGGTGGCCGCCAAGCTGGGCGTGAAGGTGGCCCACGTCGAGGCCGGCCTGCGCAGCCGCGACTGGACCATGCCCGAAGAGGTGAACCGGGTGGTGACCGACCGCGTCTCGGACTTCCTCTTCGCCCCCTCCGCTGACGCCGTCGACAATCTCCGCCAGGAGGGCTACCCCGACGACCGCATTCACCTGGTCGGCAACGTGATGGTCGACACCCTCCTGAAGCACGTCGCATTAGCTCGGACGCGCCCGATACTGGGTGACCTCGGTTTAGTATCCAAGGGATATGGGCTAGTGACCCTCCATAGACCCTCGAACGTAGACGATCCACTAATGCTATCTTCTCTCCTCGCAGCTCTCGGGGAGATCTCCCAGCACATCCCTCTCCTCTATCCCGCGCACCCGCGCACCCGCGGCGCCCTAGCGACCCTGCCAATTCCACCAGGCCTCACTGTCTCTAGCCCCTTTGGATATCTCGACTTCCTCGCTCTTCAGGCTCACGCTCTTCTCGTTCTCACCGATTCCGGCGGAATTCAGGAGGAGACAACAGCACTCGGGGTGCCATGCCTTACTCTGAGAGAGACAACCGAGCGCCCGATAACGATCACCGAAGGAACGAACGTCCTCGTTGGCCGAAGGAAAGCTCGTATTGTCAAGGCGGCTCTGGCATGTCTGCGGACTAAAACGCAACAGCGAACTCCCGCTCTGTGGGACGGGAACGCCGCCCCGCGAATCGTCCGCACCCTTTCCTCCGACAATCAGTCGGGACAAGCGCAAAGTATGGTCTGATGGTCGCAGCCTCCTTGCCGAGCGTGGTTGTCCTGTGCAGCGACGCAGACGGTGTCGGCGGAATTGAGACTGCGACACGCACACTCTACATCGTCCTAGATTCCTCGAACGAGAACCCGCGGATGGTTTCCCTCCAATCTTCACGCTTCAAGGCTGGCAGACGCCGGGCCGCCAAGGCTGCCTTCATTTTCGCCGCACTACGAGCCACCCTTGGTCTGCCTCCCGACGCAGTGATTGTCGCAACACATCTGGGACTAGCCCCGGTAGCGTGGTTCTGCTCACTCATGAGCCACCGGCCGTTTGTGGTCTGGTTCCACGGACGCGAAGTCTGGCGCCCAGCTAGCAAATTGAAGCGTATGGCGGTAGATCATGCAGCAGCCATCTGGTCCGTTAGCGAATTCACGCAGCGCGAATCCTTCGACTGGCTGCCGAGACGTCATCCAGCAGAGGTCCTGCTACACCATGGCCTTCAGGAGGCTCACCTTAGCAAGTTGGCCAGAATCAGCCACTGCGAGTCCTCATTCACAAGAATAGTAACCCTATCCCGCCTGGACCCCCAAAACCGCTACAAGGGCATAGACACGCTGATCAGGGCTACTGCGGCCCTCGCTACACAATCATCTAACCTCCAGCTCAGCGTAATCGGCGGGGGGGAGGATCGGGCCTATTTGGAGAATCTTGCTCGACAGTTGGGTGTGAGCGACATGGTCACCTTTCACGGGCGGCTGGAATGGAAAGACATTGAGGACATCTATGCTGAATCGACAATCTTCGCTCTACCGAGCAGGCAGCGCTCCGGACTTCAGGCTGAAGGCGACGGGTTCGGCATCGCTACAATCGAAGCCTGCGCTGCAGCGTTACCCGTCGTCGTAGGCGAGGGCGGTTGCTCGGCTTCTATTGTCGAAGGGGTCACCGGTATATCGGCGACACCCGCCGATCTCAGCCACGTTCTCGCTGGGATCACCCTACTATTGGACGATCCAGCGGCGGCAAGGCGGATGGGAGAGGCGGGCCGCGAGCATGTACTTCGCAACTTCAGCGAGCCAGCCTTTGCTAATCGCGTCCGAGCAGCCCTCAGGGCTGTTCGGGTAACCAATGCCGCTGAACCAAGGCGGGAAAGAGTGCGCCTTGGGGAGTGAGATCAGCGAGTACCACAGCGCTGCCCTGAGGTGGTGACACCATCCGATCGTGTCCACGCTAGACGACGTCAAGTGTCTCTCACCTTGCTCCTGCCTGCCGGGTTGTTGCAAGTCAACTCTTGAGGATATCATTGGTACATCCACGATTTGCCATATTATCACAGTTCCGACGCATTCCGATTCTGGGCCCCTTCGTTACTCGGCTTCGAACCCTTATCCAAATCAGACGGTTTCCCGGAACTCAGTCTTACTGGGAGCACCGGTACGCAGAGGGAGGGACATCTGGCTCCGGGTCCTATGGCGATCTTGCGGCATTTAAAGCTGCGACCCTCAACACACTCGTTTTACGAGAAGAGGTTGCTAGCGTTATAGAGTTCGGCTGTGGTGATGGAAACCAGCTCGCGCTCGCTGAGTACCCGCGGTACGCCGGGCTGGACGTATCTCGTAGTGCGATAGGACGATGCATCGAACATTTCAAACAGGACTCCGGCAAGAGCTTCCTTCTCTACGAGCCACACTTCTTTCAAAACAACGGGACTTTGGTTGCTGATCTGTCGCTTTCGCTGGATGTCCTGTATCACTTGATTGAGGTCGATGTGTGGGAACTCCATTTGCGCCATCTCTTTGCCGCGAGTCGTCATCTAGTTGCCATCTACGCGGTCGATGATGACCTTGACAGAAGAGGCAGTCACGTTCTCTATCGGCGCTTCACACCTTGGATTGCAGCCACGTTCCCCGAGTGGGAGTTCTTGAGCCGGATTGAACACCCAGTGTCGTTTTCACCGATCGCGGACACTGTGCCGCAGGCTAGCTTCACCATCTATCGCCGCGCATCTAACTAGTGCGATCTCTGCCGCAAGCTTTAAATCGTGTAGGATCTAACTCCATTGCTGAACGAAGATTCCATCACCTGCACCGCGAGCGGCCGAGGACAGTGCACTGGGCGGACCCTTCAGCCCAGAAGCTCGGCCGAATTCGACTAGGACGGAGGATACGTTGAACATGGACACCGAGGGTGGCCCCAGATGGCCAACAGGGAGGGACGGTTCTGAAATTGTCGACGCCAACTTAACCAACCAAAGGACCTCTACCGCCCGTCCGGGAGGAGGCAGGTTTGTTGAAGCCGGTCTTCGCACTCTCGGGTTTGGGATACTCGTTAATCTGGGGGCCGGGACGACCGCCAGAACCACGCCTGGCGCCGTGGTAATCAACGTCGATCATGTTTTGCCTTCACAGACCGAGTCCGGCATCTTCGTCGTAGCGGACGTAACGGCACTCCCCTTTCGGAACGGAGCGTTCAACGGTATTCTTGCCAAAGATGTCCTAGAGCACCTCCAGGATCCGATCCGAGCCTTGCGTGAAGCCAGGGCCGTCGCGCGGCCCGACTGCCAGTTGCTCCTAACCGTTCCTCGTGCCATCGCAAGAGCTGTATGGGACGATCCTACTCATGTTCGTGGATTCACTTCCAAGGCGCTACGAACGGCACTCAAGATGAGCGGCTGGCGAGAGGATATTCCTATCCACCGCATGGGCGGTATCCCTGGTGCAGGCCGACTCCGGTTGGATCGTCACCTAGAAACAATACTGCGCCTCCCTATGCTCGGCCACTGGTTCGGGACGAACTGGATCGTCAGGACATCGCCCTCCTCCCAGCCTTCTCCATCTCAGTAAACGTTGTTGCCGCACACTTTCTCCACGTGAACCGCCTCGACTCTTCTATGCCTCTGAGCCGGCGCTCAGCGGCGTCGAGGAGCGCAGCCAGCAACTCGTTCGCCGCGTCGACAGGATCTCCCTCCCGATAAGTGACAGCAGTACCCGCACTGAGCTCGTCGACAAGTGGGCTGGCCGGGGCCCATGCGAGAGCACCAGTTCTCATCGCCTCAACGAGGGGCATCCCGAAACTCTCAAAGCTTGACCCCACGAAAAGAGCGTCCGCTGACGACAGCACGGCGAGGCGATCCGCATGCGGCAGGACGCCTCGGGTTGGGTCGGCGCCTAGCAACTCCACCCCCAATCTTCGAAGACGAGTACGTTCGTTCGCCTCGCCCTCAGCGCCCCATATGTTCAGGCTGGCCGGTTGACCAGCTCGGCGAAGTTCACTCACAGCCTCAATCGCGACATCAAAACGCTTATGCCGACTCAACGTACCTATGCAAACGACCCGGAACTCTCTACCATCGAGCAATGGGCGCGCATGATCCGCGTAGGCCAAATCACAACCGTGATAGACGACCGAAACTCGGGAGCCTGAGACGGGAATGGACTGGGCGAAAGTGGCGCTCGTGGCCAATACTCTCGCCGCCCGGTGAACCGCAAGGCGGCCTGCGAGGTTCAAGAGACGCCAACGCACTTCGTGAACCGAACGAAGGGTTGGATCCCGTCTCCAGACCTTCATGTTGCGGCAGAGAACCACCAGCCTGCCCCGGCACAGGATCGGGGCCGCCTCACGTGGAACAAAGACGACGTCGCTTGCGAGCAACCAAGAGACAGCGGGGACGGCGAGGTGTCGGTCGAGACGCGCCCTCCAAGTTCCCGCCCCGCCAAGTGGCAGGTTCATGACACGAATGCCTCTCGAACAAAGCATCTTCTCCACTTCTGCTGCGAGAGAATCCTTGGGAACAAGAACGGTCAGGTCAACCCCAACGGGCGGCCCGCTATCAGCGAGAACTCGGAGAAAACCCTCGGCATGCACACTAGAGCCCCCTGGTGCCTGCACACTGAAGTCTAGAAGCCATCGGCTCATCGGTTCTCGGCACCTCCATTTCAAACTACATCGCTTGCGCTGGGAGAGCAAATACGTCCGCGCCTGGACGGGTGTCATCCAGAACCTCCAGTATACCATTGCAATTGGGCCGAAAGAGTTGGTAGCCCTTGCCAGCAAGGAAATCAGCCAACGTCGATCGCTGGACACCATAGGAACTTTCCGACGCAGAATTCCATTCCAGTTGAATGCAGGCAATCCGTCGCTCTTCCAGGGCACGTGAAGCACCGAGCAATACGAGATGCTCAGCACCTTCGACATCGATCTTCATTCCGGCCGCGGAGCGCTCTCCGAGGAGAGCGTCTACCGTCGTGGCCCTAACCCTAACCCCGCTGGAAGCGATGTGACCCCGGGTGTCGCCGGTGCTATCGAAAGCAGCTGAGCCTACGATTTCGCACGCGGCGGCCTCGATGACCTCGATAGGTAATCTGTTGCTCGCCACATTTCTACGCAGTGTGCCCGCTGAAGGCCCCGGTTCGACCGCCAAAACGCTGGCACCGCAGTCAGCCGCCCACAAAGAGTAGACGCCGACGTTGGCGCCAATATCCAGGAACAAATCGCCGCTACGGAGTCGCAACTTCCACGCCTGCATCTCAGGCCAGTCCGGGGGGTTTGCGTAGACTGCCTTTGACGCCGCCGGTGATCCGACAGAGGCAAAGAGGTAGGCATTCTTCCCTACCGTTGTTTTGCTCGCCGCTCGGAATAGCCGCCCGCGCAGCTGGAAGATTGCCCCCCTCGCCACGGCCCGCAGTCGCGCGTTACGGTTAGCGGGATGACGCCAGATCCAAGGGAGTACGGCGAGGCGCGCCTTAACTTTTCTATTATTCATTGGCTCGAGCCTAGCCCGAGTGTGAGTGGCATCCCCCCGCTGGTCGGACAGGCCGGGCGCGGGGTGTGGTGGTGGCGAGGTCGAGGCCGAGCTTTTGACGTTGCCGGTGTGGTTGATCGACGACGAGCATCATGAACTTGCGCCCCCGCCTATACGTGATCTCATCGATCCCGATGCGAGCCGGCCCGGCGAGGGGATCTCTCCGCTTGCGGTCCTCGGCCACGGCCCGATCGATGAATCAATCGCACCGAGAGTCACCCAGACAATCCGCAACGCTCGACCACAGCCGACTTCGATGTGTGCACCGCCAGCCAGGCACGCGGCCATGTCATCGCACGCCCTGGTGTGCCCCCGCACCACGCCGGGCCCGTGACGCCTAGGCCACCGTCGGCCCATGCGCCTTACACCCCACCCGGCGTGAGTCCGCCTCCACGAACGACCGGACCTCACCAGATCCAGGCACGTCCAGCGGCGGCGCCCCCCATCCTTTATCCTCATATCCTGGCGACCGCTGCCCGCACCGGCGGCACCGAGGCTTCTCCGGCCCTCCTAGGCCGCACATAAAACGACAACTGCGTCGGCGTCCTCCTCGAACTCGACCTGCTCGATCACCGCCATTGTCACCCACGCCCGACAGACGACGCCATACCTCGACCGAGCACCCCGTTCTCCTCTCCATGTTCTGGAGTCTAGTCAAGCGCAAGAACCTATGAGGGAGCGGGGTTCTCACGTGGATGAGGCGTCAGCCACCCATGGAAGGGTATGGAGAGCCGGCACGACGAAGCGTCGTTAAAGGTTCAACACATTCGATCCCGGTCTGTACAGAATAGAGGTCATATTACCGTGATAGCTCAGCGGGCGCATGCCATAAAAATCGACACGCCTAAATCCCTGCGCCTCAACAGCTTCAATGCCGGCTTGATAACGGGGCCGATCGGAATCATCCCAAATTAGGATACCATCTCCCGTGAGACTAGAAACCGCCGTCTCGGCGCACCGGACACGTTCCCGGCCGTCGACAACGACCACGTCGAACAATCCGTGGTTCAAGATCTCACTAGCGTAGGATCCGTCGCCCAGTGTCCTTAGAGCAAGATGGCAATTCTCCGGAACCGTGGGCGCCATCCTCTGGAACCACGACCTGTCGTGCTCGCACGAGACGAGGTCGTTGCAGCGCGCCGCCCACCATAAGGTTGAGTTACCGCAGCCATACTCGAAAACCCGGAGGCCTTGGGGTAGCCGGGATCGGAGGAAACGCGTGGCTGGATACGTAAGCCATGGGATCGGATCCGAACAGTTGTCAAGGGACTCCCGCTCGATCATGCTTCGCCCCCAGCCCTCTTCCTTCAGGTAGTAGCGAGCCAACATTAAACCATGATACGCGTGATGACGCTTCGCGCGTGCCTTCACTGCAGTGCGCAATCTCAATTGAAGGCCGAATCGACTCACGTCATTCGGCAATCGCCAGGGGCGGCCACATCTGAGAGCAGAGAGCCCTCATGCATGGTTACCCGCCGATAACCGTCACCCACAACCTGCTCGTCATGAGTTACAACAAGAACAATGATTTCCGGCGGCAGTCGGCCAAGTACACTCCCAAGCCGACGCACATTCGCCTCATCCAAGGCGCTAGTGGGCTCGTCCAATACGAGAAGCGTGGGACCTCCTGCCAGCGCCCTAGCTAGGCAGATCCGCTGCATCTGTCCTCCGCTCAACCCAGCACCGGGGGCCCCAATAGGGGTCGCCAAACCCTGGGGCAGCGCCCCTACTTCATCTGCGAGCCCAGCAGCGTCGACTGCAGCTTCAATCATCTCGTCGGTCACCCATGAACGGAAGAAGCGCACGTTTTCAGCGACGGACGCACGAAGAAGGCGAGGCCTCTGTGGAAGATAGGCAACCTGAGACGCGAAGACCTCGGCTGCGTACGAGTCAGTGGTCGCACCATTGAGGAAAACGCCTCCGCTAGTTGGCTCTCGTAAACCAACCAGGACCTCGATAAGGCTGGACTTTCCTGCCCCGGATACTCCGGTTATCGCAACGCGCTCCCCAGCTCGAAAGCTAAGCGTAACGTGATTCAACGAAGTGACACCGTTAGGCCGCACCAGGGAACAGTCAGTGAAGTCGATGCGCTCCGTCGCCCCCAACGGCGCGCTTCCGCGGCGTGGCCGGCTCAGACGCAACTCACCGATTTCAATTCCGATGGCCCGGCCGCTCGAAGCCTGCTCCACGAACGATTGGTAAGCCGTCTGAGCCGTCTGCGAATAGGACGTCGCTCGAACCAAGATGACGATCACTGCCCCCAACGACGCGATATTTGACGTGCCACTCAGGCGGACGGCCGCCAGAAAGGCGTAGACCAGCAGAGCGGCTGTGGAACCAAATATCGCCGATGACCCACGGCTAAGAAGCAAAAGTTTCCTATACAAGCGATCCAGTACCTCGATTCCTGGAATAATAGCCTCAACGTGGGAGGCACCGACCGCCATAACATGACTGACTTCGCTCACCTCCACTAGGCTATCGATGTCCTCAGCTAACCGTAGCGACGAGCGCGTGACTTCCTGTGCCGTCACCCTTGTTCGGCGAGTTAGCGGTCTAAAGATGGCAAGAAGTGCAACGCTGGCTATTCCTGATAGCAAAGCCGCAGCGGAGTTAACCAGAACAGCTGTCCCAAGCATGGCCACGAAACTCGCAACGGCCACTGCTACGCCAAATCCGTTCTGAACAGCGCGTCCGATTTGCGTGACCTGGTTTCCGAGTAGATCCTGAATGCGACCGGAAGCACTCGCCTCCTTTTTTGACCATCCAGCCTCCGAATACGCCTCAAGCAAGCGAATCCTCAAGGCGCGCTGGGTAGCCGCTGTGAGGACGGCGATCTGGCGAGCTTGAACCCAGCCAGCGATCGAGCGCAATACAAGCAACCCTGTCCCGAGCCAGAGGCAGAGGCCCACACCAAGCATGCCGACCGGGGTGTTGACATCATCCCTAGATGCTGAAAGCGTGATTGCAAGTTGAACCGCCAAGGCCAGGGCGCATGCCTCCGCCAAACCACTTAAGAGCGCCAAAGCGACGACCGCCCCGACATCGCGGCCGCGCCCCGCAAACTGATCACGCACATTGCGTGCGGTACCTAGATAAATCCTAGCTGACGTGAGGAGCTTCGACATCAAGAGTATAAACCCTGCGTCAATGCTAATGCGGAGCTCATCTTTCTCGCCTCGCCTTTATCATGCGCCATGCCTTTCCAGTACCCCATCGAGGACGTCGGCCATCGCCGCAGCTCCACCAACCCTGCTGAGGCGAAGAGGGAGCGATGATACCTCCTCGGGCGTCCGGAGTTCACCCCGACACCACGACATGTACAGGCTCGACAACCGACTCAACAGGGCAGACGGCGAGTCCGCGATGAAGGCGGACTGGACAAGATCAACAATCTTGGAGGCCTCTCCCCTATCACCAGGAAAGCAGATGATCGGCCTCCGGGCTGTAATGTAGTCAAAGATCTTGCCGTGTGGCGCACCCGAGGAGAAAGCTTCTGGGGAAGAGTCCGGTGACCAGGTCGGGTATGCAACAACGGATGAGGCCGCCAGTCGATTAAGCCCCTCCTCTCGATCGAGCAAACCGAAGTCCTTCAGCAAGTGGTTTACCCCTGCCTTCTCGGCTCTACGCCTGACCTCAGCTCCAAACAGGCCACAGTAGTGCAACTCGATAGGGCAGCTACCTTGACTTTGCAGCCGTGAGATCGAATCCAACAGCCACTCGACGTGAAACCCCGCGCGCACCACATTGCCCGTTAGGGCAACCGAGAACGTCTCTCGGTCGGGAGTTCCGTCGCGGAATTCATCCGGATCGAAGCCGTTGGGAATACCGAAAGCGGGCGTACCAGGGCTAAGCGCTGCGTCTGCCTTCGCCCATTCCTCGGAAACGTTAATGACCGCACTCGCCTTCTCGATCGTCTTGGCGATGACCTTTCGATAGCGCCATCGCACCGGACCTCGGTAGCCTGCGAGAACCGGATCGCGGAAGTCGGTGACGAACGGCAAGCCAGACGCGTGTGCGACATCGGCGCCCGCAAGAAGACCCGCATCTGGGCTGTGCTCGCCGATGACCAGATCGATGCGCGGTAATTCTCCCCGTAAGCCCAAGCGAATCCGAGCGAGAGCCGCCTCTGTGGCTGCTGATCTCCAACCTCGGCTCCAGTCACCGTCGTTACAGAGCGTGAAGGTGAGTACCCCGCGGACGAGTCTAGCGTCCCAGCGCTTGCGATGAGAAAGGGCAACCCATGCCCGGTGTCGCCGCCCCGGGGGGCCCTCGCGCAGAGGCAGGATGAGACTCGGCCCAAGGGGGAGAGGCGAAGCCAGGGAGAGGTGGGGGCTGCAGAGAACCTCGGCCCTCCAATCGTAGAGGGGAAGCCACTTGGCGAACTGATAGGCGCGTTGGGCACCCATCCGGGAGGAAGGCCGCTCAAATGGATGGCACTGATGCGCCAGGATCAAGGCGGTTCGCGAGGGCTCCGTTTGGGACCGGTCGGGACTGGATGCCGAGTTCTTAGGACGAGCGAAGTGAGAAGGTATGCCTGCGGATGAAAGCGGGCTCATAGCAACGCTAGTCCTGCCATGAACCGTAGAGGGAGTACCACGAAATCGAGCCTAGCCCAGTTCCCTGAGCTCCGACGAGGGCGGCTCGTGGCCCGACCAGCCTGCTTGTTGTCTGGACGAGCAGAAGGTGGGCCACGAGCCATGGACGAGATTAGGTAGGTGCTCTTCGGGTTGAGAAGCTCGAGGTGGTCGGCGCCGAGATGGACGACTTGGATGGGGAGCTGGGCCCTGTTGACCAGGTCGGAGGCGCACGATCCGCCAGGCTGAGGGGCGCCGGGGGCCGGAAGGTGGACTTGATGTGGCGGACCCGGCTGCTGCTTTTGAAACGTAAAGTCGTCTGACGGTAGAGCTGGAGCAGCGGATCCTGCGGACGATCCGGCAGGAGGACTTCTTCGGTGAGGTCACCGCCGCTTACATCGCCTACCGAGACGCCATGGTCGTCTTCGACCCGGAAGGGAACGGTCGGGTTGCGCTCCGCGATCCACGGTCTCCTGGAACGTCTCACGTAACTCGAGTTCCCCGAGCTGCTCACCCTCGGCGGCATGCTCGACCGGTGGATGCCCGAGATCAGGGCGTACTTCGAGACGGGAACGACCAACGCCTCCACCGAGCGCTGGAACCGGAAGGTCAAGCAGGTAACACGGGTCGCCTGCGGGTTCCGCAACAGTACAACTACATCCTCGGGATAGCCATCCGGGCAGAAGCACTACCCTCACCGCCGCAGGCCGATCAGGCCCAAACCCGCTCACCGCGGGAGAGCCCGCATTGAGGCCGCCGGGGTCTGCGCCGCCAGTCTACGGCTAGCGATCGTACCTGAGCCGCCATTTCAGCCAGGCATTGTGGGTTTGTCAACCGGGACTGGCCCCACCGTGCTCGTCTGATTTGGCCCCACCTTGATGGTGGTGTCGGGTGGTCAGGCTGTTCGGCGGCGGGTTCGGGTCTTGGTGGTGCGGAGGCGGTAGCTGTCGGTGCCGGTCTCGATGATGTGGGCGTTGAAGGTGAGCCGGTCGACGATGGCGGCGACGAGCCTCGGGTCGGGGATGACGGTGCCCCATTCGCTGAACGGGAGGTTGGTGGCCACGGCGACGGACGCTCTCTCCTCCCGCTCGGTGAGGATCTGGAAGAGCAGTTCGCTGCCCCGCCCGTCGAGTTGGACGTAGCCGAGCTCGTCGAGCAGGATCAGATCCGCCCGGAGGATGCGACGGAGAGCGCGGCCGGTGGTGTCGTCGGCCCGGTGGCGGCGGACGACTTGGCCGAGCTGTTCGAGGCTGAACCACAGGACGTGGGCGCCGGCGTCGACGGCGGCGTGGCCGAGCGCTTCGAGGAAGTGGGTCTTCCCGGTGCCGGACGGTCCGCAGATGACGAGGTTCTCGTGGTTGCCGATCCACTCCAGGGTCCGCAACGCGGCCTGGGTGGGGGCGGGGATGGAGCTAGTCGTCTCGTTCCAGGCGTCGAAGGTCTTCCCGGTCGGGAACCCGGCGGCCTTGCGGCGGGTGCCGATGCTCGAGGCACGACGGCCGGCGATCTCTTCGGTGAGCAGGGCCCGGACGGCTTCGGCCGGGTCCCACCGGCGCGCCTTGGCCGTGGCCAGCAGGTCGGGGGCGGCGTGGCGCATGTGGGGCAGCCGCAGCTCTCGGAGCAGCTCCACGACAGCATCGGGCGCTGCTGCGGTCGTGCCGGTGGTCTTGGTGGTTGTGGTCATCAGTTGAGGGCCTTCCAGGCGGAGGTGCCGGGTTGCAGGGAGTGGTCTTCGGACGCGCCGTTCCGTTCGGTGCGCTGGTCGCCAAGGATGCTGGCCAGCAGTGACGCCAGGTCGGTCTCGGCGAACCGGCCGACGAGGGCGGCGGTGCCGAGGGCCCGGTCGACGGGAGCGCCGCCGTGGAGGGCGGCGAGGTCGACGGCCTCGGCCATCTTCACCTTGATCCGTGCGGTGCCGACGGCGGCTGCTTCGATCAGCCACCGGTGGGCGCCCGGCCCGATGGCCAAGAACGCGGCCTCGGCCGCCGACGCCGCCTTGGGTTGGCGGGCCAGGGCGCCGGCGGGCCGGGGCGGGTAGTGGTCATCACAGATACGCGGGTGGCCGGGCGTCGACGGCTCGTGGCGGGCCACCTCGACCGGGCCCTGGTCACCTACGTGGACGATGACGATGCGGTCGCCGTCACAGCGGACCCACACCGTCTCATCCGCCAGCTCCTGGGGGACCGAGTAAGGGACACCGCCCCAGCTGATCAGCGACGTCCACGACACCCGGCGGGTCTCGCCGAACGCCGCGGTGAACGGCCGGTCCGGCAGCCGGGCAACCGGGGCTGCTCCTCGCTGAGCAGCACGACCGGCGGCCGTCTCGTGACCGCATGCGGGCGGCCGTTCACCGTGCCCATCACCGTCTCGCAGGCATCGACCAGGCCCGCCCACGTCGCGTAGGCCGCCAGGAGGTTGGCGTCAGTGGGAACGAGGTCGGCCTTGGCCACCTGGACTGATCGTTCGACACCGCCCTTGGTCGCCGGGTCATAGGCCACGCAGGTCGCCACCGTCACCCCGTAGTGGCTGGTCGCCTCCAACAGCCGCGGGTTGCGGACGGCGATCCCGGCCACGTGCTCGACGGTGACCGTCTTCTCGTTGTCGGTCAACCAGTAGGTCGGACAACCACCGAAAGCCCGCATCGCCCGGTCCAGACAGCTGATCAGCGTCGGCATCGTCCGGTCCCAGCACGGGATCGTGACCCGGAACCTCGACCACGCCAACCACGCGCAGAACAGCACCGTCCGACGGCCGGCGATGTTCGGCCCGTCGCCCCAGTCCCACTGGGCCCACATGCCCGGCTCCGGCAACCACGGGCGGAACAGCTTCACCTCCGCCACCGCGCGAACCGTCCGCTCCGACCCGTCGAACCCGAGGGCACCGAGCTTGTCGAACGCGACGTCGGCCCGGACCTTCCCGTTCGAACGTTCCACCCACTCCTCGATCTTCGGCATGAACGGATCGATCAGCCGATCCCGACGGGCCGGTTCCACACCATCAGGAAGAAGCCCCCGGTCCCGCAGGTCCACGTAGCGGGCGACGGTGTGCGCGGAGCAGCCCGCCAGCTCGCCAGCGGCTCTCAGCGAGCGCGTCAGGTCATACGCCTCTAGAACTTTCATGGTCTCCTCGACAGACTTCACAGGCTCCTCCCGGTCGACCGCTCTGGTCAGCACCGAGCAGTCGAACCGGGAGGAGCACCCACCCAGGCGGACCCTGGGCAGTGGCGGACAGGCCTACCATGACGTCGTAGCAACAGCCGCTGACCGCGCCCTACCTCCCACGCCTTATGGGCCGGTAAGCGCTCGCATCAGCGCTTCCGCGAGTTGATCTGGAGCGAGTTCCGCACCGATATCCCTCGATAATAGCTTCATGCGCTGAAGTTCATCTGGATTCAGGGCTATCGAGATGATGGCGTCACTGAGGGCTTCCACGTCACCACAAGGAAATATCCGCGCGTTGTTGCCAGGCTGGGCGGGACCGAGCGAGCCTGCGCCGCCGACCTGGCTGCTAACTAGTAGAGGTAGCCCCGCAGCCGCTGCTTCACCGAGAACCATACCGTACGCTTCCTGGTCCGAACACAACGCAAGTGCATCGGCCGCGTGCATAGCGCGCCTGGCAGCTGCATATGGAAGGAACCCTGTGCAGACATCGTGATGCCCATACCGGGATATACGGTCTGCGACAACCGACCGCAGCAATCCGTCCCCGCACAGAAGTCCCTGGACCTTTACGCCTCGGGACCGTGCGGCCTGACAAGCATCAAGAAGATCCAGAGGTCGCTTACCTGGGCTAAGTTTCCCGGTCTGGCATACCACGAACGTGTCTTCGCGAAGGCCGAGTTGCATTCGCAGGACGTTCCTGTCTAACTTGCCAGTAGCCGCCTCAACCGGGAGGCCCCAAGGGAACATTCGCTCCGGTGGAACCCCCGAGCTGAGGTAGTAGCGCTTGTTGGCATCGCTGATCGGCAACACAAGATCAGTCATAGCGCAGAAGACACGTGTTCGCAGAGCGCGCACTGTTCGTCGCACGAGATTTGCTCCTCGCTGGCCGGTCGCGTCGCAGACGAGGAGCCGTGTGGAGCTATGCCGGGGAAGATGGCATCGGGTTGCCCAATGCGATGCCGAGTTCCAGCCGAATGACAAGAGAGCCTCTGGCTGAAAGCGCCGAATCTGCCTCAAGGTCCGGACTAGGCCAGGGACGCCTGAGCCGACAGTTACATGGGTATAGCCCGCGAGCAAATCTTCCTCCCACTCGATAATCTGATCGAAGCCCGGATCAAAATGGGCCTTGGCGGAGTCAACGTCGGTGTAAACGACGAGGAGGTCTGCTCTTCTTGCGAGTTCGACGAGTAGGGGACTGATGTACTGGGCGGGATGGTTGATTGCGATGAGAAGACGAAAGGCTGCGGTCATGTCAGCCGGCGCCTGTCGACAAGGCCAAGCGACGATAGATGCTCTAATAGACTATGTGCCCGGTCCTGGATAGAGTATCCCTGCTGTATGGAACGCTGTCGAGCAGCGTCCGCCAGCCGTCGACAGTGATCTGGCATTGACAGCAGTCGATCAGTTTGGAAGGCTAGTTCCTCCGGCGATCCGAAGCACTCGATCTCGTGGCCTTCATCGAAATACTCGAGTACCTCGTCGGTCCGCTCATGTAGCATGAACCCGCCGGTCGCCGGTATGTGGAAGGTTCGGGACGTTGTCTGGTCTCCGCTTGAAGAGCCAGGCCGAGTCTCGCTGAGAAGCGCAATATTGATCGAGCTGTGACTGATGGCTACGGCGTACTCTGAAGAGACAGCCCCACGGCCTTCTATGCCACGAGAGAGGCTCGCCGGTAGTTGATTCCATTGCTCGCCCCAAACACGTATGTTTCGCTTGGGCAATGCGTCGAGAAGGTGCTGGAGATATGCTGCCTTCTTCGGGGACCAGGTCCCGATAAAGGAGGCCTCGCAATCATAGGCGCCGGCGAGAGGGGAACTGACATGCTGCTGACGGTGGATATCTGGGTCGTAGCCGTGGGCTAGAAACGAGCAGTTATCCATTCCGAGTTGTGCCTTGAAATCGTTGATAGCAAAGCGCTTCGTAGTGAACACCCAGTCGTACCTGGGAAGCGCCTTTGGTATGAGCTTACCATGAACAAATGCGCTGACGTCTGGAAAGATGTTTACCGACACTATCCTCAGCGCCCTGGCCTCCTCCATCAGGCCAGGGCGTACGCTCCTGCCCTTGTACACAAACAGCATGTCGGGTTTGAAGGTCCGAAGTGCTGCCTTCGCGGAAAGGTTTACTTCGCGGACACCGAGCTGGCGTACGACGACGGCCGGGGCGCGAAGTCCTCCGGTCCGCCAATAGGGTAACATGGTATTCGGGGCGATAACCCGGACTATATGGCCGAGCCGTGCGAAGGCCTTTGCAAAGGCGAATCCGTTCGAGCCTTCCCAGATATCCACCAAGGCCAGTATCTTCACGAGCCCTCGAAGTGCGGAGGCTGCCGGGCCTCCGCACGTCCGCGGCCAACAGATTCACTATCGGCGCCGCCGGCTACACAATGGAACGGTCGCTGAGCCGGGCGGGAGGAGCAAGGCAGAGGACAGCAAAGTGGTATTCGCGACCTGTGCTGTGCCCGTCGCGCGCGTCGCGCTTCCTTTGGGAGGGTTATAGTAGTCCAGAAAGTCTTTGTCGTCGATGGGTTCTTGGCTACCGCGTTTCGTTTCTCGTTGGTTACTAACTGGCATTTCTCAGGTTCCATGTTGTTGGCCGATCTCGTTCTGCTTCGCGTGCACGCTTTTTACTGTGCCGATTAACCGATAGTGGCGGCAGTATATAAATCCTGGTGTGGACGTAGTTGAGAAATATTATCTCGGCAGTGGCCCCCGACCGCTAGACAGAAGGCTATTGTTGGCTTCGCCAAAAGTCATGCCAAAGGCAATTGTATAGTTAACATCTGCGTTAATATTACCAGGGACCCGTCTACAGACCCTTGACCCGGCGTATCCAGCCACGGCGGCGGCACCCGAAATCCAAAAGGGCACTGTGGGGTGCAAGACCCACGACTGCGAAGGCCGTGGACCCAGTGATAGTCAGGACGCGCCCAGCATGGAACGTCGCCTGGAAACCTATCAGGCGCGCTGCTGTAGCCACGATGCCCAGCCTAGAGGACTTGAGCCGTCAGGCTTGGTATCCGCCAGTCAAGTTCCGCGTGAGGGCGCGAGGGTGCACGCCCTGTCGATCCGTGGGTTGGCGGACAAGCATCATTGACCATCAGCGCACTGTGCGTCCGGCTTGATGTCGGCGACGCCACCGACCCGGAAGGTGCCGGAGCGGGGTCGCCGGCGTTGAGGCGCCCAGGATCGTCGGTTGGGGCGCCTTCGCCGTTCTGGCCGCCAGCGTCGTGTGTCCCGTCGCTTGGAGCCGTTCCCACCACGGTTGCTTCGCTAGCTAGCTAGAGGTCGCTGTTGTCGCGCTGGCCGCTGCTCGAAAGATGCGTTGGCTCGCGGACCGACCGCCTCAGTACCTAGGTCGTATCAGCTACGGCCTCGACCTGTGGCACGTCCTGCTCGCCGTTCGGCGGTCCCGTCATCCCGCCATTGCGCTTGCCGCCCTCACCGCCAACCTCTCGTACCGCTACCCTGAGCGCCCCGTCCTGAAGACGAAGAGCGCGCACTCGGCGGGATCTAACCCGCCTCCCCGGGATCGCGCCGGCGAGATCGTCGATCCACCGCCGTAGCTCGGTCCGCCCGTCTACCCTGGCGAGGTGGCAGCGGCGACCCTCTCAGACGCACCGGCGGTGGCGTATCCGGCGTGGCACCACTTCACGATCGTGGTGTCCGGTTTCCTCGTCCTGGTGGGCCTTGAGCTTCGGAGCGCTCTCTGGGTGTCTGTTGCCGCCGCGCTGGTCGGCTATGCCGGGGCAGCCGCCTGCAAGCGGTTCCCGGGAGACATCAACCCTGGTGTCATCTACGGGATCGCCGCCGGCACCACCTTCGGGACGGCGAACGCCGCCTTCTGTCTCGCTCTTGGCAGCGGTTACCGTGATATCTTCGTCAAGTACGGTGACACTAGGTTTCTCTTCCCTGCGGCGTGTGTCGGGTTGATCGGCACGGCTGCACCGCTGTTCGCCTACTACTGGACCTCTCGCCTGCTCTGGTCCCGCAAGGCCCAGGTCGGAGCCTCGATGACGAGGAGCGGTACCCGCCGGTTTGCCTATGCCTTGCTCGTCGCTTCGGTGATCGCCCGGGTCGTTCCCACCGTTGCCGGCGCGCTCGGCTCGCTAAGCGCCGTACTCGACCTCGGTCCATCGGTCGCCATCTTCATCCTGCGCTTGGACTCGCTCTCCGAGAAGCGTAAACGGGCGGTCCTGGCGCTCCTGCCCGTCGTGCTGCTGGTGGCGGAGGTGGCCTACGCCTTCGCCTTTGAGTTCCTCCGCACAGCGATGATCTGGCCCTTGCTGGCCTATCTCTTGCCCCTGTTCATGGCCGCAGGAACGAGGCGACTTTCCCGCGCCTCCCGGATCGCACTCGTCTCCGCGACGATCGCTGGGTTCGTCCTGATCTTCAGCCAGTTCGGGGAGGCTCGGCAGCAGTACACGGGTGGTGAGCGGCTCAACGCCGTGCTCCTCGGCTCCGGCGAGGCACAGGCTGAGGACCAGGCCGTTTCTGAACTCGACTCCGTGGTTGCTGTGGTCGCTCGCTTGTCGACGCTCAACCAGCTGAGTGCTCTCGAGAACATCGTGGCCAAGGAGGGGACGTTCGGTGGTGAGACCCTCAAGCCGTTACTCTTCGCTCCCATCCCCCGTCTTCTCTGGCCTGGCAAGCCGCAGATCGTCCCCGGGCAGGAGTACGCCCGGCGGCTCGGCCGCGGTTCGGAGCTTGGCAACGGCCGCTTCTCGAACGCCATCAACACCACATTGCCCGGCGATTTCCGGCTGAACTTCGGATGGCTCGCCGCCATTGGAGCAAGCTTGTTCTTTGGCTCCCTCCTTGCCTGGGCATGGTCGCTCTGTCGGCACTTTGCGATCCAGCGCAACGCTCCGGCAGCAGCGGGGGCGTTCCTTCTCTTCACCCAGTCGGCGTTCGTCGGCTCGAATGCCGCGGCCTTCCTGGATGTTTTTTCCACAGTCGCAGCGGCGTGGTTGCTCGGCTTAGCCGTTCGCTACATCGGCCGGCGTGGTGCCGGACCCCCTCGTCCTCCGGTTCGACCGCTAGCGAGCGATTCAGGGCAGGCAAGAGCCAGGCGGTACTCAGGCCAGACGCCGCTTCAGGAAGAGGAAGCGCTGCTCGACGCCGTAAGGCAGCGATAAATGACAGCAACATCTCGATAGGGATGAGCAGGACGTTCGGGAACTGCGCAAACTCGACGGAGACCAAGTGGTAGATCAGGTAGTGCCAGGCCCACGTGGGCAATGAGCACAGCTCCGACGGCGACGGCGCTGACACCATCTAGGACTGGGCGGTACCCGAGGGAGAAAGTACCACAGCACTCTGGAGTGGCTCCTGGTCCAGCACGCAGCGAGAGGTTATCGGTCTCATCGGCGTTGCGCCATGATGGGGTCTTGAGCGCCACACCGCGGCTCGTCCCCCTATAAGCCAGCCTTGACCCCGGAGCCAATGATGAAAAGGCGGGGCCGGCGGGCCCGTGGTCGGTCCCCCCCGCCGCCGTTAGCCGACACGTGCCGGCCGAACTCGGAGTAGGCGACGAGAACGACCCCAAGGTCCAGCCGAGATCCATCGAGGCCGGATGGCCCGCTCGACGCTGAAGAGATAAGACCGGACTGGGCCACCCGCGCGGCCAGTGGAGCGGCCCCATGCGGACGTCGAGGCACTCCACCCATCCGCCAAGATAATTCGGGCGTCGGCGGCGGGGAGGTCCAGGATGGGAATCGAGGTGATCGTGTCGAGCGAGGCCTCCTGTGCCACGACGATGCGAAGCGCACTCGGGCCAGGGCGACCCCCGGCACGGCTGAGTCAACCACCGAGGCGTGGAGGTAACAAGGCCCGCGATGTCTCGGCTGTCAGTCCTCGTCGGACGTTTCACCATGTGGTGTCTTTGCAGTGATCTCGTCTAGAACAGCTGCCAAGCCGCCGGCGAGGACCGTTCGTGAGCGGTTTTGCACCATGAACGCCCGGCCATTGCGGCCTTGCAAAGCTCGGAGCCCGCCGTCGATCTCTGCGAGCGAAGCGGCGCCGGACGCTATCCGGCAGGACTCGACGGCCACGCCGGCGCGAGCTCGGCGGACAAGATCTCCAACCTCACCTAGCGTATTGGTCAGCACTGGGAGGCCGGCGGCCATGTAGTCGAAGAGCTTGTTGGGGCTGACGCCGTGGCGGAAGAGGGGAACGTCGGCGAGGACATGGAGGCCTACGTCCGCGGCGGCGAGGAGCGCGGGCATCTCGCTCTTTGGTACCGGCTCGTGGAAGATGACGTTGATCAGGCCACGGGCTTCGGCTGACCTCACAAGATCGGGCTTCTGGTAGCCGTCGCCCACCAGCCAGAAGCGAATCTCCGGGTGGGTGGCTCGCACCTCTTCGGCGGCGTCGAGAACCAGCTCGAGGCCGTTGGCCTTGCCGTGGGCGCCGGCGTAGAGGAAGACGACGCCTTCCATGCCGTAGCGGGTCCTGAGGGTCTCCCGGTCCTCGGCCACCTCGAAGTCGGCGGGGTCGGCGCCGTTCGGGAGGAAGACGACCTGGTCGGCCTGGGCGCCGTCAGCCACGACGGCAGCTCGGTTGCCCTCAGCCAGGATCACCACTGCGTCGGCCTGGCGGTAGAGGAACCGCTCGAGCACCTTGAGGGCGCGGTACAGCCACGAGGAGGCACCCAGCTGACCCATGTCCACCAGCACCAGGGGCCAGAGGTCGCGGACCTCGATGATGAGTGGCACCCGCTTGACCTTGGCCAAGGTCCAGCCGGCCAGGCCGGCGAGGAGGTGTGGCGAAGAGGCGTAGACGAGGTCGGTCGGCTGGCGGAGCCCCGCTGCGCACGCCGTCACGGCATAGGAGGCCCAGTGCAGGATGCGGGACGGACCACTGGCCGCGACCGGGGTGGTCCATACGGCGTGGATCGAGTCGTCCTTGACGCCGACCTCCCTGGTGAGCAGGTTGCGGTTCGAGGCCAGGATGACGTGATCCCACCCCTCCAGCCGGCCGAACAGCTCGACATGCCGGGTGCCTCCCGGCGACGACCGGGGCACAGCGAAGTGGTTGAGCACCAGCACGCGGCGGCGCCGAGCGGCGCCGGTCACGTGGCCACCGTCGCCGACGACCGTCCCGCCGCCAGGGTCACCGAACCATCACCCCAGGTGCAGGCCAGGTTCAGCGCGTCGATGGCCACCCGCCCATCGAGTTCGGTCACCTCGGGGGGGGCGTCCGTCGAGATCGCCCACCACAGCACCGTACCTGTGCGTGACGAAACCTCCAGGCGGGTGGCCGGCAGCACCGAGCCGTAGGTGGGGCTCCACCACCCGTCGAACGGTGCGCTCTGGCCGACCACAACGACCGGCGAGGCCGAACACGACAGGCGCAGCCGAAGGCTGGAGGGCAGGCCCATCTCGGAGGCCTCCGCATCCCAGGTGCATCCAGGGCCGAGCGGCAGGGAGGTGGCCAGGCCGGCCGGGGCCCCTTCCGCCCAGTCCACGACGACGACGGTGCCGACCCGCAGAGCCACCACCCGAACCACCCGGCGTGGCGGGGTGAGGAAGCCGTAGGCGTCGTGGGCCCCCCAGGTCACCAGCCAGCCGTCAACCTCAAGGGGGTCCCCCACCACGCCTCGGGCCGTCCGTTGCCAGCGGAACGCCCGGTGGGGGCCCAGCTGGTCCTGCCCGTCCACCCGCAGCACGCTGTGAGCCACCGAGGTCCGGAAGTGGTTGCGCTGCTCGAGCCGGCCGTTGTAGGTGCCGGTGCCGGGATCACCCACCACCCACTCGCCGCCCCACAGGATGGGTGTGGACAGCAGGTCAGCGTGGCCGTGCGACTTGGCGCTGCCGGCCTTCAGCCACAGCACCGTGTCGCCTCGGGCGGCGCGGGCGATCCCACCGCCGATGTCGCGGCCGTCCCGCTCGGCCCGCTCTGGGCTGACCGGCACGCCCTCCCCGGCGTACCAGGCGCACTCGTCGTGCTCGGCCCGCCAGGCGGCCAGCGCCCCGGTGCCGGCCAGGGCCAGGGCGCAGCGCACTGTGCCGGACAGATCGTGGGGGTCCTGGGTGCTGACCAGCACCCGGCCCTCGTCCCAGTCGCCGTACTGCGGCACCGGCCCCTCGAGCACACCGAGCCGGGCCAGGTACTGGGCCGAGGCGGCCAACGCCGGCCGGGGCGGCCCGGCGGGGTCGAGGAGCCGCTCGACCACCAGCATCTCCAGCACGAACCGGTGGTAAGAGAGCGAATCCTCGATCATCGACCCGTCGGGCCGGAAGTGCCGGGCGGCCTGGGCCTCGAACATGCGCTTGGCCACCGCCATGGTCGCCGAGCCTCGGCCTTCCCCCCGGCCTAGGCCGCGCTGCAGCAGCTGCATGCCGAGAGCGTCGCCCAGCAGGTGGTTGTTGCGCATGGTGCTGAGCGTGTAGGGAAGATCCGCCACCAGGTGGCGGGCGCAGCGGGCCAGGTGCTCCTCCACGTCGGCCACGAGGCTGGGGGGCAGGAGGTGGCCGGCCCGCTGCAGCACCTCGGCCCACACCACGGCCCGCAGGGAGATCTCCAGGTTCGAATACCAGTGCACACCCCGCTCGGGCGGGTTCTGCTGCAGCCACGACGCCACGTGGCGGCGCAGCACCTCGGCTGCCCCGGCGCTGCCAGCCTCGGCACCGCCGGCCACGGCTGCGGCCCGGGCCAGGACCACCAGGTGGCGGGCCCGGCCCAGCTCCCACGTCCACTTCACGTCGCTCAGCCGACTGTCGCTGCGGATGTCGATCTGCCACCAGGGGTCCTCCGGCCAGTGGCCGGGCCCGTCGAGCACGGCGTGCCAGTCGGGCGTGGGCCCCACGTCGACAGACCGGCCGAAGAGGGTGACCCTGCCGTCGGCGACCTCTTTTGCGGCGCGCCCCGCCCGCTGGGCGGCGAGCGCCGGGACCTGGCTGGCCGCCGGCAGGTGCAGCGGGGAGCGGAACGTGCGGCCCGACCGGGCCCGGCCGAGCGCACCGAACACCAGGCTGTGGCCCCCCAGGCGCTTGGACGCCTCGTAGCCGGCCCGCAGGGGCGCGCTGAAACCCAGCGAGCGGACGTCGTCGCGGACCGACCGCAGGCGGGCCAGCGGGAGGATCGGCTTCATCGGGCGACGACCCGGGCGGGGATGCCGACCACCGTGGCGCCCGGCGCGACATCGGCCGCCACCACGGCGCCGGCGGCGACCGTGGCCCCGTCGCCCACACGCCGGCCTTCGAGGATGGTGGCGTTGGTGCCCACCAGGACGTGAGCGCCCACCTCGACGCCGCCGCTGATCATGGCCCCCGGCATCACCGAGGTCCCCTCGCCGACGGTGCTGTCGTGGCCCACCGCGGCCAGGTAGCTGACCAGGACGTGCCCGCCCAGTCGACAACGGGGAGAGAGCCGGGCCGAGCCCATGACGACGGTTCCCGCCCCCATGGCCACGCCGTGGCCCACGTCGGCCAGGGGGCTGAGCAGTGTGGCGGCCGCCCGGCCGCTGGCCGCGGCCTGCTGCACCAGCCGGCGCCTGCTGGCTGGCCAACCGACCGCCGCCACCCAGTCCGCGCCCAGCCCAGCCAGCAGTTCGAGAGGCCCGAGCACGGCCACGCCTCGTCCCTCGAACCGGGCGGCGTCGGCGGCGGGATCGTCGTCGAGCACGCCCAGCACGGCGAAGGTCGGCCGCCGGTCGTTCAGCGCCTCAACGACCCCGAGCACATCGCTGGCATGCCCACCGGCGCCGAGCAGCACCAGCGGTCGGGGCACGGCGGGTGAAGGTACCAAGCAGCTTGATCCGAGGGGTCGACGGCCCGACCGATAAGTTCCAATGCGGTGGACGGCGGAGAACGGGCGAAGCGGGTCATGGACGTCGGGGTGGCGGGAGCCGGGCTGCTCGTGCTGTCGCCCGTGCTGGCCCTGCTGGGCCTGACGGTGCGGCTCGTCCACGGTTCGCCGGTGCTGTTCAGCCAGGAGCGGGCGGGGCTGGGGGGCAGGCCCTTTCGGATCGTGAAGCTGCGGACCATGACCGATGCGCGGGAGCCCGACGGCGCCCTCCTGGCCGACGACCGCCGCCTCACCCGCTTCGGGCGCTTCCTGCGCTCCAGCAGCCTGGACGAGCTGCCCGAGCTGTGGAACGTGGTGCGGGGCGACATGAGCCTGGTCGGACCCAGGCCGCTGCCCACCAGCTACCTGCCCCGCTACACCGCACGGGAGGCCCGCCGCCACGAGGTGCGGCCGGGCATCACCGGGCTTGCCCAGGTCAGCGGGCGCAACGGGCTGGGCTGGGAGGAGCGGCTGGAGCTGGAC
>JBBQRO010000046.1:0-24425 GCA_038214685.1 Acidimicrobiales bacterium
GCGCTTCTGCACACCGACGTCGTGCTCGACGACATGGCGCTGCGCACCCGGCTCCTCGGCCGGATCGAGACCTCGGCCTACCTGGGCCGGGTGCTTGCCGACGTGCCCTACGGGCAGGGCAGTGTCCTGCGCCACGTGGTCGGCGGCTGCCACGGTGGTGGGTTCGAGTGGACAGCGGCCGACGGCCTCGTCGGCATCACCGCCATCGAGCTCGATGCCGACGGCCTCATCACCCGGATCGCCTCGGTCTACGACGGCCGGCAGGTCCAGGTCGAGCGCCGGGTCGCGCTCCTCGGCGCCACCTTCGCCTCCTGACGGAAGGTCGACATGCGCCGAGGGCCCGTCATCAACTCGGAAGGGTGTCCCACAACGCCGGCCTCGGGACCCCCGTCCGGCTCCCGCCGTTCTTCACCTGTGAAAGCTCTTCAGGGCCAAATCCCCTCGAACCCCTCCATCGCCACCATCTTGAGCGTCCTCGATGATGTCCGAGGCGCATCTGGTATTCCGGAGGAGCTTCCAACTGCGAACGGGTTCGCCGGTTGCGACGACATGCGACTGTAGAGGTGCACATGGACGTGCGGGGACTCCTGGCCGGCGACCCGACCGTCGTTGAGGAAGAAGTACGTCCCCGCCGTCCCAAGTGTGGCGGTGAACATCTCGTTGGCGAAGGCCGGCGGCGCGGCTGCGCCGGAGGAGCATCTGGGCAATGCCGTTGCCGCTGAGCTGACGCTGGTGGCCGAGCCACAACCACGGCTCTGCGCCACTCGGGTGGCCGCTACGGGCTCGCAGGTAGCGGTCGATGGCCATCGCCGTCTTGGTCCCGAATATGACGGTCCGTCGTCGGCTGCCCTTGCCCAGCACGGCGACGGAGCGGGGCTTGAGGTCGACGTCGTCCACCCGCAGCCCGCCCATCTCGGCGTGCCGTAACCCGGAGTCGAAGAACAGCCGCAGGATCGCATTGTCCCGCCGCTCGTTGAAGTCCTTGCCCTCGCACACGGCCAGCAGGCGCCGCATCTCGTCGTCGCCAACCACGGGCACCGGCACGTCCGGAACCGAGGGCGGCCGCATGTTGGCCATGGGGGACATCGCCATCTCGCCGTCCTCGACCAGCAAGCGGAAAAACTGCTGGAGGCTCCGGTATCGGGTGGCCGCCGTGGAGGGCGTCCATCGACTCAGCTGGTCGGCGATGAACGCCTCGACCTGTGCTCGGCCGATGGACTCGATAGTGGTCGGCAGACCCCGCTCGATGAGGAAGGCCTCCAGCAGCCAGCATCCGACCTAGCAGGTCGTGGAGCGGTGTGCGGCTAACTTTTTCGTGTTGCTCTGACCATAACAGTGCTGGTCAGAGGCTTGTGGAGCCCGAGGTCGGATTCGAACCGACGACCTGCTCATTACGAGTGAGCTGCTCTGCCGGACTGAGCTACCCGGGCGGGCTGTCGAGTATGGCACGCCGGTCGCCGGCGGTTCGAAGTACCAGCGGCGGCAGCTTGAGCAGGAGGTCCTGGAGAAGGAGTGCTTCAGTGGGGTTGCGGACCATGGCCTCGGCGGCGGCCTGGATGGCCCCCACCGCGTCGATGCACGCCTTCGCATCGGCGGAGCCGTTGGCGAGGGCGGCGCCGTACACGCCGGCCAGGGTAGCCAGGCCGAAGCGCAGCTCGTCGTGGCGGAGGCGGCGGAGCTCGCGCTTGTGCCGATCGGTCAGCACCTTCCGACCGGCGCCCCGCTCGCCGGTTCGCTCCACCCGTTCGGCCAGCTCGGCCAGTTCGGTGGCCTGGCGGGCCTCCAACGCTCCTACACCCGCCCCGCCCAGCAGGTCGGCCAGGCCGGACGCGACCACGGCAACCGTGGCGCCGGTGCCGTCGAGGCGGCCAGGCACGGCCCGCCACGCCTCGCGGCGGGCAGCGAAGCCGGCGTCGCCCGCCAGTAGGCGGGCACGGTCAAGACGGCCTCCGGCTACCGTCGCTACCTCACCTGCGACCACCACGTCGACGCCCTCCCCCACCAGGGCGGCGGCGACCTGATCGGCACTGAGGGGGCCAAAGTCGACCTGCACGCAGCGGGAGGCGATGGTCACCAGCTCGGGCGGCAGCTGCTCGGCCAGGATGACGAACACGGTGCTGGCCGGCGGCTCCTCGAGCACCTTGAGTAGCACCGACGCTGCTTCCCGGACCAGGTGAAAGTCGGTCAACAGCAGGATCTTGCGGGCTCCTTCGTTGGGCGACCGCATAGCCAGGCGGCGGACCTCGCGCGCCTGGTCAACGGTGATCGACGGGCCCGACCGCTCGACCAGGACGAGGTCGGGGTGGGTCCCGGCCAGCGCCCGCTGGCACACATCGCACTCCCCGCATCCGCCCCCGGGGCAGAGCAGCGCCGAGGCAAGTGCGACGGCGGCGGAGCGCTTGCCAGACCCGGGCGGCCCGACCAGCAGGTAAGCGTGCACCGGTGCCGCCACTGCGGCCCGGAGGTGGGCGACGGCCGACTCCTGGCCCACGACGTCGTCGAAGACGCTCACGTCGTCTGGTACGCCTTGCCCACGAGCGCTTCCACGTCCTCGACACTGCCCGACCCGTCGATCACGCGCCAGCGGCCCGGGTCGGCGGCGGCGAGAGCCCGGTAGCCCTCCGCCACCCGCCGGTGGAACGCCTCGCCCGCAGCCTCCATGCGGTCGGGCGAACGCTTCATCCTGGTGACGGCGACCTCGGTTGAAACGTCGAGGAACAACACCACGTCGGCATCGAGGCCCCCAGTCGCCCACCGCGAGAGGGAAGCCAGGTCCTCGATGTCGAGCCCCCGGGCGTAGCCCTGGTAGGCCAGCGTCGACCCGGTGAAGCGGTCGCACACCACGTCGTCGCCCCGCTCCAGTGCCGGTCGGATGACCTCGGCCACGTGCTGAGCGCGATCGGCGGCCATGAGCAGGGCCTCGGCCCGCACGTCGAGCGACGTTCCCACCGCAGCATCGAGGACCAGGCCCCGGATGCGTACCCCGATGCCGGTCCCCCCCGGCTCCCGGGTCAGCACCGCCCCCAGTCGGGCGGCGAGCAGGGCGGCTTGGGTTGACTTCCCACTTCCCTCCCCACCTTCGAACACGATGAGGCGGCTCACACTTTGGCTTTCGCGGCGCGCAGGGCCATCCAGCCGGCGGACAGGATGATGGCCGCCCCGATCCACAGGGTGAGGCGGACGCCCGGCACGCTGAAATCGGCCGAGCCCAGGCTCAGCTCGCCGTCGACCAGCGCATTCGACACGTCGTCGAGCACACGAGACACCAGGGGCGCAAGGGAAAGGGAGATCAGCATGCACAATCGGGAGAGGGTGTACAGGGTGGCGAAGGTGCGGCCCCGCAGTTCGTCCTCGACACTCTCCTGGAGGATGGTGAAGCCCAGTACATAGACCGCTCCGGCGCACACCCCCATGATGGCGATGAAGGCCATGGTGAGCCCGAGGCTGCCCATGGACACGGCCACGAGCATCGAGGCCCCGGCGCCCACCACCACCCAGGGGAACGTCCGGCTGTGGGAGACGCGTTTTTGGAAGGTCGACACCCCGACGACGCCCACGGCCAACCCCATCCCCAGCGCGGTGAGCAACAGCCCGAAGCCGGCGGCGCCGGCGTTGAGCACCTGGTTGGCGTAGATCGGCCCCAGCGGGGCGATCATGCCCCCGCCGATCAGGCCCGTGCCCAGGCCGACCATGACCGAGCGCACTGTGGGCTGGGTGCCGATGAACTTCCAGCCCTCCTTGATCTCAGTGAAGGTACGGGTGAGGTCGATCGGCATCCGCTCGGCATGGCGGTTCCGGGGCAGGGTGAGGGACCAGATGAGGAAGGCGGAAAGGAAGAACGTGCACACGTCGAAGTAGATGGCCAGCGACTCCTGGTTCAGGTTCAGGAATTCGAGCGGGCCGGCGTGGCGGGAGAGGATCTCCGACACCTTGGTCAGGGAGGCGAAGAGGGCCGAGGCGATCGGGAACGTGCCGTAGGCCGCAGCCAACGAGAACGAGTTGGCTGACGCCAGCTTGTCCGCCTTCACCAGGTTGGGAACCGACGCCTCCTTGGCCGGCGACCACAGCAAGGTCAGCACCTCGAGCACCAGCGAGGCCAGGAACAGGTGCCAAACCGACGTGACGAGCGGCAGGGTGGCCAGCACCAGGCCCCGGCCGATGTCGCAGCCCACCATGACCTTGCGCCGGTCCCAGCGGTCGACCAGGACGCCGCCCACCGAGGCCAGGAAGAACCCGGGGATCATCCGGGCGCTCATGACCAGGGCGATGGCCGCCTCGGGCGACCCTTTGCCCACCCGGGCCGTCAGGGTGAGGATGGCGAACAGGCCGATCCAGTCCCCCATGGACGACACGACTTGGGCCAGCCACAGCCGAAAGAACGACGACGACCCGAGGAGCTTGGGGCCGGACGGCTCGCCGGGCTGCGTGCCGTCGACCCGGGCAATCGGTTCGGTGGCGTCACCGTCCGGGGTATCGGAGACGCGCTCGACCACCTTGCCAGCGTAGGGGAGACGTGGCTATTTCTTGCGCTTCGCCGCTGCTTTACGTTTGGGCGGCGCCGGGCCCTTGTCGCGCTTGTCCTGGAGCAGCTGGGCGGCCCGCTCGGGCGTGAGAGAGTCGACGTCGTCGCCGCTGCGCAGCGTTGCATTCGTCTCGCCGTCGGTCACATAGGTGCCGAACCGGCCCTCCTTGACGACGATGGGCTTCTTGCTCACCGGGTCGTCGCCCAGCTCCTTGAGGGGCGGGGCGGCGGTGCCCCGACGGCCCCGGGCCTTGGGCTGGGCCAGCATGACAAGGGCCTCGTCGAGGGTGAAGGTGAAGAGTTGCTCCTCGTCGTCGAGGCTGCGGCTGTCGGTGCCCTTCTTCACGTACGGCCCGTAGCGGCCGTTCTGCACGGTGATATCGGTGCCGTCGGCCGGGTCCTTGCCCAGGGTGCGGGGCAGGCTGAGCAGTCGCAGGGCGTCGTCGAGGGTGACGGCCTCCACGTTCATGTTCTTGAGCAGCGACGACGTGTGGGGCTTCTTCTTCGACGACGAGTCGGTCTCGCCGAGCTGCACGTAGGGCCCGAACCGCCCGGCCTTGGCGATCACCGGCAGGCCGCTCACCGGGTCGTCGCCCAGGGTCCGGTCGCCGCTGGGGGTAGCCAGGAGCTCGAGAGCCTTCTCGACCGTCAGCTCGTCGGGGGCGATGCCATCCGGAACCGCCGCCGTATCGCCGTCACGGGACAGGTACGGCCCGTAGCGGCCCACCCGGACCACCACGTCCTTGCCGTCGGGGTCGGTGCCGAGGGGGATGGAGTTGATGAGGCGGGGGTCGATGGCCTCCAGCCGGTCCTTGACCATGTCCTTCAGACCAGCGGTGCCACTGTCGGCCGCTGCGGCCGACGAGCCGGCCTCGTCGGCCGACGGGCCGGCCTCGCCGAAGTAGAACTTCGACAGCCAGGGCTGGGCCTCCTGGGTGCCGCCGGCGATGCCGTCGAGGTCGTCCTCCATGCGAGCGGTGAAGGCGTAGTCGACCAGGTCGCCGAAGTGGCTCTCGAGCAGGTTGACCACGGCGAACGCCGTGAACGACGGGACCAGGGCCGACCCCTTCTTCCACACGTAGCCGCGGTCCTGGATGGTAGCGATGATCGACGCGTAGGTCGACGGGCGGCCCACGCCCATCTCCTCCAGCGCCTTGACCAGAGACGCCTCGGTGAAGCGGGCCGGGGGCTGGGTGGCGTGGTCCTTGGGCTCCAACGCCTCGGCCGTCACGGTGTCGCCCACGGACATGGCGGGCAGACGGACCTCGCGGTCCTCCAGTTCGGCGTTGGGGTCGTCGGAGCCCTCGACGTAGGCCCGCAGGAACCCGGGGAACTCGATCACCTTGCCGCCGGCGGAGAACTCCACATCAGAGGCCGCCACAGAAGAGGCCGGAGACGCTTCGCCCGCCGCCGAACGACCGGTGATCCGCACCTGCACGCTCTTGCCTCGCACGTCGGCCATCTGGGAGGCAATGGTGCGCTTCCACACCAGTTCGTAGAGGGCGGCTTCGTCGGGGGCGACCTCCCGGGCCACCTGCTCGGGCATGGGGAAGCTGTCGCCCGCCGGGCGGATGGCCTCGTGGGCCTCCTGGGCGTTCTTCACCTTCTTGGCGTACCGGCGGGGCTGGTCGGGCACGTACTCCGACCCGTAGAGCTGGGCGGCCTGGGTACGAGCCGCGTTGAGCGCGGTCTCCGACAGCGCAGTGCTGTCGGTGCGCATGTAGGTGATGTAGCCGTTCTCATACAGGCGCTGGGCCACGCGCATGGCCCGCTGGGTGGTAAAGCGCAGCTTGCGCCCCGCTTCCTGCTGCAGAGTCGACGTCATGAACGGCGGGTACGGCGTGCGCTTGTACGGCTTCTCGTCGACCGACTTCACCTCGAAGGTCGAGTCGGCCAGGCGGGCCACCAGACTGCGGGCGCCCTCGGGGTCGAGAACGACGACATCCGACGCGGTGCGTCGTCCGGTCTCGTCGAAATCGCGGCCGGTGGCCAGGCGGGTGCCGTCGATGGCCACCAGAGTGGCGCCGAACGGCGGACTGTCTTTCGAAAAGCGGCCCTCGATGTCCGAGTACGACGCGCTCCGGAAGCGCATGCGGGCCCGCTCCCGCTCCACCAGGATGCGGGTGGCCACGCTCTGGACCCGGCCGGCGGAGAGACGAGGGAGGACCTTCCGCCACAGGACGGGCGAGACCTCGTAGCCGTACAGACGGTCGAGGATGCGCCGGGCCTCCTGGGCGTCGACCAGTCGGCGGTCGAGTTCCCGCCAGTTCTCCACCGCCTCCCGGATGGCGCCAGCGGTGATCTCGTGGAAGACCATGCGCCGCACGGGCATGCCCTGGGGCGGGTTCAGCACCTCCATGAGGTGCCAGGCGATCGATTCGCCCTCCCTGTCCTCGTCTGTGGCGAGATAGAGCTCGGTGGCGCCCTTGAGGGCGGCCTTGAGCTTGGTCACCACGTGCTTCTTCTCGCTATTGACCACGTAGAGCGGCTTGAACCCGTTGTCGACGTCGACGCCGAGTCGGGCCCAGCTCTCCCCCTTCTGCGCCGCGGGGATCTCCTTGGCGTCCTTGGGGAGGTCACGGATGTGGCCGATCGAGCTCTCGACCACGAAGTCATCGCCCAGGAAACGGGCGATCGTCCGGGCCTTGGCGGGCGATTCGACGATGACGAGGGACTTGGCCATGGCTACACGACAATTGACAGGCAACACGCTCCGTGTCAAACGTCGTGCCCTGCGACGGCGGCGTCTACGGTGCAGGGATGCACCCCGAAACCCTGATCGAGGCCTTCGGAACGATCGGTCTGTTCGCCATCGTCTTCTGCGAGTCGGGGCTGCTGTTCGGCTTCTTTCTTCCCGGCGACTCGCTGCTGTTCACCGCTGGTCTGTTGGCATCCAAGGGCACGCTGAACCTCCCGGTGATCATGATCGGGTGCGCCGTCGCGGCCATCGCCGGCGACCAGGTGGGCTACCTGATCGGGCGCCGGGCAGGGCCCGCTCTGTTCAAGCGGCCGGACTCGAGGTTCTTCCACCAGAAGAACGTGGACCGGGCCCGCCTCTACTTCGAGAAGAACGGTCCCCGAACCATCATCCTGGCCCGCTTCCTCCCGGTGATCCGCACCTTCGCACCGGTCGTGGCCGGTGTCGGCCAGATGGAGTACCGCAAGTTCGTCACCTACAACGTCGTCGGCGGGGTGCTCTGGGGGGCTGGGGTGACGGCGGCCGGCTATGTCCTGGGCGAGTCCATCCCCGACATCGACAAGTGGCTGATCCCCATCATCCTGGTCATCGGCGCGGTGTCATTCATCCCCGTTGCTCTCGAGCTGCTCAAGATGCGGCGTGACAGCAAGGCGGACAGCGTCGTCGTAGCCGAGCAGAGTGAAGGGCACCAGTGATCTGATGCGGTCTTCCGTAGTGACCACCTCCACCGTCAGACCCTCCACGAGCGGGCGGCCCACCGATGCGGGCAGGTCGGTGACCAGACCCAGCCACAGCGACGACAACCGGGGCGACAGGACAGGCACCTTCACGATCAGGCGCCGCCGGCCGGTGAGGGCGGCATAACGGCGCATCATGGCCTCATATGTCAGGATCTCCGGCCCGCCCACGTCGTAGGCGCCGGCGTCGAGCCCGGGTGCGGCCACGAGGTAGCGGACCATGTCCGGCAGGGCGACGGGTTGGCAGCGGGTGGTCACCCACTTCGGACACACCATGGCCGGCAGCCGCTCCACGAGCTGGCGCATGATCTCGAAGCTGGCGCCGCCCCGTCCCAGGACGATGGCCGCCCGCAGCTCCACCGTGTCGGCGCCCTCCCGCAGGATTTGCCCGACCTCGTGCCGCGACCGCAGGTGCTCCGACACTGCACCCTGCCCGAGGCCACCCAGGTAGACCACCCGGGTGCCGGCGGCGCGGGCGGCGGCGGCGAAGCGGACGGCGGCGTCACGGTCCTGGGCGGCGAAGCCCGCCGCCTCCATGGAGTGGACGAGGTAGTAGGCCACCTCGCAGCCGTCGAGGGCGTCGTCGAGCCCGGAGCCGTCGAGCACGTCGAGCATCACAGGCTCGCCCCCGCCCCGGTACGCCGCCGGACGCCGGGTGGCCGCCCGCACCTGGTGGCCGGCGGCCACCAGGGCCGGCACCAGGGCGCGGCCCACAAAGCCGGAGGCGCCGGTTACCAGCGTTCGCATGTCGGACGCACTCTGGCACGCCCGGGCGGGTGACCACCCCCACGGTGCTCATCGGCCTCGTCGTGGCCGCGGTGGCGTGGGGCGCGCTGTTCGGGATGAGCCGGGCCGCGTTCTGGTCGCGGGCCGCGGCGGCCGGCCTCGCCATCGGGGTCTACGGCGTGGTCGCCCAATGGTCCACGATCGGCGACCTGCTCCGTCCGACGGTTGCCGATGTGGCCATCGGGGTGGCCGGGGCCGTCGTGCTCTACCTGGTCTTCTGGGCCGGCGACCTCTGCCTGCGTCGGTGGTTCCCGGCCGCCGCAGCCCAGGTCGACGCGCTCTACGAGGTTCGCTCGCTGCAGGCATCGAAGCGCCTCCCCATCCCGGCCGTGCTCCTGATCGTCGGCCCGTGCGAGGAGCTGTTCTGGCGGGGGCTCGTGCAGGCCCGGGCCGGGTTTGCTCTCGCCCTGGCCGGCTACGCCGCAGTCCACCTGTGGGAGCGCAAGGCCGTGCTCGTGCTGGCCGCTGTGGTCGGGGGGGCGTTCTGGGGGGCTCTGTTCGCCTGGCGGGGCACGCTGGTGGCGCCCATCGTCAGCCACGCGCTGTGGGACCTGGCCGTCGTCGTGTGGTTCCCGCTCTCCGGCCGGGAGAACCGCTCCAGGCGTTAAGGAACGCAAGGGGCGCGCCGACAGGTGCCTATGCGCTTCGCCAAAAGGACCCGCCGCCCGATGGTGAGCGTCGGCGCAGTCCTGGGCGTCATTGCCCTGGCCGGGGCCACCGTGGCCTGGCGCACCGCCGGCGCCTCGGCCTCCTCCGGGCGCCCCGTGGTCGGCATGGTCGAGGTGGCCGCCGAGGCATCGACCACCTCGAGCTCGACCTCCTCCTCCACGACGACCACTGTCCCGCCGACGACCTCCACGTCGACCTCGACCACGCCAACGCTCAAGCCGGCGTCGGTTCCCACGACCGCCCGGCCCCGAACGACCGTGCCCGCCCGTCCGCCGGCGACGACGACGCCGGTTACAGCCGCCCCTGCATGGTCGCCGCCCGTGGCCCTGCCCTTGGGCACATCGCCCACCGAGCGGTGCGCCGCCGCCCGGCAGTGGGTCTCCCAGCGTGGCTTGGCCCTGCCCTCGGGCTGGGGCTTCCGGTGTCCCGGCTCGGCGGTGATGGACAGCACCGCCCGGTGGGGCCTGGCCTGTTGGAACTGCGAAGGCAACGGCAGCAGCTGGATCGCCGTCGACATCGGCCGCATCGGCGCCTCGGAGGCGACGCTGCGCCACGTGGTCGCCCACGAGACCTGCCATGCCATCGACTACGCCACCCTCGGCCTCACCACCGAGCTCACCGCCGACCTGTGCGCCGCCCTGCACGGCGCCCCGAAGCCATAGGACGGCGGCCTACCGGGCCAGGGTGGACCCGCCGGTGGCCGGGTCGGGCACGAAGGTCTGCGCGGCACCGGTGAACTCGTCCATCGGCGCCGCCCGACGCTTCGAGTAGGCGACGGCCCCGATGAGGACGGCCAGGGACACCAGGGCGACGGCGTAGCGTGCCCCGTCGTTGTCCTGGAGATTGATCACCGCGGGCAGGATGAGCAGCGAGACAAGGTTCATCACCTTGATGAGCGGGTTGAGTGCCGGGCCGGCGGTGTCCTTGAACGGGTCGCCGACGGTGTCGCCGATGACGGCCGCCTTGTGGGCCTCGGACCCCTTGCCACCCTCGTTGCCGTCCTCGATGTACTTCTTGGCGTTGTCCCACGCCCCGCCCGCGTTGGAGAGGAAGTTGGCCATCAGCTGGCCTGTGAGGATGACTGCGGCCAGGAACGCGCCCAGGGCCAGGTAGCTGATGCCGAAGCCGATGATCACCGGGGACAGCACGGCCAGCAGCGCCGGCGTGGCCAGCTCACGCAGCGAGGCGGCGGTGCAGATGTCGATGACCGGGCCGTAGTCGGGTCGCTTGGTGCCGGCCATGATCTTTCCGTCGGCGAACTGGCGGCGGACCTCCTGGACCACGGTGCCGGCGGTGCGCCCGACGGCGCGAATGGCCAGGGCGCTGAACAGGAAGGCGATCGACCCGCCGATCAGTAAGCCGATGAAGGTCTTGGGATCGGCCACGTTGATCTGGGTCAGGGGGTGGCGGAAGAGGTCAGAGCCGGTCACGAGCTCGCCGAGCGTGGCGCCGACGGGGAGGAAGGTCTCGGTGTACACCAGGCTCAGCTCGCCGGCGATGGTCTCGATGAAGCTGGCGAACAGGGCAACCGACGCGATGACCGCCGAGCCGATGGCGAAGCCCTTGGTGACGGCTTTGGTGGTGTTGCCCACTGCGTCGAGGCTGACCATGATCCGCTCGGGCTCGCCGCTGAACTCCCCGGACATCTCGGCGATGCCCGCGGCATTGTCGGCCACGGGGCCGAAGGTGTCCTCGGCCACGACCACGCCGGTGGTGGCCAGCATGCCCATTCCGGTGAGGGCCACCAGGTAGAAGGTGAACTGGATGTTGCCCTGGCCCAGGCCGATGGCGACGGCGAGGGACCCGGCAATGGCGATGATGGCGTAGACCGAGCTCTCCAGGCCCGACGAGATGCCCGACAGCACGGTGGTGGCCGGACCGGTGCGGGTGGCAGCGGCGATCTCCCGGACCGGCGCCGTCTCGGTGGAGGTGAAGTACTCGGTGAGGCGGCTGGCCACCTGGGCCAGCACGAGGCCGGATACAACGGCCCAGAAGACCCGAAGGTTGCCGACGTAGAAGTAGGCGACGAGGAACGTGCCGACCACGGTGAGGAGGCCAGCCGTGAGGAAGCCCCGGTTGATGGGGGCCATCGCCGACTTGTCCTTGTCGGTAGCCTTCACCGCGAAGATGCCGACGATGGAGGCCAGCACGCCCACGGCCCGGGCCACGACCGGGAACACCAGGCCCAGGGCCGGGTTCTCGCCGATCGAGGCGAAAGCGGCCACGCCCAGGATGATGGAGGCCACCAGCGTGACCTCGTAGCTCTCGAAGAGGTCGGCGGCCATGCCGGCGCAGTCGCCCACGTTGTCGCCCACGTTGTCGGCGATGGTGGCCGGGTTGCGGGGGTCGTCCTCGGGAATGCCGGCCTCCACCTTGCCGACCAGGTCGGCGCCCACGTCGGCCGCCTTGGTGAAGATGCCGCCGCCGACCCGGAGGAACAGGGCCAGCAGCGAGCCACCGAAGCCGAAGCCGATGAGGATGGCCGAGCTGGTGTTCTGGAAGATCAGGATGATGACGGTGGCGCCGAGCAGGCCCAGGCCCACGGTGAACATGCCGGCCACGCCGCCGGTACGGAAGGCCACTTTCAGGGCGGCGGGCAGCGAGCCCGACTTGGCCGCCGCCGCGGTGCGCACGTTGCCCCGCACGGCCAGGCCCATGCCGATGAAGCCGGTGAGGCCGGACATGATGCAGCCGGCCAGGAAGGCCAGGGTCCGGAAGATGCCCGACTCCACGAAGGAGAGGGCCGCGGTGTCGTCGGGCTTAAGCACCTCGGTGGAGGTGACGAACACGATGATCACCAGCGGTATGAGGATGAAGCCGATGGTGCGGAACTGGCGCTTGAGGTAGGCCATGGCCCCCTCCTGGATGGCCAGGGCGATCTCCTGCATCTTGGGCGTGCCCTTGTCGGCGGCCAACACCCCCTTCATCAGGTAGAAGCCGACGGCGAGGGCGAGCAGGGCGGTGGCCACCGAGAAGAACAGCCAGGCGAACTCTCCCCCCTTGAGGGTGAAGCTCTGGTACCCACCCTCCGAAGCGAGCATTTCCATCATGCCGAAAACTCCTTGTTCAATGGGCCTTCCTGCGAAGGCACCTTGCTGATCGGGCCTTCCTGTGAAGGCACCTTCCTGACGTAGATGTGGTGGGCGACCTTCTCGCCCAGGGTGCGGTCCTTGCCGTCCACCCGCAGGACGAGGGGACCGTCGAACGGGTGCTTCTCCCTGACCTCGACCCGAACGCCCGGGCGCAGCCCGAGGGTGTCGAGGAACTTCACGATCTCGGGGTCGGTGGACCCCGGAACGGCCACGACGGCCACGTCGCCCGGCTCCAGGTCGTAGAGGGGCGGCATGGTGGGGATCTCCGCTACCTCCGGCGCCGGGATCGGGAAACCGTGGGGGCACGAGCCCGGCCGATCGAGGGCCACGTAAAGGCGGTCCTCGACCTCCTGAGGCAGCTCGTGCTCGAACGACGTGGCCAGGCGGTCGGCCTCGTTCCAGGCGTAGCCGAGCATGTCGGCCAGGAAGCGCTCGACGATGCGGTGGCGGCGGATGGCGGCGACCGCCGCCCCTCGGCCCGCGGCGGTGAGCTCGACGCCCCGGTAGAGCTTGTGGTCGAGCAATCCCCGCTCGGCCAGGCGCTTGACGGTGGCGGTGGCCGTGGCCGGGGACACCCCCAGCGCCTCGGCCAGCGCGCCGGTGTGCGCGTCATGCCCGTCCCGCGACAGGCGGTACAGCGACTTCAGCGTCTCGCGTTCGGACTTGGTGAGGGTGGTTGCCATGGTTTCGTCGCCGCAGAACCTAGTTTTCACCATGACGAAAGGTCAAGGGTTTGGCCGGCCCGATGGAGGCGCGACCAGCTCTACGTGGCGCCGGAGGGCGGGCCGGCCGGGGTGGGTGCGGCATCGCCCGCACGCGGCGCATCGGGCTCGGGCGGGGCGGCGAGCAGCGTGGGGTGGAACGGGACCGACGTGACGACGGTTTTCGGCCTGTCGATGAGGGCCAGCTTGAGGGCCAGGGCGCTCTGGCCGTGGAGGAGGTTGGCCAGGCTCCGGGTGCCGACGACGAACTCGGGGATGACGATGGTGACGGCGTCGTTGCTCCAGCGGTCGTCGAGCTCGTCGAGGTAGGACTCGACCGGCGCCACCAGATCCCGGTAGCGGGAATGGACGATCTCCAGCCGCACGTCGAAGCCGAAGCGCTTCCACTCGGCCTGCATCTGCTCCTGCTCGTCCTGGTCGGTGGCGACGTAGAGCGCGATGAGGTGGTCGGGGCGCATGGACCTCGCGTAGTTGAGGGCAACGACCACCCCCTTGTGCACCCGTCCGACCAGGACCACGACCGTGTGGTGGAGGTCGTGGCGACGCACCTCCTCGGGGGTGAGAGCGAGGGCCACGGCCAGGGCGGCGTAGTGACGCTTGATGGCCTTGAACAAGAAGATGATGGCGGGGACCACCACGATCGGCACCCAGGCCCCGATGGTGAACTTGGTGACGCCGACGATCAACGCCACGATCCCCGTCGCCGCCGCTCCGACGCCGCTGATCACGGTGGCACTGCGCCAGCCCGCCTGGCGTAGCGACAAGTGGCGGCGGACCATGCCCGACTGGCTGAGGGTGAAGGAGGTGAAGACCCCGATGGCGTAGAGAGGGATGAGGGCGGTGGTGACACCACCGAAGGCGACGACCAGGGCGGCGGCGGCCACGGCCAGGAACACCACCCCGTTGGAAAACACCAGCCGGTCGCCCCGGTTCATGAACTGGCGGGGCAGGTACCCGTCGCGGGCGATGAACGACGAGAGCCTGGGAAAGTCCGCGTAAGCGGTATTGGCCGCCAGGATCAGGATGGCTGCAGTGGCGAACTGGAGCACCCAGTAGAAGGGCCCGTCACCGATCACCACCCGGGACATCTGCGACAGCACCGTCTCGTCGTGCGTCGGGTACGGCTTGAGGTGATGGGCGAGCACGGAGACAGCGAAGAAGAGGGAACCGAGGATCGCCGCCATCCACAGCAGGGTCGTGGCCGCGTTCTTGGCCTGGGGCTTGCGGAAGGCGGGCACGCCATCGGAGATGGCCTCCACCCCGCTCAGGGCCACGGCGCCCGAGGAGAACCCCCGCAGGAGCAGAAACAGGCCGAGCGACCCGCCCATCTCCCGCATACCCTCGAAGCGCTCCGGGTCGAAGGGCACCGGCTCGATGTCGCCGAAGTACGTGCGGAAGAGGCCGATCGCCAGCATGGCCCCCAGGCTGAAAATGTAGAGGTAGGTGGGGAAGGCGAACACCTTCCCCGACTCCTTCATGCCCCGCAGGTTCACGATGGTGACGAAGGCGATCAGCAACAGGCAGAGAATCACCCGGTGTCGGGCCAGGCCCTGGAACGAGGGGATCGAGATGATGGCCGCCACGCCGGCGGAGATGGACACGGCGACAACGAGCACGTAGTCGACCAGCAGTGACGCGGCAGCCACCAGTGACGGCATCTCACCGAGGTGCTCCTTGCTGACCATGTAGGAGCCGCCGCCGTTTGGATAGGCGAAGATCGTCTGGCGGTAGGAGAAGACGACGATGGCCAGCAGTACGGCGACGGCCATGGCGATGGGCACGAGGTAGGAGAGACCGAGCACCAGGCTCGACGCCCCGAGAGCGGTGACGAACAGGATCTCCTCGGTGGCGTAGGCCGTGGAGGAGATGGCGTCGGAGGAGAAGACGGGCAGGCCGATCCACTTCGGGATGCGCTGATGGTCCATCTCCTCGGACGCGAGGGGCCGCCCGACCATCACCCGCTTCAGCATGCTCAGCACGGGCCCGACGATACGCCGCCCGCCCACGGTGGACGCCACTGCAGCCCGTCCCCGGATCAGAGTTGTGTTCGGGCTCCCGGCGGTGTTGCATGGCGCGCGTGCACGTCATCGTCGTCGGATGCGGACGGGTCGGCCGGGAGCTGGCCATGACCCTCGACCGTGACGGCCACAGCGTGAGCATCATCGACAAGGACCGCAATGCGTTCCACGAGCTTCCCGACAGTTTCGGGGGCACGTCCATCGTGGGGTTCGGCTTCGACCGGGAGCACCTCGAGCAGGCCGGCATCCACCAGGCCGATGCCGTGGCCGCGGTCACCAACGGCGACAACTCCAACATCCTCACCGCCCGCATCGCCCGGATGACCTACGAGGTCCCGTACGTCGTGGCCCGCATCTACGACCCCCGCCGGGCCGTGATCTACCGCCAGCTCGGCATCTCCACCGTGGCTGCGGTGGCATGGACCACCGATCAGGTCCTGCGCCGCCTTTTCCCCGAGAAGTCGGTGGCTGAGTGGACCGACGCCTCGGGCAGCGTGAGCCTGATCGAGCGGGCCCTTCCCGACTCCTGGGCCGGGAGGAAGCTCAGTGAGATGGAGGAAGACGGTCGGTTCCGGCTCGTCACCCTCACCCGAGGTGGGCAGGCCCGGCTGTGCGGTCCCGAGCTGGTCGGCCAGGAAGGCGATGTCGTGCACCTGATCGTGCGCACCGACGCCCAGGAGGAGCTCGAGGCCCGGATGTCGGCCGGGCCGGGGTCGAGTCGATGAAACGGCGCAAGATGAGCGGCGTCCGATGAAGGCCGCCATCGCCGGGGCCGGCAACGTGGGCACCCATATCGCCAACGATCTGGCCGAGGCCGGTCACGAGGTGCTGCTGCTGGAGCAGGATCCCGATGTCGCCGCCCGGCTGCGGTTGGTCGAGGGGGTCACGGTGGTCGTGGCCGACGCCTGCGAACCGACGCTGCTCACCGCCGCGGGCCTGGAAACCTGCGACGTCATGGTGGCCGTCACCGGCGACGACGAGGACAACTTGGTCATCTCCCTGTTGGCCAAGCAGGTCTTCGCGGTCACCCGGGTGGTGGCCCGGGTGAACCACCCCAACAACCAGTGGCTGTTCAACGAGACATGGGGCGTGGACATCGCCGTGTCGACCCCCCACCTGCTCACCGCCCTGGTGGAGGAGGCGGTGTCAGTGGGCTCGCTGGTGCGCCTCCTGCAGTTCGAGGACGCCCGCCTGGTGGAGGTCACGCTGGCCGCCGACTCGCCGGCGGTGAGCCGGGCCATCATCGAGCTGGGCGTGCCCCGCGACGCCACCGTGGTGGCCGTAATCCGCGAGCGCCATGTGATCGTGCCCCGGGGCGAGACGGTGATGGAAGCGGGCGACGAGGTGTTGGTGCTGGTGACCCCCGAGTCGGAGGAGGCGGTCAAGAGCCTCTTCGTAGGGCCATCCACCCGATCTACAGGAGCTCGTACCGGGGGTTCAGCACCGTGAGGCGCCCGTTCGGGCCCTGAGGCGTCCCCCGGCCGCTCAGCACCAGGCGCTTGCCCGGCGCCACGCCGGCGATATGGCGCCGGCCGGTCCAGACGACAGCCAGTGACCCGCTGCCGTCCTTGATGGTGACCTCCAGCGACGGCGTGCCCGCCCGCGGCACGATCCGCAGCGAAGAGATCTCCCCGGCCACGGTGACCTCCTGGCGGGGCTGGGCGTCGCCGATCGGCGTCACACCCGGGACGTCACAGCAGAACTGCCGTAGCCGCTCGCGGTCGAGGTCGGCGTCGGAGGTGGCGAGCCGCTGGAGGAGCTTCCGGAAGGCCATGCCGCCCGAGAGCCTCTAGACCTGCTCGGGGTCGTTGGCACTGTGGCGCATCACCAGACGGACGGCAGTGCCCTCGGCCGTGGGCTTGAACTCCACCTCGTCGACCAGGGCCTTGATCAGCGGAATGCCGAGCCCCCGCTCGTACTTCAGGCGGTCCGGGTCGGTGACCGGCGGGTGATCGGGCAGCCCGGTCGGGTCGAACCCGTGGCCGCGGTCCTCCACGCACACCTCCAGCGTGTCGGCTCCCGCCAGGCACCGCACGAGGACCCGCTCCGAGCTGCCGGCGGCGTCGTGGGCCTCGATGGCGTTGGTGCACGCCTCGGAAACCGCCAGCTTGAGGTCGTCGATGCGCTCGTCGGCCAGATTGCTGTCCGAGGACGCCAATGCGGAAACCACGAGCCGGGCCAGAGACACGAACTCGGCCCGAGCCGGAATCTCCAGCTCGATGACCTCCCCGGCCAGTTCTGCCTCCCCAGCAAGCACAGCGTCGGTCATGGGCTAGGGGTTGGCGCCGCCGCCGGGCTCGCCGCCGACCGCGGCGTCGACGGAGTCATGGATCGAGAACACCTTGGTGAGCCCGGTGATCTCGAACACCTTCAGAATCCGGCTCTGGGTGCAGACCAGGAGCAGATCCCCGTCGTGGCTCCGGAGGCGCTTCAACCCTCCGACCAGGACTCCGAGACCGGTGGAGTCCAGGAAGTCCACGCCCTCGAGGTCGACGATGATCTTGTGCTTGCCCTCACTGACCAGCTCGATCAGGCGCTCGCGGAAGCGAGGGGCGGTGTAGACGTCGACCTCGCCGCGCACACTGAGCACGGCGAACCCGTCTCTTTCCTCGACGTCCAAACCGAGATCCATGCAGTTCCTCCCAAGAGTCTTTCTGAAGTCCACGCTAGCAAGCGGCCGGGAGTGCCTCGGATGGCCGGGCGGGAGGCCGGAGGCGCTCAGCGGCTGCCGGCACGCACCAGAGGTCGCCGCGCCGATGAAACGACCTCGAACACCTCGATGGCGTCCGGGTCGGCCTCGGCTGCGTGACGCTCCTCCTCGGGCTCCTCGGGCTCCTCGGGCTCTGGAGTCGCCCAGAGGGCGACGAGCTCCGGCTCCGGCTCCGGCTCCGGCTCCGGCTCCGGCTCCGGCTCCGGCTCCGGCTCCGGCTCCGGCTCCGGCTCCGGCAGGGATGCTTGCGGCGCCCAGTCCTGCTCCCAACCTTCGTCAGCTCCGACGTCGTAGAACGTCGGTTCAGGCGCCGCGCTCGGCTCGGGCGCCGGTGCGGCGATGCGCGTCACGGGAGCGACAGCCACCGCCGGCGTGGGTACGGCCGGCGTGGGTACGGCCGGCGTGGGGAGGTCGAGGGGCAGGTCGCCGACGGGTGAAGCCTTCACCCTTCGGCCGAGCACCCTCAGGTGAAGGGCCAGGAGGAACAGGATCAGCCCCCCGGCCACCGGCACCAGCGGCCGGCTGGGGTCGATGCGGCTGATGACCGAGCCGGATTCGCTGAGGTCGTCGGGGAGCACGGCCTCGGCCTCGCCCTCCTCCAGCTCCTCACCGGGCAGGGGGGTGCCGAAGGGCAGGCTGCCCTCGAAGCCGGTATCGGGCGGCTCGGGGATGGTGATCGACGGCACCGTCACCGGCTGCGGGCGCGAGGAGAGGAACCCTGAGAGATCCACGCCCGCGGGCGGTGCGGGCTTGACTGTGGCGGTGGGCCCACCGGCGGGAGCAGGGGTCCCCGGCGGCGGGGCGACGGTGCTGGTGGTGGGAGGGACGGGCACGACGGCGGCGGCGGCTGTCGACGGCGGCGAAGCCACCGTCGACCCGTCGTCCTTCCCAGTGGCTCCCTTGCGGACGGCGACCACCTGGTAGGCGTAGTCGCCGCCGGCGGCCAACGACGTGGTGGTGTCGATGAAGGTCACTCTGTTGCCCGAGGTCGTTTGCGGGACCCTGGCGCCGACCTGGAAGTACCCGGATGTGCCGGGGTCCTTGCGGAAGACGGCGTAGTAGAGCATGTCGGGCTCGGCGTTCCGGGACCACGACAGCTCCACTGTGCGGCCGCCGGTCACCGTGGGCGGGCTCAGGACGGGCCTGGCCGCCGGGGCCCCGACCGCGAAGCTCCGCGACGCCGGCGCCGGCGCCTGACTCCCCAGGAGGCCCCTGGGCGTGGCCACCACCTCAGCCGTGTAGGGCCCGTTCAGCGGCAGCATGAAGGTCTCGCGATACGCGCAGGTCCGCTGGCCGCTGCAGTTCGCCGCAGTGATCGTGCGGTCGCCCACCTTGATCGTGACACTGTCGAGGGTGGTGAGCGGTAGGCCGAGCGTGGGATCGACCTCGGCGGTGCCGCTGACGACCACCGACCCCGTCTCGAGGACGGCGCTTGGGGCGGGCCGATCGATGGTCACCGGCGCGGCGAACGCCGGCGACGCCGGGGCGGCGACCACCATGGTCAGCACGAGCGCGGCCGCCGCCCCGATTCGACCCGTCATCGGGCTCCCGTCCGATGAATGCTCGCTGGACCGGCCTCCCGGGCCGGTCATCGGGCTCCCGCCCGATGAATGCTTGCTGGACCGGCCTCCCGGGCCGGTCATGCCGACTTCAGATCCTTGACCCAGGTGGCGCGGATGATGAGGCGCTGGGCGGCCGATCCCTTGGGATGGCAGGTGGTGAGCGTGAGGGATCGCTCGCCGGTGGGCTCGATGACGCTCAGCTCGGTGGGGGCCACCACGTAGGGGGCACGGGCCACCTGGTAGACGCAGCCGCCGATGGGCGTGGTGAGCTCGATCGTGTCGCCCGGCTTGAGCTGGTCGACGTTGCCGAACGGTCGCCCGTACGTGGTCCGGTGCCCGGCGATCGAGACGTTGCCGCCCTCACAGGGCAGCGGCGTCTGGGGGTAGTGGCCGGCGCCGGCCCGGAGGGCGCTCGGCGTGATGCCCTCGACGACCACCGTGTCCACACCGAGGGCGGGGATCTTGATCCGAGTCAGGCTGTCGCCCGTCTCGATCTTGCGCTCCTTGTAGGCCTGCTGGAGCTCGGGACTTGCGATCTGCTCGGCGAGGCGGTCCTGGACCCGGTCCTGCCACATGTTGGTGGCGAAGGGGTACCCGACCAGTCCCAGGCCCCCGAGCAGGAGCAGGACGGAGAGCCCGGAGAGGGAACGGCGAAGCCAGCGCTTGGTGCGCAGGAGGTCTATGAGCATGAAAATGCCTTCGTCATGACCGGGGAGAGGTTACCCCGGGTCGGTCCGATTACTGGCTCACCCGGTCGTTGGTGCGGGCCGGCTGGGCGGCCAGCACCCGGCGGCGGATGCCCAGGGCCACCATGAGCAGGCCGGCGCCGGTGAGGGGCAGCCAGGGGTCGTTTCCGGTCTTGGCCAGCGTAGGCAAGGGGGTGACCACCTGCTGCTGAGTGACCAGGCGGGTCTGGCCGCCGGCCCCGGTCTCGGCGTGGGCCAGCTCGAGGCCGATGCCGCCGTTGAGGCCCTTGAGCAGTTGGATGCTGACGCCGTCGGCGTAGGACGCCACCGAGCCGGTGTTGGGGTCGGTCACCGTGCGACCGGCACCGAGGGAGATGGTGGTCTCGAGGGGCGTACCGGCCAGCAGGGTGAGCGGCTCGCCGAGCTGGATCGGGATGTCGGTGACCGTGGCGCCCGCGAGGGGCAGGCCCAGGCGCACCCGGGCGACCGCAGCATCGAAGGACGGCGTGCTCTTGGCCGTGCCCCGGTCGAAGGTCGAGACTGACTTGGCCTGGCCGACGATGATGGACAGCAGCGGCGCGCCGCCGAGGGTCAGGCCGGGCAGCAGGTCGATCTGGGCGCCGGCGGCCGTGGCCGTGGCCGTAACTGCGTTGGCGGTGGTGACGGCCGAGGCGGTGGAGTCGCCGACCTTGACGTCGAGCAGCGCCGTGGCCCGCTCGATGCCCGTCAGCAGGTTATTGACCAGCCCGGAGACCGGGGCGACGTTTGAGCCCGTGCCCAGCCCGAGGTTGCCGGCCAGTCCTCCGAGCAGCCCCCCGAGGGCGGGAGTGAGGGTGTTGACCACGCTGCCAACGGTCTGGTCGACGACGGGAAGCAGGGCATTGAGCAGGGTTCGCAGGAGGTCGATGATCGGCTGGATGAGGGTGGTGCCCAGCAGGTCGACGCCGGCGACCGAGCCGGTACCGAACGCGGACGGCGCACTGTTGTTGGTATCCACGCGGGACTCGCCGCAGGCGAGCTCCACGGTGAGCAGGCTGGCGACGGGCAGGTTCAGCACGCAGGCCTTGGGCGGCGCTGCGCTCTGGTTCGCACCGTTGACCTCGCTGTTGCTGACGGTGCCCGAGACGAGGGCCACACCGGCGCCCGAAGCTCTGGCCATCGGCGTGCTGTTCACGAGGGCGCTCGACTGGCCGATGGTGACCCGGGTGCCGAAGAGGTTGAGGTCGAGGCCCCGGGCCGCGGCGGTGGCGATGAAGCTCTCGGCTCGGGTCTCGATCGTCTGGGTCTGGGCGGTGGCGGGCAGGGCCAGCACTGCGGTCATGACCAAGGCGGAGAGCGTGATCGCCCCGAGACGTTGCACCGTGCGCATGTTGTCGAACCCCTCTCGTGCGTGACGCAGGTCCGTCCTGGTGGCGCGGACGGCGTTCACGGCTTCCCCGGTAGATGCCTTGGACAAGTAGCTACCAGAGAAATAGGGTCAGGTCCAGAGATAGGCCAGCTTTTCTTTCTCTCCAAAGCGAAGCGGTCACGGAGAGTGGCATTTGGTGGCCACAGCGCTACCGCTCGACCCGCATGGTGGCCGAAGCCCGCAAGGTGAGATTGCCGACCGCCGCTCCCAGCAGGGGCACGCTCGTCGGCGCCCGGTAGGCCACCTCCACCCGCACCCTGCTACCGGCTGCGCCTCGTCCCGTGGCCGTGACCGTCAGCCGGGACTCGGTGAGCGTGGAACTGGCCAGCGCCGCCCGTCGGGGCGCGTCGGCGGCCGGGTCGACGGCCGCCTCACGAGCCGCCTCCCGCGCCGCGTGCACCACCAGGATCTGATCGCGAACGAGCAAACCGAGCTGGACGACGGCCAGGAGAAGGATCATCACGAGGGGGAGGATGAGGGCCAGCTCCACCGACGCCTGGCCCCCGTCCTCCTTCCCCCGCCTCACGCTCGGACGCTCACGTGACCTTGCTGGTGATGGCGCCCATGACCGCGTCGAGCAGCTTGCCGACCAGGTCGGACTTGGTGGCCCAGGCCACGATGAGCAGGGCGACTGCGGCCGCCCCCAGCAGGACCAGGGCGTATTCGGCCGAGGCCTGCCCCCGCTGGTCGTGCCGGGCGCGCTCCGCCCCGGTGGTGAGATAGGTGAACAGATGGACGTAGAGAGCGAGCATGGATGCCCCCTCCTTCTTCTCGAGGTACTCACAGGCGCAGCGACCGGACGGCGCTGGCGATGAGGGGGGCCACGGTGAGCAGCCCGAAGGCGGGCAGCGTGCAGCTGACCAAGGGGAAGAGGAGCTTGACGGGCACCTTGCGGGCGGCCTCCTCGGCTCGCCGGCGCCGGTCGGCCCGGACCTCGTGCGCCAGCCGCTCGAGGCTGGTCGACAGCGGCGCACCGTAACGCTCGGAGGCGATCAGGGCGGCGACGAGCGGCCGGGTGGCCTCGCCGGCCCGACCGGGGATGTCGTCGAGGGCGTCGGCCAGGCGGCGGCCGAGATCGGCGTCGTGACCGGCCCTGGCCAGCTCAGCGGCGAGGGGGCCCGGGGACCGGCGGGCCACGGCTCCCACCGCCAGCCGGACGGTGAGCCCGGCGCCCACGGCCAGCACCAGGAGGTCGACCACATCAGGCAGGTCGCCAGCAATGGCGGCGAGCCGTTGGCGGTGCCGCCGGCGGGCGCGCAGGACGGGGAGCGCCCAAGCCACCAACCCGGCCGGCACGGCCACTGGCGGGAGGATCGGCAGGGCGAAGGCGGCGACGACCAGAGCGGTGCCCAGCCGCCGGGCTGTGTCGGGAGGTGCGGGGCGCCCGACGCGGCGCAGTACCGCGCCGCCCAGACGCTCCACGAGGATGGCGAAGGAGGCCCCCAACGGGCGGCGGGCCGGCCCGGCGACGACGACATCAGCGGCAGCGGCGACCGGGCCGAGCGCCCGCACCCGGGCCGGCGCCGGGCGGTGCCGCCAACCGGCGGCCATCACCACGACCGACCAGGCCAGGAACGCCAGCGCCGGGCTCACACCGCAACCTTGGCCAGGCGCTGCATCCAGAGCCATCCGAGAGCATCAAGGACCAGCCCGACGACGAGCAGGACAAGCCCGCCGGAGGTGTGGAGCAGGAACTGCGACGTCCGCGGGTCGGTTGCGGCGGCGAACGCCCCGAACCCCACCGGCGCCACCCCGATGACCAACGCAGAGATGCGGGCCTGGGACGACAACGCCCGCAGCTCGGCGGCGACGGCCAGCCGTTCTCGCACGGTTGCGGCCACGCCGTCGACGGCCCGGGCCTGAGCCCCTCCGGTCTCGGCGCCGAGGCAGAGGGCGGCCACCCCCAGCCGGACGCCGGGGAGCGGCCGCCGGGCGCCCACCGCCTCGAGGGCGGACACCAGGCTGGCGCCCTGGCCGGCCTCGGCTGCGGCCCGGGCCAACTCCGCAGCCAGGGCCCGGCCGCCACCGCCGGCGCGACCGGCCTCCTCGACCGCCTGGCGGAGCGATGCCCCAGAACGCAGCGACCGGGCCACCGCCTCCAACGCCCCCGGCAATGCCGCTTCGAGACGGTCGTCGGCCCGGCCCCGCCGGGTACGCACCACCAGGACGGGCCCGATGACGACGGCCAGGGCGGCGACGCCGGCCAGGCCCGGCCCGCCGACGGCGACGGCGAGCAGGGGGCCCACGCCGAGGGCCCCCAGCCACGCCGTCCAGGCCAGGGCGGCCGAGACGGGCAGATCGGCCTCGCCGAGAGCCGCCGCCACCCGGGCCGGCGGCTCGGCCAGTCGCCATGCGGGGCGGGCCCGGACGTGGAGGCCCGCGGCGATGTCGTCGGCTCCGGAGAGCCGGCCGACGACGGCGCCCCTCCGGGTGAGAAGGTGGGCGGTCCGGGCGGCCGCTCCCGTCCCGAGTACGGCGACTGCCACCAGCAAGGCGAGGCTCATCGGGCCTTTCCCCTCGGCACCGACGGCCGAGCGACGAGCCCGTCGGCATCGGCGATCAGCCGGGTACGGCTCCCGCCCTCCGATGCCCCGGTGCTGGAGAGCACCTCGGCCACCGCCACGATCCGCCGGCGCCCGTCGGGGAATCGTGCGACCTGCACGACCAGGTCGAGCGCGGCCTCGAGCTGGCTGCGGACAGCCGCCAGTGGGAGCTGGACCTCGCCCATCAGCACCATTGTCTCGATCCTGCGCAACGCGTCGTCGGGGCTGTTGGCGTGGCAGGTCGACAGGCTGCCCTCGTGGCCGGTGTTCAT
>JBBQRO010000047.1:0-22491 GCA_038214685.1 Acidimicrobiales bacterium
AGCCTTCTTCGACAGCATCCAGTGGGACCTCATGCTCAAAGCGGTGTCGAAACACACGGACCTGCGGTGGGTCCTCCTCTACGTGGAGCGGTGGCTGAAAGCTCCGCTCCAACTGGCGGACGGCACCGTGGTGCCACGTGATCGCGGGACTCCACAAGGTTCGGCGATCTCGCCCTTGTTGGCGAACCTCTTCCTCCACTACGCCTTCGACACCTGGATGGCCCGAGAGTTCTCGGCCGTCCAGTTCGAACGCTACGCGGATGATGCGGTGGTTCACTGCGCGACGGAGGCCCAGGCCCGACAGGTCCTGGACGCCATCGCCCGGCGAATGGCGCAGGTCGGTCTGGAACTGCATCCGGACAAGACGCGCATCGTGTACTGCAAGGATGCGGGACGCCGAGGCTCCCATGAGCACGAGCGGTTCAACTTCTTGGGCTACACGTTTCGTCCTCGGCTGGCCAAGAGCAGGCGAGGGCAGTTCTTCGTCAGCTTCCTGCCGGCGGTGAGCGACGACGCCAAGAAGGCGATGGGGCGGGAGATCCGCAGGTGGCGGATCAACCGGCGCAGTGACCTGGACCTCGAGGACCTCGCCCAGATGTACAACCCCATCCTGCGGGGGTGGATCAACTACTACGGGCGCTTCTACAAGTCCATGTTGTATCCCCTCTTCAGACGTCTCAACGAGCACATCGCTCGCTGGGCCGCCCGGAAATACAAGCGGCTGCATCACCACTTCGCCAGGGCCGTGAAATGGCTACGGAGCGTTGCGAGGCGAGACCCGTCCCTCTTCGCTCACTGGCGACTTGGGCTCACGCCATGAGGCTGGATGATGGGAGCCGGATGAGTCGAGAGGCTCACGTCCGGTTCTGAGAGAGCCGGGGGGTGCGATTCCCCCCGGCCACTCGCCCGCCGATCTTGTCCGGACTGTCGGGAGGGCTCTTCCTAACAGATGCCGGAGGCACCCGTGCTCATCGTAGGCACCGACCAGGCCGTGTACGAGACCGTTCTCGCCGCCGGGCGCTTGGGCTGCCCGCCGTGCGGTGGTGTGCTTGGGCCGGGGCCTTCTGTGCCACACGAGCTCCCCTATCCGCCGGTGCCCTGAGCAGCGAAGGTGGCCGCTTCCCATCCCCGAGCGAGGAGGAAGCCGGTGCAGGACCGCCATCGAGACGTGGGGTCTCTTCAGTTGCAGCCTGGTGAGGGAGCCGGCGGACTCGAAACTGACCAAAGCCGAGCGGGCGCGCTGGTGCGGGCCCTGGCCGCGGCCGACCACGTCGACCCGGACGGGTGTGCGATGCGGGTGGGCCGCTCCACCCTCGATGAGTGGATCTCGACCGGCTCGAATTGAAGGGATCGAAGACGACCTTGATCCGGCACCCCACCAGGGCGGGGTCGACCTCGAAGACGTTGCCGTAGAGGAAGACGGTTCCGGTCTTGGTCGCGGCCCGGGCGGTCAGCACAGTGAGCCGGCGACGAGAGTCGGCGAGAAGGGAGTCGACTTCCTTCCCGAGGACCGGTAGATCGCCGAACGCATCAGGCCCGGCGCGACATCTCGATGCGGGATACGTAAAAACGATGCAGCAGGTCATAGATCACCAGTTCCTGGGCCCGGTGCGCGGACCGCAGTAACCGGTTGACGTGCATGTGGGCGTAGCTCGCGGCCAGGTCCGGGAGGTCGAGGCCCCGCCCGGCCATCGAAACTCCGAGCAGCCGGAGGTGCTCGGAGCGACGTCGCAGTACCTCCACCGCCGGGCCCAGGGGATGCCCAGAACCCTCGTCGTCTCGCTCGAGCAGGTCGGAGAGAGGCTTCCGCTGGCTGCGGTACAGGTCGCCCAGCTGCCCTCTGAGCCGGCCGCCGGCCCGGAACTCCTCGGCGTACGCGTGCCTCCGGTCTCTCGCCCAGGATTCCTTGTCCGCCAGCCCGAACCCCAGATCTGTGAGGATCATGTCGACGCCGAGCACCGCCAGTTGCCACCGGGCCTGCTGTGCTGCGTCGCCCTTGAGTTGTTGGATCAAGGCCAGGGCGGCCTCGCTGTCGTGCTGGAAGAGCCGCTCGGACAACGCCATGCCGGGGTCGCCGCCGTAGCGCTCGATCTCGCGCTCGTAGGTGTCCAACTGCACGCGCCAGATGGTCCGGTTCTTGAGCAACGGTGCGTTCAGCTGGTTCAGGAGTGCGAGGCTGGCCGCAGCGTCGCCGTGCAGCCGCACGCGCAGATGCCAGTCCGGGTCCGAAAACCGGACGAAGAACCACGAATCGGCGATACCCCGGCGCATCGCCTCGTCCACGAGGGGGCGGACGAGCTCCAGCAGCACGAGGTCGGCGTTCGCCGCGCCCGTGTAGAGCTTGGCGGAGAACCACTCCGATCCGGGTGGGAAGCTGCGTCGAATCGTGGGACGTGCGCCGGCCCGTCGCGCCGGGCGGGGGCTCTGCGGGGGAGTCTGGACGAACGGTACGACGAGGTCGTGCGTGAACCGACCGCCCGGTCCGGCACTGCACATATCGTCCGGCCCGGGGAACAGCTCCATCAGCGTGGTGGATGGGCGGCCTGACGCGTGGCGCCGCAACACCTCAATGCAGAGGGGGTTGTCGAGATCGATGGCGAGGTCGCTGTCACCGTGGGCGAGCGCAACGAATCGGGGTAACCGCCCGGACGAACGCAGGCCGGGGACATCCTCCAGTTCCTTCGCCGAAAGGTGCCATTGCGCCCGGGCGAACACCAGACGGCCGCAGGTCACGCGGGGCAGGAAAGGCGCGTCCGCCAGCGGCCCCCAGTCCCACCCGAGCTGGCCGGCGACCCCCTGCTCCTGCAGCGCGCAGAGGAAGTGGTAGATCGGGAGGGCCCCCCTGACATAGTCGTGGGCCGTTGTTAACCGGGGGACCACCTCCCGGCCGAGCCGCATCGACGACAGGACGACGCGGCCTGCGACCACCGACACCGTAAGGTCCGCAACTGGGAGCTGCCAGGCGGCTTCGGCGCCCGACCGGCCGAGGTAGGGGATTTCCCACGCCCTGAGCAGCGGCCGGCACACGATGTTGCCGATCCTGCCCTGCGGAAGGTGCACGACCTCGGCGAACACGGCATCCGGCCGGCAGGCCTCCTCCGCCCGCAGGTGGCTCCGGACCTTGTGGAGAAGGTCATCGTCGGCGTGGCAGAAGCGGCCGAGGAGGCTCGCGCCGGGGGGGCCCAGCACGCCCCTGACGAACACTTGGAACCTTCCCTGGTCGACCGCCTCGCGTGACGCCGCCGCGAGCACGGCGACGACTTCGACGGCATCCGGCAGGACCACCGGCTCCGGCGATTCCAGCGCATCGAGGTCGGCGGCCTCGATGCGTATCTCCCGCTCGCCGGCCTCGAGCGCCGCTGCCAGCTTCCGAAGTAGGAACGCGTCTCTGTCCCGCCACCGCGGTGCACGGTCGGAGGCAGGGAAGAGGGCGAGGCCCTCGATGAGCGGGGGTCGGTCGTGGCCGGAGGTCGGCCCGAAGCCGATGCCCACCTCCGGGTCGATCGCCTCGAACAGCGGTACGTCCCGATCCCCGTACCGGTCCACGAAGGCGTCCCGGAACTGTGTCAGCGGGTCATCGTCGGAGGCGGGGAGCGACAGCCGGCGGAGGATCTCGACGGCGCGGGCCATCTCGGCGAGAGGCCCCGACCCCAGGGTGGGCGGGGGCGCTGGCCGGCGCATGTCGACCTGCACCAAGCGGGCAGCGTCGGTCCTCACCGGGAGAGCATCGAGAAGTGCCTGCACCTCCCGGTACGCCGCCGGTGCCGCCCCTGGTCCCCCCGCATCCGTTGCCGCGAGCAACGCACGCACATCCTCGAGGCGCGCTACCACCGTGCTCATTTCCGGGTGGCCGCCCCACGCCGAGATCAGGGCGGTGAGCGGATCTTCGCCGGTAACCGCAGGCTGAAGGTCCGACACGAGGAGCTGGGCGTCGATCAGCTTGACCACGTACTCCTCGGCCTCCTTCCTATTCACCCCGTTGCTCTCCAGGTGGGCGGCGAGGTCATCCACCGTTGCGCCCTCGGCGGCACGATCGAGCGTGGCGCGGAGCGCCTTCGTGCCGTCCACGGCCACGAGGTGGTACGACCGCCACGCCTCGCCGAGCTGCATGGCCGCGATATGCATCCGGTTCCCGGCAGGATAGAGACTGGAGTTCGGCGACCAGGTGAGGATGCTGCGTACCGCCGGCTCCTGCTCGAGGGCGGCCACCAAGAGCGCCAGGTAGCCCATGTCGAGACGGGAGGAGCGTGCGCATGCACGCACATCGCCAACGTCGAGGCAGGTGCTGGAGGTGACGTCACCGACGCTGATGCCGGCGAAGAGGCCGAAGGGGACGGCGCGGCTGCACATCCGCCCGAAGTACGAAGCCAGGCTGGGCAGGGCCTTGCGGGCACGAGGGCTGGCGGGGTCGGCCAGCGCATCGGCGAGACTCGGTGACGCCACGTAGAGCGCGTCGGCCACCTCCGGACGTCGGACCATTTCGAGGAGGCGGGCCTCGCGATCCGGACCGTCGGTCCACGCCAAGAACTCGTCGAAGGACAGTAGGGGCGTGCGGAGGACGAAGAAGCCCGACGGCTGGAGGGTGCCCGTCACTGCCGAGGACCACGGGGGGAGGACAGGCCGAGGATGACGTCCCAGTCTGGGGCCAGCCCCAGTGCGGAGAGGAGCACCAGCCCGATCCCCGCAGAACCCTCGAGGAACCCGGCCGCGGGCGTGCGCGCCAGGAGATCCGGGGTTCGCGCCACCCACGATCGGGCGACAGCGGCGAACGCGGGGTCGCCGGTGGACTGCCAGAACCGGTTGTAGATGTGGGCGAGCCCGGCTGACCCGTGACAGATGCCGGCGTCCGCGACGCCGGAGCCGTCGGCGTTGAGACGTGAGGAGCGCAGTGCGATGTCGGCTGCCTTGTCCTGCCAGTCCGATCGGCCCGTCGCGTGCCCCGCGGCCAGCAATGCCGCCGCCAGCCCGGGGTCGCCGTAGCACCAGTGCAGCGGCCCCCGGCGCGTGGGTGCGCCTGGGGCGACCCATGCCGGGAACAGGGGGCCGCCGTCGGGCTCCACCTCCTGGGCCAGCATCCACGCCACCGCCCCATCGAGCAGGCGGCACGAAGTGGCGGGCGCCACTCCCGCGGCCCACACGTGGCCGAGCAGGGAGACGATGCCGGGGACCCCATGGGCGAGACCGATGTTGTAGTAGCCGTTCGGCGCCTCCCGTCGTTGCCAATCCGGCAGCCGCTCCGGAGGAGTGAGCCACGTCAGGCCGTCGCCGGTCTCCCGCGCGGTCTCCGCCAGGCGGTCGACCACCAGCTCCAGGCAACGGAGGGCCTCGGGGCGCGGAAGCCGACCGAGGGCGTAGGTGCCCAGCCCAACGAGGCCCGAGACGAGGTCGACGTCGGTCGTCCACGGCGATGTACCCAGCAGGCTCGACAGGGCGACGTCGACCGGATCGACCCGGTCCGGCCGGGCGGTGTCCAGGATCCAGCCGTCGAGGTGGTGGACGAGCCACGCGGCTCCGGTCACCCCGCCGTACAGCGACGGATCGGGGACGCTGGCGGCGGCAGCGACGACCCGGTGGGCGATCGCTGCGGCCGCCTGCCGCCAGGCGTCGTGTCCCGTGTGCCGGGACAGGTACGCGAAGTACAGCGAGACCCCTGCCGATCCGGCGCCGAGCGACGGCCCGTCGTCGGCGGTGGCCACATGTCGAGTGATGCGGGCCAGAGTGCCGAACGCGTCGTGGGCGCCGTCGCCCACGAGCAACGGTTGCCACGCCCCCTGATCGCTGCTGTCGATCAGGGGGCGGTCGGCATGCGAACTCAAGGCCCTCCCGCCGCCGGGCTTGGCCGGCGGCGCGGTCTGCGAGGGCGATGCGTCAGCAGCCGCGCGAACCGCCTCCGGGCTGCGAGCAGCAGTCGACTCTGCGGGAGCAGTTTCGGAACCAGCTCAGGGCCGCCGCTTGCGTCGCTCCTCCCGCCCCGCCGGCCACGCTGCTCCCCGCGTAGGAGAGCGAACCGAGCGTTTCCATTCCCAGGCTGAGGCCTTGGGCGAAACCGGCTACCTCCGGGCCCTCGGCGTCAGTCTGGGCCATGACGAGGGCGAACACCTCGCGCTCGTCCTCGGTGAGGGACTCGAATGCGGGGCCCAGCTTGTCGGCGATCGCATCGACCTGCTCCTCGGTGACTTCTCTGCTCGTATCTGCCATCGGATGTTCCTCCTGGGTGAAAGGTGTACATCCCTCAAGACGACCTCGGGCTCCGGCAGTTACAACGGGCCGGACGAAAGTTCCGGCGGCTGTCGGCGAGCGGTCAGGGTTGCCGACGGAGTGCCGCCGTGGCTCGGACCGAGGTCGTCATCGGTCGCAGGACCTGCGAAAGGCGGCCGGCGGCCCGGGGCGCATCACGGACGTTCGCGGCCGTCGCCCACAGAACGGTCTTGACCTGGAAGGGCCGCAGCTCGGGGTGCTTCGAGCGGATCAGGGCGACAATTCCGGCGATGTGGGGTGCGGCATAGGAATTGCCCGTTCCTGTCATGAATGTGCCGCCTCGCCAGGCGACGTCGACGTCGATCCCCGGAGCCAGGAACTCCGTCGGCGGGGCGGGGTTGTAGTGGAACCGGAACGGATCGGTGGCCATGTTGCAGGCGACGCTGGTAACCGACCCGTAGAGGGATGGGTAGCTGGTCCGGGACACGTTGTTGGCTGCCGTCACGATCATGCACCCCCGGAAGTACGCCCGGTCGCATACTTCGTAGAAGGGCAGCGCCCAGTCCCGCCGGTTGGTGCCGAGGGAGAGGTTGATGACGTCGAACCCCTGCTCAACGGCCCAGCCCAGCCCTCGCAGGAACCCGGCCGCCTTGCCACCCAGGCCGGCGCCCAGCACCTTCACGCTGGTGATTCGGGCCTCCGGGGCGATGGAGTGGATGATGCCGGCCACCGCAGTGGCGTGGCCGAAGGAGTCCTCGTGCGGGCCGGGGTGGTCGGTCGTGTTTCCCTCGTCGTCAACGGTGACAGCGATGCCGTCGCCAGCGTCTACGCAGCCGTCGAGGGCGGGGTGGTCGGCCTCCACGCCGCTGTCCACGACGGCCACGCGCACGCCAAGCCCTGTCGCCCCGCCCCATGCCCAGGCCGGCGACAGGTCGTCGAGGGACACGGCGCCCGGCAGCCGCAGAACGGTGGATTCGCGCGTGTACGCCGGCAACGGGGGCCGTTGGTCGTCAGCCACGCGCCGTCACAGGCGTCACGACGGCGACGATACCAACCGCCGGCGCGTCCCTCTCCGACTCATGCGAATACCGAACCACGGCCCAGGAGGTGGAGAGGGTCGCAGGCCACCTTGTGCGTATAAAAACCGTCGAAGACCTCCTTGCCGAAGTATGCAGGGAAGTCGAACCCCGCGAACGTCAACTCTGACTGGACGTACCGCCGGTACGCCGGCTCGGAGGCGACCAGCGCCGCGAAATCGTGGCTGAGCGAGCGAAGGCCGGCGACACTGACGTCGCTGAGCATGGGACGGGCCGTTCCCCAGATGCCGACTGCCGCGAAGCTCTCCTGCCGGGGGTACAGAAGCGGGGGGTTGAACGTACGGAACCGGACGAAATAGCGGTAGTCGCTCAGCGGCGCCCACACCGCCTCGTGGCCAAGGGCCAGTTTCTCGAGCTGGTCCTGCGCCCGCTCTGTGGCCTCTTCAGGCACGAACAGGGTGAACCACACGTGGTGCTCCCACCAGGGGTCGCTGGGCGCCACGCTGCCCTGCACGCCGACCGGGTAGGGAGCCGGTGGGGTGTCCTCCACCGGTTCGATCCGGAGCGTCGCCTCAACGATCAGGCCCAGCTGTCCCATCGACCCGAAGATCCAGGGAAAGAGCTCGTCTCCGGCCCGGCACCGGATGACCTCGCCCGACCCGGCGACAAGGAGCACGTCCTCGACGGTTTCCCAGTAGCCGCCGTGCCGCGAGGTGTCGACGCCGATGCCGCCGGCCGATGCGAACCCGCCGACCGTGGCCGCCGCCGCACCGCCATCGTTCCGCAGGAGTAGTTGGAACCCGTGGCGGCGGAGCAGCTGGTCGACGTCCCAGACGGCGGCGCCCGCGCCGACGGTCACCGTCAGCTCGCGGTCGAAGCGGATGTGGCGGAGGCCCGAAGACGAGACGAGGACCTCACCTACGCGGGGAATCGACGATCCGTTCATGGAGTGCCCGCCACCCCGTATCCGCAAGGGAGACCGCAGGCGGTTGGCCTCGGCGACCAGGGCCTGCGCCTCGTCGATGCCGGCGACGCAGACGATCCGGTGGCCGCCCCGGCTCCCGTGCACCCTGCCGTAATCGGTGAGCGCATCGCCGAGGGGTTGGTCCGGAGCGCTCATGGAAGCGGGTAGTCCCAACGGGCGAGTGCGACGTCGCGCCGGTCGGCCAGCACGCGGTTGCCCTCACCGTAGTAGTCCCGGACGAACGCCTCGTCTTCGGGCCGGAACCGGGTGTCGAGGTCAGGTCCGCGCCCGATCGTCTGCGAGAGCTTCGCCCGCACGCCGGCCGGCAGGGCGGCGACGGCATGCCCGGTCCAGGGGTGGCGCTCGGCGAGCTTCAGAGCCCGCACCGTCCTCAGCGTCGGCCGGGTGTTGACCCGGTCGTTGGGCAGCTGCGCCGTGTCGAGCTCGCCGACACCCAGGATCTGCGCCACTCGGCCGGCGAACGCGCGGTGGTCGGCGACGAGGTCCTCGTAAAGCAGGACCTCGACGGCCTCCGACCCGAAGAGCCCCGCATACACGTCAACGAGCTTCTCGTAGTCGAAGAGGTGGAGCCCCTTGCCGCTCGAGGGGTTCGTCCGGAGACGGGCCAGCCACTCGTTGAAGGGCACGTGTGGGGTGCCGGGCAGCGCCATGGCGTAGCCGTACAACGAGCCCAGCAGCGTCAGCTGGTTCCGCACGACCACCAGGACTCGCGCCCTGGGGAAGAGCAGGTGCAGACGGCGGGCGATGGTGTCACGATCTGCCAGGCCGTGGAGCGAGCCGACGGAAAGCTCTTCCTCGGAGACCAATACCCGCTCCTCCTCGCCGCCGAAGGTCCGTGCCACCCGACAGAAGGTGGCGGCCAGCTCGGAGCGCCACGCGTCGTCGCCGAGCTCGGTGACGGCCCGGATAATGGGGTCACCCGTTGGCTTGCCGACGTAGCGGGTAGCCGGGAGGCGGGGGAAGACGTTGTGCTGGAGCGCGGTCGTCCCCGTTTTCGGTAGGCCGACGTGGAGGTAGACGGGCTTCCAGGCGAACATCAGCCGGTCGTCCTCAGCAGCACCTCGAAGTAGACCTTCACCCGCCCACTGGTGCTTCCGGCCATTCCGAACTTGAAATGGTCGAGCAGGAGCAGGGCTCGTGTGGGCCCGTCCGACGGGTCGATGCGAAGAGCGGCCGCTCGGGCCAGGGTGTCAGCGACCGAGCCCGCCACTAGGCCGCGGTCGACGAGCAGCCCGCAGAATTCCGCGACTTGGGCGCGTCGTTCTTCGTCGTCGGATACCCGGTTGAAGAACGGGCACTCGACGTCGATCGCGTCGACGGTCCCCCCGATCACGCCGACGGACGCGGCGATGTGCGGGTCGGTGTTGCCGAGCCCGGCGAGATGGCGCACGACCCAACGCAACGGCTCCTGTTCCACCGCCATCGCCAGACGCCGCCCGGCGGAGTCGAACTCTTCACCGGAGATGCCGTTCAGGACAACGCGGGCCCAGTCGGGCCGCCGACGGGCGCAAAGTCCGAACCGGTAGAGACCGACCGGAGTGGCCCCGGCCGACTTCGACTCGATCAGGGCGTCGAGCAGGTCCCAGAAGCTGGCCCCGCCGCTCCCGGGCCGGCGGAGAAGGGGGTCGAGCCTGGCCTCGAGCGCACGCGCCCGCTCCGGATCCGACATCGAGCGGAACCGGGCGGGGAACCCGAAGAAGACCCCAGGGACGTCGGAGAGGCGCCCGCCGTCGACGTCGTACTCGATCCAGTTCGGGTCGTCGTCGGCTGTCGTGTCCAGATAGCGCCGGCGGTCCCTGGCGAACGGGTCGCCGTCCAGGGCTGTGCGCAGGGGCCCAATGGCAGTGAATCCCTGGTCCCAAGCACCGAGCTGACGGATCGTCTGGGCGTCGAACCCGTGCCCGTAACCTTCGAGCGAAAGGTGGGTGCCCACGCGGTATTCGAGGAACAAGCGGTGGGCGGGCAGGGCGGGGAAGCCAGCGGCGTGACGGAGAAGCTCGGCCCGCTGTCGTGAGGTGAGGAGTCCGGCGGAGACCAACCCGACGGATACCTGCTCGGCTATCCGGTCGAATGTCGTCACGACGCCTTGTTCCCGATCACGCCCGTCCCTTAGTATTGCCAACCGGGGCTGCGTCGCTTTTGAGACGTCGTCGTTCATCACGGCGTGTCCCTTCATGGGAGGAGAGAGTATGAGCGACTCTGGAGTAGGCAACACCGGCGAAGGTAGTGCGTGGGAGACTATGGCGGGCGATGTCTATGCCGCCGTCGTCACCGGCGATCCCGGCCACAAGGAGCGCGCCGTCACCGCCCTTCAAGTCGCCGGCAGCTCTGCGGAGGAGGCGGAGACCGTCTATGCCACCGCAGCCAGCATCGCACAGAGCGCGGGGAGCCGCGAGGCCTTCCTTGCCGTCCTGAAGGGGGATGCCGAGGTACCGGCCGACCTGTCCGAGGCCGAAGTAGAGGCCTTCGGCACGGCGTGGGGCCTCGCCGCGGGCGGCGCCGGAGGCAGCGGTTCGGCCGGTGCCGCTTCGGGCACGACTGCCCGCGCCGGATCGGGGGGGACGGCCATGCCCGGGCGCGCTGGGCGCACGTGGGAAGGCAAGGGGGGCAACACCTGGGAGGGCAGTGCGAGGTGACGTCGAGCGCCGTCTGAGGCCTACCCGCCGCCCCAGTCGCCCGGTGACGGTCGCCTCGGCGGGTTCGGTGTCCGACTCGATGTTCGTGAGCCGGTACGTCCGTACCGGCACAGCGGTGGTGGTGAAGGGGGTGGTCGGCGACTGGCCTGCGTTGCGGCGATGGACGCCGGGTTATCTGGCCGACTTCACCGCCGCCATGGGCGACATCGACGTGCCCTACCGGTCGACGCCGGCCGGTCTGCCGCAGGTGGACATGCAGCGCATCGAGCGGGGGACGACCTCGCTGCTGAACGTCCTGCAGGAGTGCGCGCGGTCCCCGCGGGACGGGCCCGAAGTCTACGTACCCGGAATGGATCTTCCGGCGGCCACACCACTGGCTGGCGATATCGGACGCCCCGAAATCCTGTCTTCCGTCGATATCTACGCCACATCGGTTTTCCTCGGACGCAATACGCGGTGCATCGGCCATTTTCACCCGAGATCGCAGGCGTTGCTGTGCCAGGTCCAAGGCGTGAAGCAGGTGCGGATGTTCTCACCCGAGGCGCTCGGGAGGCTCGATCTCTTTCCGGTATGGTCCGATGGTTTCTTCCGGAGCCGGTTCAACTTCTATGGCGACCCAGCCGACCACCCCCCGTTCGCCCTTGCCGAGGGACAGGTTGTCGAGCTCCACCCAGGAGATGCCATCTTCCTGCCGATGCACTGGCTCCACGTGCCCGAAGGCGCCGGCTGGAATGTGTCCGTGACCCACTGGTGGCGTCCGGATCGTCAAGACTGGCGCATCAGTGCTGCGTCCCTGCGCTCCGCGGTCGGGATCGGCTTCGAGATGGCACGGCAACGGCGCGACGGCCGGCGTGCGGAGGGCCCACCGGGCGAAAGCTGATCGTCTACCACAGAGCCGGCCGGATGTGGGATGGGCGTGACGGCCAGTCGGGGACGATCGGCGCATGGGCGTAGGTCCGCCGCATCTCGCTGCGGACGAGGTCCCGCGTCGTACCGGACATCTCCCGCCGGATGACCATCCAGGTCTGCGCCCCGGGGTGGATGCCGTGCAGCATGTCGACCAGGAAGCCGTGCTCAGCGCACACGTCCTCCATGAAGGAGGCGGAGTAGGTCGTGAGGCTGTTGATCCGGCCGGGCATGCCCCGGTCGATGTCGTCGGCGAACACCCAAGAGTCGCCCTCGTAGTTCCGGGACCCCCGCATGAAGCTGGCCAGGAAGAGCGCGTCGGGTCTCATCACCTTCGCCGCCTCCCGCAGCCCGGAACGGATGGCGTGGACCGGAGCATGCGAGAACACGGAGTTCGCAAGCAGGAAGTCGAACTGCTGCCCGAACCGGGAGAAGCCGAGGTCGCTCCCGTAGTCGAACGTCGGCCGTCGCAGCCGGACCAGGTCTTGGCCCAGCTCGGTCTCGATGCCGTGCAGCACGTCATCCCTGCGGGGCTCGATCCCGAAGTAGCGCCCGGGGAGGAGGTAGGGGATGAACAGGCGGCCGGCGCGGAGGGGGCCGCAGCCGATGTCGAGCAGGTAGTCCTCCTCGCGCAGGCCGAGGCGGGTCAGGAGGTTGAATTGGAAGGCGGCGAGGAGGTCATGGTCGTTCATGCCGCGGTAGCGGTCACAAGCTGTCGGCGGTGACCAGGGTGGCGACGACCTCGGCGACGGCGCGGTAGCGGGCCGGCGCCTCGGTGGCCAGCCGGGCGAGACCGGCAGCGAGATCGGAGGGGGACGGCGCGTCCGGGCCCACCTCCCCGCCGGCGCCGGACGCGAGAGCCACACCGGCGATGCCTGCGAGCAGGGTGACCAGCTCGACGTCGTCGAATGAGAAGCTTCCGCCGCCGGCCTTGTCGACCAGTTCCAGGGCGCCGACGACGGCGTCGTCGGCTTCACAGGGGACGCACAGCACGCTTCCCGCCGCTCGGTCGAGGGCGGCGGCCAGGCTTGCGGCCGCTCGGTCGTCGCCGGAGCGTGCGGCGAGGGCCAGCGGCTGACCCGACTCGACGACGTACGCGGCGGCGCCCCCCGCCGCCGCGCTCACCACACTGCCGACGAGCGACTCCGGTGCGTCGCCGGCCACTGCCCTCACTCGGAGGTCGTCGGCGACAACCGCCACTACCCAGCCCGCGGTGGCGCCGGTGACGTCGGTTGCGGCCCGAGCGATCGCGGCCAGGATTGGTTCGGTCATCTGCCCACCGCTCCGAACGTACCCGTTGCCCGGCGGACGGCGTCGGCGGACGGGCCGGCGTCTTCGGTGGGAACCGGCGGGAGCGCCAGCGACAGCCGGTTGCCGGGCATGAGCGACATCCGCGTCAGCCGGCGGCCGCCGGCAGCGGGGGCCACCGCTGAGGTGCGGGAACCCTCGAGCGCGGCGCCGACGGCGGGCAACGACGCGGCAAGGGCGGAGATTGCCACGTCGTCGAGCACCAGCAGGCTCACCGGGCCGTCGGCCGACAGCACCGACCCTGTCTCCTGACCGAGAAGGGCGGAGAGGCCGAAGGCGTCGCCGGGTCCTAGATCGGCCACCGCGGCGGGTGGCCCTCCGCCGAGCCCGGGGGCGAGCACCCCGGCCCGGCCCCGACGGAGCAGCGCCAGCCGGCCCCCACCCTCGGCCAGCCGCTCACCGGCGGCCAGCTCGAAGGGCCGGAGGAGGGCGGCCACCGAGACCAGCTCGTCCGGGCCGAGGGCGGCGAACAGCGGCACCTTGGCCAGTGCCGCGCTGGCGTCGAACGGCGGCTCGGCGGCAACCACCCCACCGGTCTGCTCGACCCACAGCCCGGCGTAGACCCCCCCGGCGCGGACCAGCTCGTCGTGTGTGCCTTGCTCCACCAGTTTGCCGGCGACGATCACGAAGATGCGGTCGTACGCTGTGACCGAGTTCAGCCGGTGCGTCACTGCGATCGTCGTGCGGCCGGCGCCCACCTGCTCGAGCGTGGAGGCGATCAGGCGCTCGGTCCGGGGGTCGAGGGCCGAGGTGGCCTCGTCGAGGATGAGGACGGCAGGGTCCCGGACCAGGGCCCGGGCGATCGCCAGCCGCTGACGCTGGCCTCCGGACAGACGTCCGCCGCGCTCGCCCACCAGGGTGTCGTAGGCCCTTGGCAGGTCGGTGATGAACTCGTGCAGCTCGGCGGCCCGAGCCGCCGCCTCCACCTCGTCGTCGGTGGCGTTGGGCTTCCCCATGGCGATGTTGTCGCGAATGGTGGCGTCGAAGAGGAACGACTCCTGGAACACCACACCGAGCTGGCCCCGCAATGAGGCGAGCGTGGCCGAACGGATGTCCCGGCCGTCGAAGCGCACCGCCCCCTCGTCGGGATCGGCGAAGCGCATCAGCAGCTGCAACACCGAGGACTTGCCGGCCCCGGTGGGCCCTACGAACGCCACACGGGACCCGGCCGGGATGACGACGTCGATCCCGTCGAGGGTCCGCCGCTCGGGGGTGTAGGAGAAGGCGACCCCGTCGAGACGGATCTCCTCCTGCAGCGGTAAAAGGGCGACGGCGTCGGGCGCGTCGTCGATGTCGGGAACCGCCTCGAGCACCTCGTTGACCCGCTCGAGGGCGCCGGTGGCGGCCTGGATCTCCTGGCCGATGCCGGTCAGGACGGTCACGGGGCTCAGAACTTCGCCCATGAGCCCGAGGAAGGCCACCAGCCCGCCGAGGGTGAGGTGACCGTGCAGGATGAGCCACGCGCCCAGCCCAAGCACGGTGAGCCGGAGGAACGTAACGATCGTGTTGACCGAGAGCCCGAACAGCCCACCGAACAGCTGCAGCCGTAGCTGCGCGTCGAACAGCCGGTCGCACGCCCGGCCGAAGCGGACCCGCTCCCTGGCCTCCAGCGCGAAGGCCTTCACCACTCCCTGGGCGCTGAAGTTCTCCGTCGCCGCCGCGACCAGGCCCCCCATGCGCTCCTGCACGGCGATACTCCGCTTACGCGCCCCTCCCGACATCGCCCGGTAGACCAGGGCGACCACGGGCGCCCCGGCCAGCACCACCCCGCCCAGCAGCGGATTGAGGGTAAGGAGGACCACCGAGGCCACCACCAGCGAAAGGACCTGGAAGAACCCCTCCCGTACGGTCTCGGAGAGACCGGACTCCAGCCTGGCCACGTCGGAGATGAGCCGGGACAGGACGTCGCCCTGCTGGTGGTGGCTGAACCACCCCGTCGACAGGCCCTGCATGCGCCCGAACATCGACGTGCGGATCTGGCGGATCACCGCGCTCGACACGTAAGCGCCGAGGTAAGAGCGCCGCAACCCCGCCAGCAGCGAGATGGCGAAGGCGGCGCCGAGGAAGCCCAGCACGGCCATCACCTGGGACAGGTCGCCGCTGGGGATGGCCGTGTCGAACAGCCGGCGCACCGCGAACGGGAACACCATGGTGAACGCCAGCCCGGCGAGCATGTACAGGAACATCTCCGCTTCCCGGCGCCGGTGGGGCCGCAGGTACCGGAGGGCGAGACGGAGGAACTGACCGGCTCGGACGTTGGGCGGCCCCGACGCCAGGCTCCACAGCCAGGCCTCCTCCAGGCCGGCGACGCTGGTGCCGTAGACGTCGGTGGCTGTCGCGTCGACCCGCCCCGGCTTGGACTCGGCGAGGAGTCGGCGGAACGATGCTTCGTCGGCCCGAGCGAGCAGGTAGCGGACGAAGGAAAGGGCCATGGCCCCGGCCAGCTCGCCTTCCGCTGCGGCAAGGGGGGGCAGTTCGAGGGAACGCAGGCGCTCGTCGGGATCGGGTGAACCGGCCAGGTGCAGCCCGTACCCCTCGAGGAGCACGGAAAGGTCGGTCGCAGCAGGAAGGGCCGCTCCGAACAGCAGGGCCAGCGAGCGCTCCGGCGGCTCCGCCGGCGACTCGGCGCTGACCACCATCCAGATCTCGCCACGAGCCGGGTCGACGACCGTGCCCCCGGTGACGACCTCGCCGGGCCGGTCGGGATCGGGGAAGGGGTCGACCAGGCAGAGCTGCGGCTTGACCCCCCACGGCTCCGAGCCGATGCCGGCCAGGCGCCGCCGGGCCCGGCGCGCCGCGGCGGAGACGGCAGGCGCTGCCGCCTCTCCCGCCGAGCCGGGCCGGTAGCGGACCACCGCGGTGTCAGTCTCCCGGGTGGCCAACTCGCCGAGGGCGGGGCGCACCGGGGGTGCCGCGGCCGGCTCGGCCGCGGCGGGCGGGCTACTGGCGCTCGTCGATCCGGTCGGGGCCGAGATCGTCTCGGTCGCTGGGGCGGCACGGACCTCTCCGGCGTCGACGACGACGATCCGAGTGCCGGCCATGCCGATCACGTCACCGGCCTGGAGCGCGGTATCGGCGCCGGTTGTGAGGGCCCGGCCGTTGACTGTCGTGCCGTTGGTGCTGCCGAGATCGACAACGGTGAGCCCGGGGTCGCCCGAATGGAGGACGACGTGGCGCCGGGACACCGAGGGGTCGGCCACGACGAGCCCGTCGCACTCTCGCCCGACCTCGAGGGCGCCGGGTTGAATCGCCAGTCGACGGGGCTCCTGTCCCGGCTCCCGGAGCTCGATGTGCGCGGTCATCGCCCGGCCTTGGCCCGGGCCAGGCGACGGAACCGCCCGACGGCGGCGCCGGCCCGGCCCGCCGTCAGGCCGGCGCACCCGCCGGCGAGCGCGGTGGCGAACATGGTCATCAGACTCGGCTCACGCGCCGTCGCCAATGCGGCGAGGAGGGCGAGGGCGCAGCCGAGAGGTCCTCCGAGCACGACCAGGGTGGCGACGCCGGTGCGCCGGCGCCGGCCGCGGCGCACCAGGCGCAGGACCGACTCGGCGTAGGCGACGAGGAACAGCACCGAGGCGATGGCGATGGCGCCGGGCAGCGATAACAGTCCGTTCCGGCTGGAGCGCACGGCGAAGCTCGATGAGCCGACCGCCGCACCGCCTCGGAGGAGGGTCAGCGTCGCGGTGGTGCGGCCGCCGGCGACGTACCGGCTGCCGGCGAGGTCGACGTTGGCCACGAACGACCCGTCCGGAATCACCTCCGTCGTGCCTTCGGCCCGGCCGAGCCCGATCCCGCCCATCGACAGCGTCATGCGCACCCGCTCCGGCTCCCCAGACTCCAGGCGCCCTCGGATGGCGACGACCTCGGCGAGATCGAGGCCGATGGTGGCCCCGCCGGACGGGTCGACGCCGGCCACCCGCACCGCGCCCTGAGCGAGACTACTCCTGTGCCCGGGCCCACCGAGACCTGCGACACCCAGGAGCAGGCAGGCGACGAGCAGTCCGGCCGTCCAGGCCACCAGGCGGGAGGGGAACGGCGGCCGGGCCACCATCTCCCGCACGGCCACCAGCACTACGTCGGCGTCGTCGGCCGGTCGGGCCTGACCGGCCCGGCTCACGACCGTGGCCCGAACCGGCGCGCTGGGCGCGACGACGACCGTAGCGGGGGCGCGGACGGGGTTCGCTGGTAGCGCCAACCCGGCGGGGGGCAGGCTCTGGCGCTCCGTGGCGGCCACGATCAGGGTGGAGCCCATGATCGACACCTGGCCGCGGTCCGCCGGCCAACCCGGGCCCCAGGCCGAGGTTGCGGCTTCGGCCAGGGCGACGCCGAACGCCTCGGCGGTGGCGAAGCGCTGGTCGGGGCGGGTGGCCAACGCCCGCATGACGACGGCTGCAACCGCGGCCGGGACGCCCGGCGCGGCCCCGAGCAGCGGCGTCGGCTGCTCGTGGACGTGCTGGTAGAGGACGGCCATGGCGTCGCCCTGCTCGGGGAAGGGCAGGCGCCCCGAGAGCAGCTCGTAGAGCATGACGCCGACTGCGTAGACGTCGGTCGGCGGACCGAGCTCGGCGGCCTGGGCCTGCTCGGGCGCCATGTAGGCCGGCGTGCCCAGCACCTCGCCGGCCCGGGTGGCCATCGTCTCGGCACCGCCGACCACCTTGGCGATCCCGAAGTCGGCGACCTTGAGCGCCCCGCCGGCCGAGAAGAGCAGGTTCTCGGGCTTCACGTCACGATGGAGGATCCCTTGCTGGTGGGCGGCGTGCAGGCCAGCGCAGGCGGCCAGCACCAGGGCGCACGCCGCCTCGGGCGTCACGCCGGTCGACGTGAACCGGCTCCAGACCGTGCCCCCCGGCAGTTTCTCCATGACGAGCAGGCAGAGGCCATCGGCCTCGACATAGTCGTAGACCGGCACGATGTGGGGGTGGTCGAGCGAGGCGAGCAGGCGGGCCTCGCTCGCGAACCGGGCGCGCACAGCGGGGTCGGCGGCGAATGCCCGCGGCAGTTGCTTGATGGCCACCTCCCGCCCCAGCTGGCGGTGGCGTCCCTCGAGGACGACGCCCCAGCTGCCCCGGCCCAGCTCATTCCCGACCTCATAGGCGGGCAGCGCGGCGGTCACCCGGTCGCGGTCGAGGGTCACGGGTCCACCGACTGGCTCGTGGGCTCCGCAACCGTCGCTGGCGCCGCCCGGTGCCCGGACGCGCCGCGGTTGTCATCTCCGGGGGGGGCCGGGGCCGAAGGCAACTCGGGCATGGCGTCGGGAGGGGCGAGGTCGGGGGCGGCCGGTAGGGCGGCCATCCCGTCCGGGGTGGCCAGATCGGGCGCCGACGCCGATGCCGATGCCGCCAACTCCCGGGGCGCCTCGGGAGAGGGCAGCTCGACCGCCACTTCGGGGGACGGCAGCGCCGCCGCCACCGGCGCCGGAAGCTCCAACGCCACCGGCGCGGCCGGCAGCGCGACCAGCTTGTCGTCGTCGTCGGTGTCCTCGTCGGTGTCCGGCGCCGGCGTGAGGTAGCCAAGCCCGAAGAGCACGGCTGCAGAGACGACCACGATGGTGAGCCAGCGGCCGGGCGTCGGCACGAACACCCGGGTGGCCGACAGGGTGAAGTTGAGCAGCAGGCCCAGGCCGAGGCCCGGGGTCAGGAACCGCAGGGCCCGTCGCCAGCGGTTGGGCGGAAGGCGGTGGCGGGCCAGACCCACCAGGGCACCGAGGAACGAGAGGACGGTGAGGAAGGCGACACCCACTCCGAAGACGCCGTAGACCGAGCGAAGGGACCCGCGCACGTCGACCACGCCACCCTCCTCGGCGACGACCCGCCGATCGGCATCAAGCAGCTTCACCGCGCCTGGGATCAGGCCGGTCGCCTGGCCGTCGAGGCCGGCGAGGTCGAGCATGAACCGGCGGGACCCAGTCTCGCCCGGGGCCACCTTGAGGCCGACCGCAGTGTCGTAGGCGAAGAACGTCAGCCCGACGACCTTGCCTTCGAGGCGGACGATGCGGATGTCGAGGGGTTTGGACGTGCTGTTGGTGACCTCGACTGAGAGGGCTACCGGCCGGCGGGGCGCCAGCCGGATGGGTCGGGCCTCGGTCGAGCCGCTGATGGAAACGTCGTCGATCTCAGCGGAGAGCCGGGCGCCGCCGGTAGCTGCTGCGGCCGCCGGCGCGGGAGCCGGCGACAGGAGTGAAGTCAGCGCAACGCAGGCCAGGGCGCGAGCCACGAGCGCGGGCTCACGCATGTTGCGCTCCTTTCCTCGATGGGTATGCTCCTCCTGACGCCGGGACGGCTCGGTGGTTACACCCTGTAACTGGCGGGACAGCAGAGCGTCTGGACGTCATCTTGGAAACTCACGCTGCCGAAAGGCTTTTGGCCAAACTCAGGCATTTCATCGCCACGGAGCTCGACCCCGATGAGCGGGCACTGCTCGGTGCTCTTGTCGCCCCTGGCATCGCCCGTGCCCATTCCCACGCGGAGGCCGAGGTCCAGGCCTACGCCAGAGGTGGCTGGTCTCCACAGGACCTGCCACAGGCGCTCGTGACGGCGCTACGCGATGCCGATGTGCGGGTGGAGGGCCTGGGCCTCTGATCCGTACAGGTGCACCTCGGCCTCCACGAGCACCGCGCAGGTCGGGCACGATCGGACGTGGTGCCCCGCAACGACCACGTCGTCGGCATCAATCAAGTCGAACACGGCGCACCCCGGCCCTCGCCTTCGCACCATCAGCTCCAGGCTCAGCGCCTCGCGAAGGCGGTGGCGGGCCCGGTGGACGATGACCTTGGCCGTGTCCCGGGTCACGCCCAGGGCCTCGGCGACCTCGGCCGGGCCGAGCCCCAGGTGAGTGACCATCGACACCGCAGTGGCGTCACGGGTCGAGAGCCCGGCGACGCAGCCGGCCACCAGTTCGGCCAGTTCGGCCAGCTCCTCCGCCGACCGGCTGCGATCGACCGGCTCGGGCGCCCCCACGTGGTCGAGGCTGCTGACCGGGGCCCGGCCCATCGAGCGGTGCCGGTCCACCACGGCGTTGCGGGCGATCGAAAGGAGCCAGGGACGGAACCGGTCGGGCTCACGCAGGCTGGAGAGCCGCTCGAGGGCCTTTACGAACACGTCTTGGACGGTATCGCCCGCCGTTTCGGGATTGGAAATGCCGCTGCGGACCACCCGGGTGACAGCCCCGACGTTGGCGCGGTAGAGCGACGCGAATGCAGCCGTATCGCCAGCCAGGGAAAGCCTGACCAACTCGCCCTCAGAGGACGCCACCGTGGTTCCAGTCACTGATGCCAGCATATACCTACCCTCCCTATGATGGAAGGGGTGCTACCACCACGATCAGAGACCGATGTCGGGACTCTTCGCCGCCCGTTCGGGCGTAATGGGAGGCGGGACGCGGCGCCGCCGGAAGAGCACCAGCGCGAGCAATACGAAGAAGATGAACAGGGCCAACACCGAGTTCGGCGACTCCACTGAGGTGGCCACCACCACGTCGACGGGGATGGTGAACGTCGTCCCACAGTCGATGGTGATGTCATAGCGGCCGGGCTCCACGTCGGGAAGGGTGAGGATCGCGATGAACCCCCCGTCGTCGCGACCGGGGATGGTGCCCACCTCCTCGCCGCCCACACTGACCGCCACCGGCTGGCCCGGGAGGCACCCTCCGCCGGTCAGGATCACGACACCTCCGGGCTCGCTCGACGGGGTGTTCATCTGGAGGAAGGGAGCGGTGGTCGACGACGGGGTCGGCGCGCTGGGCCCGTCGGGCCCGACCTCGGGGGGGCGTTCCACGACGTCCGGGCTCGACTCGGGGTCGGACGGAGCCGGGGGCTCGACGGAGGGCGTGAACGGCAGCGTCGTCCGCGGCGCGGCAGGTGTCGTGGTGCCGGGGGTGGGCCGGGTTGCCGGCGGCGAGGTCGGTGGCGGATCCGTGGGCGGCGGCGTCGGACCCGTGGGTGGCGGCGCCGTGGGTGGCGGCGCCGTCGGGGGCGGCGAGGTCGGAGGCGAGGTCGGGGGAGACGTGGGCGGCGAGGTCGGGGGCGTGGTGGGACGCGGCGCCGACGTCGTCGTCCGGATCACCTCGGTGGGGAGCGGCGTGGTCGGCTGCGAGGTCGCGCCGCCGCCCCCCGTCCCGAGCTGGAAGGCGAGGAGGAGCGGGGCGAGAATAGCGCGCATGCCTAAGGATGTCTCAAGCTGCCGCAGGTGAACATGCCGTACGGCGCGAGGTTGGGGTCAGTGGCGGCGATGACCTGTGGTGGCGACGTGTTCGCCAACACCAGGGTGTTGCCCACGACGTCGAAATTGGCGATGGTGCCCATGTACTGGGTCCCGTCGTTGGATTCGGTTTCCAGGACCTGCAGGGCGGTGCCGGCGATACAGCGCAGCCCGACCCGTTTGCGCACCGAGGCCCCGACCGGGAAGGTCGACGGATTCCCGCCGACTGTCATACGGGTGAGCTGGCAGAAGCCGCCCGTCTTCCAGATGCCGACCAGCGTGGAGTAGCCGCCGGCGAGGCTGGCGTCGATGCTGAACCCGCCCACGGCCTTGACGGAGTCGCCGGCCCCGACGTTCGGCACGGTCACGTCGACCTCGCCACCGGCGCTCAATTCCACCCGCAGGTGCCAGACGCCGGCGGATTGATAGGCCTTCAGCACGTCGGGCTGGCCGTCGCCGTCGAAGCGACCGGGGGCGGTGGTGACGTTCGAGATGTTCGGCGGGAGCGAGCTGGACGGGCAGGCCGGGCCCGGTCCCACGGCCGTGGTCGAGGTGCCGGTCGCCGCCGTGGTCGTGGGTGCCTGCGAGGTCGTCACCGCGGCAACCGTGGTGGTCGGGCCGCCGGCCGTGGTCGTGCTCGTCGATGCCACCCTGGCGGTCGGGGAGGCCCCGCCGCCACATGCGGCCATGGCCAGGCCCGGAAGGGTGACGAACCGCAGCGGCCACCTTGGGCCGGCGTGGCGTGCCTTCTCCCTGGTGACGCTGCGGGCATCGTCGTCCTTCCGTACCGGCGCGCTGCCGTGCCTATCCATGACGGGCCGGGCGGCGGGCGGTTACACCTCGGGACGGTGTAACCGCCAGCGGGGGCCGTCTGGACCGGGGACACCACATCGAGGGAGACGACATGAGCCACATGGCAGTGCTGCGTGACACCGACGGGAACTACTACGCCTTCGGCCCCGACGTGCTGGCCGCGGCCAGGACCGGCGACGGCGCCTGCGAGCTGGCCGAGGAGACCGTCGCCGCCGCCCGGGTGCCGGACGACCGCGTCGGCGCCATCGAGGCGACCATGGACAGTGAAGAGGTAGCCACGGCGAGGGTCGGATACGGCTGGCCCGGCGCAGGAGGACCGACTGAGTGGCCGTCCTCGGGTACGTGGCACGGCTCGCTTGTGCGGCCACGCGGAGGATGGACCCACCCGGGCTGGGAGGCGGTGGAGGCGGTAG
>JBBQRO010000048.1:0-22208 GCA_038214685.1 Acidimicrobiales bacterium
TGCTGGAGGGACTGGAGCGGCGGTTGTCCGATGTGGAGGTACTCTTCGAGCTGGGGCGGGAGGAGGCTGACGACTCGGTGGAGGCCGAGGTGGAGGCCGGACTGGCTGCGCTCACCAAGGAGTTCGACGCACTGGAGCTGCGGTCGCTGTACTCGGGGGAGCACGACGAGCGTGACGCGGTGTGCGAGGTGCACTCCGGCGCCGGCGGCACCGACGCCCAGGACTGGGCCGAGATGCTCCTGCGCATGTACCTGCGCTGGGCCGAGCGGCGCGGGTTCACCGTCGAGCTCGAGGAGGTCACCGCCGGCCAGGAGGCGGGGATCACCTCGGCCACCCTCATCGTGCGGGGTCGCTACGCCTACGGGCTGATGGTGGGGGAGAAGGGCGTGCATCGGCTGGTGCGCATCTCACCGTTCGACGCCCAGGCCCGTCGCCACACCGCCTTCGCCTCCTTCGAGGCCGTGCCCTTCCTGGAGGAGGCGTCGGAGGAGGTGGAGATCGACGAGAAGGACCTGCGCATCGACACCTACCGCTCCTCCGGCGCCGGCGGCCAGCACGTGAACGTCACCGACTCGGCGGTGCGCATCACCCACCTGCCCACCAACATCGTCGTGTCCTGTCAAAACCAGCGCAGCCAGCACCAGAACAAGGATGTGGCCATGAAGATCCTGGCCGCCAAGCTGGCCGAGCGGGCCCGCCAGGAGCGCCGGGCCGAGCTGGAGGCCATCGCCGGGGAGCAGCGCGAGGTCACGTGGGGCAGCCAGATCCGCTCGTATGTGCTGCAGCCCTACCAGATGGTCAAGGATTTGCGCACCGACCATGAGTCGGGCAACGTGACCGCCGTCCTCGACGGCGATCTCGACGGCTTCATGGAGGCCTACCTTCGCTGGCGGAAGCGGCCGGCGTAGCTCGGATGCAAGCGTCGTGCATGTCCCTGCAGGAGTACCTCCTCTCAGGCCTGACCGAGCAGGCCGGCCGGGCGGAGGTGCTGGGCGCCCCGCTGGTGACCGCCGAGGGTCGGCTGGCGAGGGCCGCAAGCCCGCGGTGCGGCGTCGAGCTGTTGGCGTGACGCGTGCCGCCTGCACTGGCGCGGGGAATGCAGCGTCGTTAGTCTTGCGCCATCGTGCTTCCTGCCAGCAGTGGCGTGGGGCCCCGGGGGGGGAGTCGCACCGACCCATGAACCGACCTTTCGTCGTGCTTCGTCCCGAGCTCTCATGATTCGACTCAGGGACGTCAATAAGACGTACAAGGGCAACGTCGTCGCCCTGCGCGACGTCTCGATCGACATCGCCAAGCAGGAGTTCGTGTTCGTCGTCGGCCCGACCGGGTCTGGCAAGTCCACGATGATCCGCCTGCTCATCAAAGAGGAGAAGCCCGACTCCGGGCGGATCTGGGTGGCCGGAAAGGACATCGGCCAGCTCAGCTCGTGGAAGGTACCGCTGCTTCGGCGCAACATCGGCTGTGTGTTCCAGGACTTCAAGCTGCTGCCGAGCAAGACCGCGTATGAAAACGTGGCCTTCGCCCTCGAGGTCATCGGCCGGCCGCCGCACGTGATCAAGCAGCAGGTGCCGCAGGTCCTCGACCTGGTCGGGCTCACCAAGAAGCGCGACCACTTCCCGAACGAGATGTCGGGTGGCGAGCAGCAGCGGGTGTCCATCGCCCGGGCGTTCGTGAACCGGCCGCTAATCCTGCTGGCCGACGAGCCCACGGGCAACCTCGACCCCAGCACCTCCGTCGGCATCATGCGCCTGCTCGATCGCATCAACCGCACGGGCACCACCGTGGTCATGTCCACCCACGACTCGAGCATCGTCGACACAATGCGTCGCCGGGTCATCGAGCTCGACCGCGGCGTGATCGTGCGCGACCAGGCTCGCGGCGTCTACGGAGTCAACGCTTGATCTCTGCAACTGGCACCCCGAGCCAGCCCCGACGCGAGGATTCCTAAGTTGGCTGTCAACCTCGAGTACGTCGTTCGCGAGACGGTTTCGAACCTGAAGCGCAACCTGTCCATGGCGTCGGCCGCGCTGCTGACGGTGGCGGTGTCGCTCACCCTCGTCGGCGGTGCCCTGCTGGTGAAGAAGGGTGTCGACCGGGCCACCGTGCAGTGGAAGGGCAACGTCGAGCTTTCGATCTTCATGAATGCCGCCGCCTCGCAGCCGGAGTCCGAGGCCATCGATCGGCAGCTGAAGAGCATGCCGGAGGTGAAGAACTACCGCTACGTCAGCAAGCCCGAGGCGTTCGAGGAGTTCAAGCAGATCTTCGCCAACGAGCCCGATGTGCGCGAGAGCCTCACTGTCGAGCAGATCCCGCCGTCGTACCGGGTGGTGCCCCGCGAAGCGGAACAGACCAAGATCGTCGGCCAGCGGTTCGAAGACACCGCCGGGGTGTTCCGCGTGAGCTACGCCAAGGAGGAGGTCGACGCCCTGGTGTCGGTCACCAACTTCCTGCAGATCATGCTGTGGGGCATCGCCGCCGTCCTGTTGACCGCAGCGTCGCTCCTCATCCTCAACACCATCCGCATGGCTATCTTCGCCCGCCGCCGGGAGGTGGCAGTCATGAAGCTGGTGGGGGCCACCAACTGGTTCATCCGGATCCCCTTCATGCTCGAGGGCCTGCTCCAGGGCCTGGCCGGGGCCACGCTGGCCTTTGGCGTGGTGTGGATCGGGCGCGACCTGGTGCAGGCCCGCATCTCCGGGGCCCGCAACGACATCCAGTTGTTCAAGCAGTTCCTGGTGACGTCGGCCGATGTCACCAGCACCGGGATCCTGTTGCTGGTCGTGGGAGTCGTGGTGGGCACTGTCGGCTCGGCGTTGGCGGTCAGCCGTTTCCTCGACGTTTGATCGCCGGCGGTTCGCCGGCGCGTAGGTGATTCTTCTCTTGTTGCGGGAGTGCATGGTGGGGCCAACGTGGGCACAGTGAAGGCGCGGCGCGGAGCCGTCGCGCTGGTGGTCGCTCTGCTGGTGGCCGTGCCGTCGCTGGTGTCCGGCGTCGCCGGGGCTCAGACCCCTTCGGACAAGGGCCGGGTCGACCAGCAGATTGACGCCACCAAGAAGCAGGTCGACACCGCCTCGGCCGAGGAGCAGCGGCTGCTCGGCCTCATCGAGGCCTCCAACGGCCGCAAGGCCACCCTCGACGCCAAGGTCGCCGGCTTCGACGGCCAGATCGCAGCAGTCCAGCGCCAGCTCGACAGCGCCCAGTCCAAGCTGTCGGCGCTCGAGGCCCAGCAGCGGGCTACCGAGGGGCGGTTGACCGACGCCCGCCAGGCTCTGGGCCAGGCCAAGGAGGAGCTGGGCCGCCAGGCCATCGCCGCCTACACCGGGCAGTCGGAGGCGGCCAGCTACGCCTCCATGCTCCTCAAGTCGAGCAGCCTGGGTGACCTGGCCTCGAAGCGGTCGTACATGCGGGCCGTGGTCGGTTCCCAGACCGACGCCATCTCGGCCACTGAGCGCCTCCGCGACGAGGTGGGCGACCTCGGCAAGCAGCTCGATGCCTCCCGGACCGAGGCCAAGGGCCAGCGAGACCTGGTCGCCGGCCAACGAAGCACCCTCCAGGGCAGCCGTGACGCCCAGGCGGCGGCCCGCTCCGAGGTGCTGGTCGAGATCGCCCAGACCGACGGCCTGCGGGGCGAGGTCCTGTCCCGCAAGGACGAGTTCGAGGCTCAGCTCGGAAATCTCGAGAAGGAGTCGGCGGCCATCGCCGAGACGCTCCGCCAGCGCCAGGCCGCCGCTGCTGCCGCAGCCGAGGAAGCGGCCCGGGCGGCGACGACCACCACCACGGTGGCTCGGGCGCCGTCGTCGAGCGGGAGCGGCGCCACCGCCACGACGGCGGCGCCTTCCGTCGCCGCCGCGCCTTCCGTCGCCGCCGCCCCGACCAAGGCGCCGGGCCGGCTGCTGACCCCGGTGCCCGGCGCGCCGGTCACTTCGGCCTACGGCTACCGGATCCATCCCATCTACGGCACATCCCGCCTGCACACGGGCATCGACTACGGCGCCGACAGCGGGACCGCCATCCGGGCTGCGGCCGACGGCGTTGTGGTCAGCGCCGGCTGGTTCGGCGGCTACGGCAACGCCACGATCATCGACCACGGCGGCGGCATCGCCACCCTGTACGGGCACCAGTCGTCGATGTCGGTGTCAGCAGGCGGCAAGGTGACCCAGGGCCAGACCATCGGGCGGGTGGGCTGCACCGGCGACTGCACCGGCCCCCACGTCCACTTCGAGGTACGCCTCAACGGCGACCCGGTGAATCCGGCGAACTACTTCTAGACCGGAAGGGGGGCGGCGGCGCTTCAGCCACGCTGGCGCAGGCGCAACACCGGCGCCGGCGGGGGGCCGATCCACTCTTCTACGAGTTCTTGGCCCCGTTGGGCCCACTCCTCCGACGTGAGGGCATAGCGGATGTGGTCCTCCCAGCGGCCGTTGATGGCCAGGTAGCGGACAGCAACGCCCTCTTCCCGCAGGTCCAGCTTCTCGACCACCCGGCGGCTGGCCCGATTGCGGGGGATGATGGCTACCTGCAGGCGGTGCAGGCGCAGGTCGTCGAAGGCGAATCGCGACACCGCCACCAGCGATTCCGGCACGTAGCCGTTGCCGGCCTGAGCCTCGTCCATCCAGTAGCCGACATAGGTGTTCTGGAACGGGCCCCGCTGGACGCCGGACAGGTTTATCTCCCCGGCCAGGGCCCCATCGACGAAGATCCCGAACCCGTAGCCGGTGCCCAACTGCCACTCGCGCTCCCGGGCGCCGCAGCGGGCGTTGAAGGCGGGCTTGCTCTCGGTGTCGTCGGGCTGGCCCGGAGGGGGCTTCGGCTCCCACTTGATGAGCCAGTTCCGATTGCGCTGCCGCACCTCGCGCCACGCCACAAAGTCGGCCAGGACGAGAGGTCGCAGGATGACCCGCCGGCCTCGCAGCTGAGTGGGAAGAGGGCCGGGGGCCACGCCGGGACTCTACCCACGCACTGTCATTGGCGTTCGGCCACGCAGGCTGTCATGGCGTTCGGCCACGCAGGCTGAGCACGAGGCCGTCGAGAATGTCGGCCTCGCTGACCAGGCACTCCTGCAGGTCGAAGTGGCGCATGACGGCCACCACGATCACCGCCCCGCCCACGATCACGTCGGCCCGCGCCTCGTCCAGCCCCGGGTTGTGCAGTCGCTGGCGACGGTTCTCGGTAGCGAGGGTGCGGAAGACGTCCTCGGCTGCGGCCCGGGTGAGCACGAAGTGGTGGGTGCGGTCACGGTCGTAGGCGGCCAGGCCCAGCTCGACGGCGGCCATGGTGGTCACCGTGCCGGCCAGGCCGACGAACCGCCGCACCTCCGACACCGACGGGATGACCCGGGCCACGTCGTCGAGATGGCCGTGCACCACGTCGAACGCCTGGCTCAGTTCCTCCGGGGCGGGCGGGTCGGAATGGAGGAACTTCTCGGTGAGCCGCACGCAGCCGATGTCGGTGGAGAGCACACCGTCGGGCTGATCGGCGCCGACGGCGAACTCCGTCGAGCCGCCGCCGATATCGGCCACCAGGTACGGACCTCCGTGGGGATCCAGGTCTGAGGTGGCCCCCAGGAACGACAGCCGGGCCTCCTCGTCGCCGCCCAGCAGCTCGGGCGCCACGCCCACGGCCGCGGTGGCGGCGGCGAAGAAGTCGTCGCGGTTCGATGCGTCCCGGGCCGCCGAGGTGGCTGCCATCCTCACCCGGTCCACACCATGGCCGTCGAGCACCGCCCGGTACTCCTCGAGGACGGCCACGGTGCGGGCGATCGCCTCGGCGGCCAGGCGGCCGGTGGCGTCGACCCCCTGGCCCAGTCTGGTGATGCGCATGAGGCGTTCGACGGTCTTCCCCGACTCGTCGGCGACGAGGAGCCGAGTGGAGTTGGTGCCGCAGTCGATTCCAGCGAGCATCAGGCGAGCTTCTCGGCGACCCACCGACCGACCGGGTCGTCGCCCCCGGCCAGGTGCCAGGCGTAGTGGGCGTGCAGGCACTTCACGCCCGTGCGGGTGCCGGCCACCCCGCCGGATGGGCAGGGGCCGGTGTGGCCGGGGGGCAGGGCGCCGTCTCGCTCGGCCGCGTACCGGGCGTGGGCGGCGGCCACCTCGGCCGGGTCGAGTGCGGCCTCAGCGGCCCGCACGCCGCCGGTGGCCTCCAGCGTGCTGACCGTGCGGCGCAGGTCGTCGTCGACCAGCCAGTAGCGGGTCGGCATGGGGGTCCCGTCGCCGAGCAGGGGGGCGTTGCGGATCACCACCGGTCGGCCGTCGGTCCGGCGAACCACCACCTCGAAGTCCCCCTGGGGCGGCCGGCCGAGGAGGAGCGTCACGTCGTCGAGGTCCGTCACTGGTCCACACTCCCTCCGGGAGAGTGCACCAGTGAGTGCATCCTGGACCGGCCTCCCGGGCCGGTCACTGGCCCAGCCGATCGGCCAGGTCGCGGGCCAGGCGGGGGCCGGTGGCTGCGTCGTCGTGCTTGAAGAAGACGTAGGCGTCGCGGTCCTCGGCGGCCACCTTGGTCAGGCGCTCGGCCCATCCGTCGAGGTCGGCCGGGGTGTAGTCGGGGCGGCGTAGCCGCACGTAGGCCACCGGTCCCACTGAGGGAATGACGGTGGCGGGCCGGTCGGTGGTGTCGCTGACCACCAGCGTGGCGCCGGCGGCGTCGAGGTGGTCGAGCACGTCGGTCCGCTCCCATGCCGGACCGACCTCGAAGGCGGCCGTTGCCGTGAGCGGGGCGAGGATCCGGCCGAGGCGGTCCAGGTCGGGTTCGTGGTGGGGCAGGGCGACGAGTACCGGGCCCTGCGCCGGGCCGAGCGGCGCGACGGCGGCGAGGAACGCGGTCACCCGGCCCTCCACGCCGTCGAGGTCACGCCGGTGGGTGATGCCCAGGTGGGCCTTGGGCGCGAATCGGAAGTTGGCCGGAACGGTGTCGACCCAACGGGCCAGGGCGACGGCCGTCGGTAGCCGGCGGTAGGTGGCGTGCGCCTCCACGGTGTCAAACGTTGTGGCGTACACCCCGAGCATACGGGCCGCCGACGTGCCCTCGGGATAGAAGGGGCCCACCCACGCCGGGTAGGACCAGCCACTCGTCCCCACTCGCACCACGCCCACCGTCCCAGGGTAGGGGAGCTCAGAAGACGGAGGTGATGCGGTCCCAGAGCGACGGGGACCCCTTCGGCTCCGGCGACGGCGACGGAGGCGGTGCGTCGGCCTGCGGAGGTCTGGCCTGGGGCCGGATGAAGTACTGCTCCTCACCCGGCTTGACCAGGTTGTACTGGCGGGCGAGTCGCTCGATCTCGGCATCGGAGCGGAGCTGGTCGGTCCGCTCCTGGAGGGCCCGGTTCTCGGCCGCGAGGGCCGCGTCCTGGGTGACGAGCGCGGTGTGGTTGGCCCGCTGGTCGAGCCACGCCTTGGCCGGGAACACCCCGAGGGCCAGCACGCCGATCAGGAGGATCCCGGCGAGGAGGGCCCCGGCCCGGCGTATCACTTCAGGTCCCGAAGTCTGTGCGGCGGGCCAGGGCTGCGCCGCCCCAGAAGGCGGCCGACTCACCCAGGCCCTGCTCGATACGCAGGAGCTGGTTGTATTTTGCCACCCGCTCGGAGCGGGCCGGGGCCCCCGTCTTGATCTGCCCGCAGTTGGTGGCCACGGCCAGGTCGGAGATGGTGGTGTCCTCCGTCTCGCCGGAGCGGTGGGACATGACCGCCCCGTAGCCCGACCGGGTGGCCAAGGCGACGGTGTCGAGGGTCTCGGTCAGGGTGCCGACCTGGTTGGGCTTGACCAGGATGGCGTTGGCCACCCGGGACCCGATGCCCCGCTCGAGGCGGGCGACGGCGGTGACGAACAGGTCGTCGCCCACCAGCTGGATGCGCCCGCCGGCCGACCGGGTGAGGGTGGCCCAGCCGTCCCAGTCGTCCTCGCCCATACCGTCCTCGATGGAGACGATGGGATGGCGCTCGGAGAGGTCGACCAGCCAAGCCGCCATCTCGTCGGATCCCAGGGTGCGGCCCTCGCCGGCCAGCGCATAGGTGCCCGCTCCGGAGTCGTAGATCTCGGTGGCGGCGACGTCGAGGGCGATGGCCAACTGTTCACCGGGCACGTAGCCGGCGGCCTCGATGGCCTCCACGAGAATCCGCACGCCGTCCTCGTTCGAGCCCAGGTCGGGGGCGAATCCGCCTTCGTCGCCCACCGCGGTGGACAGGCCCCGGTCGGCCAGCAGCCCGGCCAGGGTGTGGTAGGCCTCGACCCCCCAGCGCAGGCCCTCGGAGAAGGAGGCGGCGCCGACGGGCACCAGCATGAACTCCTGCACGTCGAGGTTGTTCGGCGCATGGGCGCCACCGTTGAGCACGTTGAGCATCGGCATGGGCAGGACGTGGGCGTTGGCCCCGCCGACGTGGCGGTACAGCGGCAGGTCGAGCTCGTCGGCCGCGGCCCGGGCCACGGCCAGGGACACGCCGAGGACGGCGTTGGCGCCCAGACGGCTCTTGTTGTCCGTGCCGTCGAGGGCCACGAGCTGGACGTCGACGCCCCGCTGATCGAGGGCTTCCCAGCCTTCGAGAAGGTCCGCTATCTCGCCGTTCACCGCGTCGACCGGCCCGGCGACCCCCTTGCCGGCCCACTCCGCCCCGCCGTCGCGGAGCTCCACCGCCTCGTGGGCGCCGGTGCTCTTGCCCGACGGGACGCTGGCCCGGCCCCGGGCCCCGCTTTCGAGGGCGACCTCCACCTCCACTGTCGGGAAGCCCCGGGAATCGAGGATCTGCCGGCCCGTCACCCTTTCGATACCGCTCACTGTTGCTCCTGTTGTTGGTGGGGACAAAGTTAGCGGACGCCACCCGACTCCCGGTTCATTGGGGTAAGACGTCCCCATGACCGACGCGCCGGCCACCGGCGACTTGCGGAGGCGGGCCTCCCGCCTGGACACCTGACCGTCTTCGACGTCGTCGTCATCGTCGCGGTGGCCTCGGCGGCGCTCGGTGGCTACCGCATGGGCTTCCTGGCCCGGGTGGCGTCGTGGATCGGCCTGGGGGCCGGCGTCTACGCGGCCGTCCGCCTCGCCCCCGCCGTCCTCGACCGCTACCAGGGCGGCATGCCCGAGACCCGCCTGCTACTCGCCCTCGGCCTGTTCCTGGTGCTCACCACCATCGGCGCCAGCCTGGGGGCGGTGGTCGGGGGCAGCGTGCGTCGGCTGCTCCCCCCGAGCGCCGGCCTGCGCACGGCCGACCGCGCCGCAGGCGGGGTGATCGGCGCCCTGGGTGGGCTGGTGTTCGTGTGGCTGCTGGTGCCGATCCTGGCCGAGGTGCCCGGCGTCGTGTCCGAGGTGGCACGCAACTCTTCCATCGCCCGAAACATCGACCGACTCGGGCCGTCGACCCCCCAGGCTCTGCAGGACCTCCGCCGCCAGGTCTCCGACGTCAACTTCCCCCAGGTATTCTCCCGGCTCGGTCCCTCGCCCAGCACCGGGCCGCCCCCCGGCGCCGTCGCCCTGCCTGATGAGGTGAGCGACAGGGTGGCGGAGTCGACGGTGAAAGTCAGCGGTACTGCGTGCGGACGGATGCTCTCGGGCAGCGGGTTCTCACCGGCCGCCGACATCATCGTCACCAACGCCCACGTGGTCGCCGGCGTCGACCGGCCCAGCGTGCTGCGCACCGACGGCCGCCGCATCCAGGCCACCGTCGTGGTGTTCGACCCCGATCGCGATCTCGCCGTCCTCCGGGTCCCCGGGCTGGGCCAGGCGGCACTGCCCGTGGCAGACGCGGATGTTGGCGACGAGGGGGCGGTGTACGGCCACCCGGGCGGCCAGGACAAGTTGGCCATCATCCCCGCCCGCATCGAGAGCAAGGTCAACGCCCAGGGCCTCGACCTGTACGGTGCCCGCCAGATCCGTCGCCAGGTGCTCGTCCTGGCCGCTGCCCTCGTACCCGGCGACTCGGGTGGCGCCCTGGTCGACGTCAGCGGCCGAGTGGTCGGGGTGGCCTTCGCCGTCGCCCCCGACAAGGCGGTCACCGCCTACGCCCTGGACAGCGAGGAGCTGCGGGCCGTGCTCGCCGCCCCTCGCGGGAGCGAGGCCGACACCGGGCCTTGTCTGCGCGGCTGACCTCCGGCGGGGGAGGGATTGGCCTGAGGGAAGTACCCTGGGGCGGTGGCGAGATTCGGCGCGGTCATCACGGCGATGGTCACGCCCTTCGACGGCGATGGCGCCCTCGACCTCGACGTGGCCGCCCAACTGGCCCGGTGGCTGGTCACCCACGGCAGCGATGGCCTGGTCGTGGCCGGGACCACGGGTGAGGGCTCGACCCTCACCGACGACGAAAAGCTCGACCTGTGGCGGGCCGTCGCCCAGGCGGTCACCGTCCCGGTCATCGCCAACACCGGCAGCAACGACACCGCCCACTCCCTCCACCTCACCCGCCAGGCGGCCGGCTGCGGCGCCGCCGGCGTCCTGGCCGTCACGCCCTATTACAACCGGCCGTCCCAGGCCGGGATGGAGGCCCATTTCCGGGCCATCGCTTCGGCCACCGAGCTGCCGGTGATGCTCTACGACATCCCTGTGCGCAGCGGTCGCAAGATCGACCACGACGTGATGGTGCGGATGGCGGCCGACGTGGCAAACCTGGCCGGCGTGAAGGACGCGGCGGCCGACGTGGCCGCCACCGCCCGGCTGCTCGCCGCCGTGCCCCGCAGCTTCGAGGTCTACAGCGGAAACGACGACCACACCCTGGCCCTCTTGGCCCTGGGTGCCGTCGGCGTCGTCGGCGTGGCCACCCACTGGATCGGCCTGGAGATGACTGAGATGATCGCCGCCGCCGGACAGGGCGATCTTGCCTCGGCACGAGAGATGAACGGCCGCCTGCTCGAGTCGTACCTGTTCGAGACTGGCGATGCCGCCCCCAATCCCATCCCGGCCAAGGCCATGATGCGCACCCTGGGCTTGGCCGTCGGCGAATGCCGCCTGCCCATGGGACCCGCGCCCGTGGGCCTGGAGGACCGGGCAAGAGAGGTCTACGCCTCACTACATGGCTGAGAAAAAGCCTGATTGAGAGTTCCTATGTCTGACAGTGCTGGCCTCAACGGCCCTGTTGCCTCGAACGGCAGTGTCCGCATCACCTTTTTGGGAGGCCTGGGCGAGATCGGGCGCAACTGTGCCTGCATCGAGCAGGACGGTCGCATCATGATCCTCGACTGCGGCCTCATGTTCCCCGACGCCGAGATGCCGGGCGTCGACCTGGTCCTGCCTGACTTCACCTGGTTGCGCCAGAACGCCAAGCGGGTCGAGGGCTGCATCCTCACCCACGGCCACGAGGACCACATCGGGGCCCTGGGCTTCCTGCTGCGCGACATGTCCTTCCCGATCTACGGCTCCGCCCTGTCGCTCGGGCTGGCCAAGAACCGTATCGACGAGGCCGGGATGCTCGGCCGGACAAAGCTGGTCCCGGTCGCCGACGGCGAGCGCCGGCGCATCGGCCCGTTCGACTGCGAGTTCATCCCCGTCACGCACTCGGTGCCCCACGGCTTCGCCACCGCCTTCCATACCCCGCAAGGCGTGATCCTGCACTCGGGCGACTTCAAGCTCGACCTGACGCCCGTCGACGGGCGGGTCACCGACCTGGCCCGCATCGGCGCCATCGCCAAGGAGTCGGGCATCCGGCTCCTGCTCTCGGACTCCACCAACGCCGAGGAGCCGGGCCATACCGTCAGTGAGCGCAACGTGGGCAAGGTCCTGCGGGAGCTGTTCGCGGCCAACACCGGCAAGCGGATCATCACCGCCTGCTTCGCCAGCCACATCCACCGGGTCCAGCAGATCGCCGACGCCGCCGTGGCCAACGGCCGCACCATTGCCACCCTCGGCCGGTCGATGCTGAAGAACGTGGCCTTGGCCCGGGAGATGGGCCTCCTCCACATCCCCGACGCATCTCTCGTCGACATCGAGAAGATCGACAGCTTTCCCCCGGGCAAGGTCTGCGTCATCTCCACCGGTTCTCAGGGCGAGCCCATGTCGGCCCTCTCGCTCATGGCCGCCGGCGAGAACAAGTGGATCAAGCTGACCGAGGACGACGTCGTCATCTTGAGCGCCCACGCCATCCCCGGCAATGAGTACAGCGTGAACAAGGTGATCGACGGCCTCTACCGCCTGGGAGCCGAGGTGGTGCACTCGGGCATGGCCGACGTCCACGTCACCGGCCACGCCATGGCCGGCGAGCTGAAGACCCTGCTGTCCATCGCCAAGCCCGAGCACTTCATCCCCGTCCACGGCGAGTTCCGCCATCTCACCCACCACGCCCGCCTGGCCATGGAGATGGGTGTGGCCACGGCCAACGTGCTGCTGGCCGAGGACGGCGACGTGGTCGAGCTCACCGACAAGGGCCTGGACTTCGTGGACACCGTGCCTTCGGGCTACCTCTACGTCGACGGCATCGTGGGCGACGTTGGCCACGGCGTGTTGCGCGACCGCAAGGTGCTGGCCGAGGAGGGTGTGATCGTGGTGGTCGTGGCCGTCGACGCCACGTCGGGCGAGGTGCTGACCGGGCCGGAGATCATCACCCGCGGGTGGGTGCACGCCCCCGAAGCCGAGGATCTTCTCGAGGAGGCCCGTCAGCGGGTCACCGAGGCCCTCGAGCACGCGGCCAGCACGGGCAACACCGATTTCGACACCCTCAAGCGCCAGGTTCGCCAGGCCCTCGGCCGGTTCGTGAACGAGAAGACCAAGCGCCGGCCCATGATCGTGCCCGTCGTCATGGAGGCCTAGAACCCGCCCGCGCCCATGCCGCGCTCGCCCGGCGCGCCGGCATGGCGGGGGTGGCGCGGATCATTCGGTGGGACGAAGGCCCGTTCGCCCCGCCCCCCGACCAGCCGCCAGCCATCGAGGCTCTTGAGGTCGTCGTGATGGGAGCACAACCGATCGAGCAGGTCGAGCACGGTCATGTGGCTGGCAGCCCAGTCCACCCGGTGGTCGGTCTCCAACCACGTCGAGGCCGAGCACCCCTCGGCCGCGCATCTCGTCGGACCGCCGAGACGGCCACCGGCCCGAAGCCGGCTACCTCAAAAGCCAGGAACCGCTCGGCGTGGATCGAGTCCCGCCGGGCCTCGGCGTCGGGCACCGCCGCCGCCTTCACCCGGGCGCCTTCTTCTCGCAACTCGGCCAGCGACGACGTCGCCGCCTTGGCCAGCCCTGTATTCCGCACATGGCCGGCCGGTACAGCCGTCCCAGCCACCGAGTGTGCAATGTTGTGGCTCTGGGACGGAACATTGCACACTCGGCAGGCGGCAAGTCGCCAGTTCGAGTGACCGGGGTAGGCCAGAGCGTCCACCACCGCACAGACGTGAGCGCAAGAGTCCGTTTGTAGCGGACCGCTCAGCGCACATCGCCTACGAGCAGCTCGGGCCCACCGACGGCTTCGCCCCGCTCACCGGCGGCTGGCCGCCTCCTCCTCCCTGACGTCGGCGTCCCGCCGGGCCGCGTCGTGGCGCGTGCGGACCGCTCTGGCCACGACGAGCAGGGCCACGCCGCCGGCCGCCAGGCCGAGCAGGGCAGCGAGGACGTAGGGGATGGCGGCGTCGTCCGCAGGCGGCTCAGTGAGCTGGACGGTGGCCGTCATGAGATCCTGCCACGGTCCGTCGGGGGACGTCTGGTCCCACCCCACGAGAACGGTCTCGTCGGTCGAGGCGATGGACGGCGGGGCCCGGTAGTCGTAGTTGTTGCTCCACGTGCCGACTTTGCGGTCGATGGACTGGTCGGTGACGCGGAAGTTGCGCGACCAGGTGGACCCGTTATCGTTGGAGTAGGCGTAGTAGACGTCGGTGGCGTAAAGCCCGGCGCCGTCCCGGAAGTCCCACCAGACCACGTCGACCCTACCGTCGGGGCCGACGCTGAGGTTGGGGTTGAACTGGCTGTAGCGCTGAGCTAGCCCCGGTTTCCGCACATGGCAGCGGCTCGGATAAATCGACAAACTTGTAATTCCTTGCAGGAGATTCGCGGAGGAGGCGCGAATTTTGCTGTATGGCAAGAAGACGGTTGGTCCTGGGGCCGGCGAGGGAGCGCGACAAGGTGCTGGGATCGCTCCCGGTCATCGCCGATTTCTGCCGCCGACTGGACATCCGCGGCATCATCGACCGGGCGTGCCCGGTGCGCGACGTGGCCATCGCCACCCACGGGCGGGTGATCGAGGCGTTGGTGGCCAACCGGCTGACCTCGCCCCAGCCGCTGCTGCACGTGGAGGACTGGGCCCGGGAATGGGCGGTGGCCGAGGTGTTCGGCATCGAACCCGACGCCCTCAACGACGACAGGATCGGTCGGGCCCTCGATGCGGTGGCCCCAGCGCTGGCCGGCATCGTCGGCTCGGTCGGGCTCAACGCCATCACCAGCTTCGGCATCGACACCTCCCGCATCCACTGGGACATCACCTCGATGTCGCTCTTCGGCGACTACGACAACCCCGAAGCGGGTTTCGTCGAACCGTCCTACGGGCACCCCAAGGACCGCCGGGTTGACCTCAAACAGATCCAGACCGGCCTCGGGGTCACCGGCGACGGGGGCATCCCCATCTTCCACCGGGCCTTCGACGGCCGCGCCGGTGAGATCAACCAGGTGGTGGGGGCCATGGAATCCCTGCGGTCGATGTGCGAGCCCCGGCGGTTCCTCCTCGTCGGCGACACCAAGTTGATCTCCTACGGCAACGTCGCCGCCATGACCCGGGCCGGGATGACCTTCATCGCCCCGGCATCGAAGGCATACGTCAGTGCCGACGTGCTGCGGGCCGCCAACGCCCTGGATCTCACCGACGTCGACTACGTCGCCCAACGCGACGCGAAGAAGGCCCCCGAAGCCCGTGGTCGCTACCGGGTGGGCTCCGACGCCTGGGTCATGGCGCCGGCCAAGTCGAAGAAGGGCGAGGCGATCGAGCTGCGCCGGGTCTTCGTGTGGTCCTCAGCCGATGCCGGTGCCGCGGCCAAGGCCCGGGAGAAGAAGCTCGATCGGGCCCGGAGGGATCTGGACTCTCTCATCCGGGGGCTCGGCGGCCGCCATTACCCGAACGCCGAGAAGGTCACCGCCCGCCTGGTCGTGATCGCCACCAAGAGGCGCGTCGGGGACTACCTCGCCAGCACCGTCGGCACCGACATCTCCGGCACCCCGACCCTGGAGTGGCACTTCGACCAAGCGGCCCTGGACAACGAGGCGGCCACCGACGGCTGGTACTGCCTGCTCACCAACCTTGCTCCCGCCGAAGCCGACGCCGGCGAGGTGCTGGTCCGCTACAAGGGCCAAGAGGTCGTCGAGCGCCGCTTCGGCGGCTTCAAGGGGCCCCTCGCCGTCGCCCCCATCTTCTTGAAGAACAACCGGCGCATCGAGGCGCTCCTCAGCGTCATCTGCCTGGCCCTTCTCATCTTCTGCCTGGTGGAGCGCCAGGTCCGCCACGCCATCGCCCCCGAAGTGACGATGACCGGCTTCCCCGGCCGCCCCAAGGCCCGGCCCACCGGGCGGCTCATCTTCGCCGCCCTCGGTGGCCTCCCCCTGGTCCCCGCTTCGGCCACCGGGCCGCCCGTCATCCCGGCGCCCCAGGGACAGGCCGCCCGCATCCTCGAACTCCTTGATGTCGACCCCATCACCACCCGCTGACCGGAGGCCACAGATGAGCCCGACTCGACGCCCACTCATGTACGGAACGCCGGGCTAGCTCGTCGTCGTTGAGCAGCTTCGGCGGGCTGAACGTGGTGCCCCCGTCGGTGGAGCGGACGTAGAAGATCTTGTGCACGCCGAGCGGCTGCCCGTACCCGTCCTCGTACACGACTTGGAGCGTGCCGGTCGGGCTGCCCTCGGGCGACCACCATAGGCCGGGGGTCGAGTTGGCCTCGACCAGCCCCGCCACTTCGGTATAGGTGAACGTGGCGCCCTTGTCGGTCGACTTGCCCAGCAGCAGTCGGTGGGGAATCGACGTGTCGGCGCTGCGCCCAGGCATCAGGATGTAGAGGCTGCCGTCGCCGGCCACCCGCAGCTGGGGCGGCAGGCCCTCCAGCCCCGGCTCTCCGCCCAGGCGCTTGCTGGTGGCCTCGTCGTAGGGGAGGCGGGGCGCGGAAAACGTGCGTCCGCCGTCGGTCGACACCGAGAACAGGACCTCGCGGGGCCCGGTGCCGGCAGGGAACGTCTGCCAGGCGACGTAGACGATGTCGTCGGGACCCGAGGTGCTGTCCACGGCCAGGCCGGCCACGGGCCGGCTCGGGTTGGTCACCGCCCTGGTCGTGGGCTGGCGGGCGTCGGCCACGACGGTCGAGGACCAGGTGTCGCCCAGGTCCGTCGAGCGGGCTACCAGGACGCTGGTGTCAGGGTCGACGCGGGTGGGGTCGAGGCCGTTGAGGCCCCAGTACAGGGTGGCGTTGCGGCCCCAGGCGATGGGAGTCTCGTTGAGGTAGCCGTACACGGCGCCCTTGAAGCACCGGGGGAACTCCGACGGCGATGGCGTCGTATCGAGGAGGTCCCAGCCCCGGCCGCCGTCGTGGCTGCGCAGGAGCCGGCACTCGCCGGTCGTGAGCTCGATGGTGGCGCCCACGACGGTGTCGGGGTCGGTGGGGTGGATGAGCAGCGTGGGCGGCTCGTAGGCACGCGTCGGCCGGGTGTCGGTGGCCGTGGCCTTCACCGGGACCGTCCGCCCGACCGGAGCGGCTGGGGTGACTGCGGCCGTGGCGCCGCCGGCGGTGGCCAGGGCCCCACCCGCCAGCATCAGGGCGGCGGTGAGCCGACGGGCCCTCACGACGCCACCGCTCGCCGGCGGAGGATCCAGCCCGCAAGGAGGCCGAGCGACAGCGTCACCACGAACGCAGCGGTAGCCATGAGGACGAGGCTCGACGTCTTCGGCCCCTCTTCCCTGAAGGCCTGCAACGGTGATGTTCCGTTCGCCGCCGGCGGCAGCGCCCCTCCCGGCCCCGTCACGACCACCCGGGCCCGCGCCGGCACGCCCCGGAGGGCGACCTGGGTGGCCGCCGGGTCCTGGGTGCCCACGAGGTCGTAGACCCCGGGCGGCACGTCAGGGATCTTCACCGTGCCCGGTCCCCACTGGGCGTTCCCGCCGGAGGTCGTCGAGAAGGTGGCCAAGACTTCACCGGCACGGGCGCCCAGCTGGGCGTCCCGAAGACCGCGACCTCGCCGCCCGGCGCGACCTGGGCCGGATTGACCTCCATTCGGGCCACGTGGGCGGCCGACACCGCTCCCGCCAGGACGGTTGCCAGAGCCAGAGCCCCGAGCATCGCCGCCAAGAACCGTTGTCTCGACATCTCCCCCACCTCCTGTCGACGTTCGCACTGGGCGGGAGGGGATTGGGTGCTGTTGAGGTCGACCTGGCGCTGTCAACTGTCTCAAGGTCGACATGGGCCTGTTGCTGGTGTGGCTGCTGTTAGCGTTGTTGTCACTGTGGCCACCAGACCGTCGACCAAACGGGCGACTCCCGCCAAGAAGGCGCCGGCCAAGAAGGCTGCGCCGGCTAAGAACAAGAAGCCGGCGCCGGCCGCCAAGAAGCCGCCGGCCCCGCCCAAGGCGCCCAAGCAGAAGCCGCCCCGGCTGGGGGGTCATGGCTACGACGTGGGCGGGCTGGTCCTCGTCCTGCTCGCCCTGGTCACCGCGCTGTCGGTCTACGGCGACCTGGCCGGTCCGGCGGGCCGGGCCATCGGCGACGGCGCCGGCGTGGTCCTGGGCTACGGGCGGTGGGCTCTGCCCTTCCTGCTGGCCGGCGCCGGCGCCATGCTGCTCTGGCGGGAGACGCCGGCCGAGCCCGTCCGGCTGGCTGTGGGCCTGTCGCTGGCGTCCGTCGCCGGCTGCGGGCTGATCCACCTCGTCGCCGACGGGCCGGGCTGGGAGGCGAGCGCCACCGATCTCCGGTCCTCGGGCGGGATCGTCGGAACCGTCGCCGCCGTTCCTTTACGGGCGGTGCTGGCCGGGCCCGGCGCGGCAGCGGTGCTGGTGACGGTGCTCGGCGTCGCCGCCCTGGTCCTGGCCCGCACGACGGTGCGCACCGCCGCCAGCCAGGCCGGCGGGGCGGCACGTCGAGGCGGGCGGGGGCTGGCGTCGCTCGGCCGCTCGCTCACCGAGCTGCGCCCTCCGCCTCTGCCGTCGGTCCCCGATGCCGAGGTGGAGCCAGCAGTGCCCGCGTTGCGGAACCCGGCGGTGCCCAGAGAGCCGGTCGCCCCGATCCCTGCCCCGTCCGTCGAGATTCGGCTGCCTCCGACGCCCATCGAGGCCCCCGCCGATCCCCCCGAGCAGCTGGCCATCGACATCGGCCCGGCCGGCGAGCCGTCGGCCTGGAGGCTTCCGCCCCTCACCCTCCTGAAAAGGGGAAAGGCGCAGGAGATCGACCACGCCATGGTGGAGGCCGAGGGCCGCACCCTGGAGCGGGCCCTGGCCGCCCACGGCGTCGATACTGCCCTGGTGGGCATGACCGTGGGCCCCACGGTCACCCGCTACGAGCTGGCCCTCGGTCCCGGCGTCAAGGTCAGCAGGGTCACCAACCTGCACAAGGACATCGCCTACGCGATGGCGTCGGCCGATGTCCGCATCCTGGCCCCCATCCCCGGCCGCTCGGCCATCGGGGTCGAGGTGCCCAACAAGCAGCGCCAGCTCGTCCTGGTGGGCGACATCCTCACCTCGCCCGAGGCGCACAAGGCCACCCACCCGCTGGAGGTCGCCGTCGGCCGCGACATCGCCGGCCGGCCCATCCTGGTCAACCTGGCCGAGGCGCCCCACCTGCTCATCGCCGGCGCCACCGGCGCGGGCAAGTCGTCCTGTCTCAATTCGCTCTTAACCTCAATTCTCGTTCGGTCGACGCCCGACCAGGTCCGGCTCATCCTCGTCGATCCCAAGCGGGTCGAGATGGGCCAGTACAACGGCCTGCCCCACCTGCTCACCCAGGTGTTGGTCAACCCCAAGATGGCGGCCAACGCCCTGTCGTGGGCGGTGCACGAGATGGAGCGGCGCTACGACCTGCTGGCCGAGGTCGGTGTGCGCGACATCAGCGGCTACAACGCGGCTTTCGACCGCGGCGACCTCGTCCCCGACCCCGGCAGCGAGGTCACCTACCACCGTCTCCCGTTCATCCTGCTGGTGGTCGACGAGCTGAACGACCTGATGATGGTGGCCGCCCGCGACGTCGAGGAGTCGATCTGCCGGATCGCCCAGATGGCCCGGGCCGTCGGCATCCACCTGGTCATCGCCACCCAGCGGCCCTCGGTCGATGTCATCACCGGCATCATCAAGGCCAACGTGCCCTCCCGGTTGGCCTTTGCGGTCAGCTCGGCCACCGACAGCCGGGTCATCCTCGACCAGGTGGGCGCCGAGCGCCTCGTCGGCCAGGGCGACATGCTGCTGGCCATCGCCTCCTCCAGCGTGCCCTTGCGGGTCCAGGGGTCATGGGTGAGCGAGGACGAGGTCCGCAAGGTGGTGGCTTACTGGCGCCGGCAGGCCCCCCAGCCGCAGTACGTGGAGGGGGTGGAGGGCGACGATGCCGCGGCGGGCTACGACGGCGGCGCGAGCTCGAACGACGACTCCGACGAGATGCTGGAGCAGGCCATGGAGCTGGTGGTGCGCTCCCAGCTGGGGTCGACGTCGATGCTGCAGCGCAAGCTGCGCCTGGGCTTCGCCCGGGCCGGGCGGATCATGGACCTGCTGGAGCAGCGGGGCGTCGTCGGCCCTTCGGAGGGTTCCAAGGCCCGGGCCGTGCTCATGACGCCGGAGGAGCTCGACGAGTTGAAGTCTCGCTGATCGCCGAAAAAGGTACGCCGGCGGCGCCTCTCCATTGAGGCACCACCGGCCACGGGGATTGACGAATTGAGGTTACGCTGCCATACGGGGACGCTCGTTGCGGACCGTGGTGGTGCCGCTTACCGAGGTCGTCCCGAACCACCCGAGCAGGGCGGCCCAGGCGCTGGCCAGGGAGCCCACGATCAGGCCGGTGCCGACGGTGCCCATCCAGGCTTCGCGCACCGTGACGCCGAACCCGGCGAAGACCGAGTAGTCGAGGGCGAGGGCGACGATGATGGCGAGGCTGAAGGTGAACAGGGTACGGATCCGGTCGAGCCCGGGGACGTTCTCGATGACGAGGTCGGTGACCTTGAGAGCCACCAGACCGAGCAATGCGACGACTGCGAACTCGTACATGGAAGGGCCTCTGCTTTCTGGTTATGAAGTCTGACACTTACAACCAATACGACCGCGGATCGTCGGAAAAGGTGACACACACCTTCGGCGAGAAGCGGTAGCCGCAGTTGCGGCCGACGCCGCGATCTGGGAGAGACTGTCCTCATGGCCAACTACGAGGGTTACTGCGTCAAGTGCCGCGAGAAGCGGGAGTTCGAGGGCACCGAGGTGGAGCTCGCCAACGGTCGTCGGGCGGCCCAGGGGGCGTGCCCGACGTGCGGGACCAAGATGAACCGCATGCTCGGCAAGCAGAAGTAGGGGAGCCCCGGGGGCGGCGGCGGCCGCCACCTGGGATCCCGGCCTGAAATACTGTTGCCAGCATGGCTGAGCGCTACTGGTTGGAGACCCTGGGCTGTCCGAAGAACCAGGTGGACTCCGACAAGCTCGCCGGCCGGCTGGCGTCGGAAGGGTTGGAGGCGGCCGACCGCCCCGAGAACGCGGACCTCGTGGTGGTCAACACGTGCGTCTTCATCGAGGCGGCCCGCGAGGAGTCGATCGACACCATCCTGGCCCTCGCCGGCGCCCGCCGCCCCGGCGCCCGCCTGGTCGTCACCGGCTGCCTGGCCGAACGGGCGGGGGCCGAGCTGGCCGAGGCCCTGCCAGAGGTCGACCAGGTGGCCGGCTTCGGCGTGGCCGTCACGCTGGGGTCCAAGCCCGGTTCTGGGCCCGCAGTGCCCAGCTTCGACCTGCTGAACCTGCCCCGGCCGAAGTCCGACGTCCCCTGGGCATACGTGAAGGTGGCCGAGGGCTGCGACCGCACATGCGGGTTCTGCGCCATTCCTTCCTTCCGGGGCCCGCAGCGCTCCCGCACCGAGGAGTCGATCCTGGCCGAAGTCGAGGCTCTCGACGTGGCCGAGATTGTCCTGGTCGCCCAGGATCTGGCCTCCTACGGGCGCGACGTCGGCCGCAAGGGTGCCATCGTGCCCTTGATCGGGGCGGTGGCCGCCCGGGTCGACCGGGTGCGGCTGCTCTACCTCTATCCCTCCGAGCTCGACGACCGGCTTGTCGACACCATCTGCGCCACGGGCGTCCCCTACTTCGACCTGTCGCTGCAGCACGCGTCCAAGCCCCTGCTGCGCCGTATGCGGCGCTGGGGCGACGGTCCCCGGTTCCTGGCCCGGATCGGGAGCATCCGGGATCGGGAGCCGACCGCCGCTTTCCGCTCGTCGTTCATCGTCGGCTACCCCGGCGAGACCGAGGAGGACCACGATGTTCTCCTGCGCTTCGTCGAGGAGGCCGAGCTCGACTGGGCCGGCTTCTTCTCCTACTCCCGGGAGGAAGGCACCCACGCCGCCGACCTCGACGGCGCAGTCGACCCGGGGCTGGTGGCCGAGCGCCTGCTCGAGTTGTCCGAGATCCAGGACCGGATCACCGCCGTTCGGCGCAGCGACCTGGTCGGCGACATCGTGGAGGTGCTGGTCGACGAGCCGGGCGTGGGCCGCACCCACCGCGAGGCGCCCGAGATCGACGGGATCGTCGCCGTCCCGGAGGACCTGCCGGCGGGACGGTTCGCCAAGGTCACCATCACCGGGGCCGCCGGCCCTGACCTGGAAGCGGCGTAGGCGGCCCGGGTCATGGCCGCCAACACCTTCGGGCCATCGGCCCTGGCCACGCCGGCCAACGCGGTCACCCTGGTCCGCATCCTGGTCCTGCCCCTGCTCATCGTGCTGGTCCTCGACGACGGCGCGGAGTGGTCGGCGCTGGCCCTGTGGGTGGTCCTGGCCGGCAGCGACTGTTTCGACGGCTGGCTGGCCCGCCGCCACGGCGTCACCCGGTCGGGCGCCTTCCTCGACCCCCTGGCCGACAAGTTCCTGGTCCTGGGGGCCATGGCCGCCCTGGTGGCCAAAGGGGTGATGTGGTGGCTGCCCGTCGCCCTCATCGCCGTGCGAGAGGTGGCCCTGAGCGTCTACCGCTCCTACGTGGGCCGCCGAGGGGTGTCGGTGCCCGCCCGCTTCCAGGCCAAGGTCAAGACGTGGGTGCAGGCCATCGCCGTGGGCCTGGCCATCGCCCCGGTGGCGGGCGACGGGTACCGGGCCTTCCGGGTGGGTGTCCTCTG
>JBBQRO010000049.1:0-21516 GCA_038214685.1 Acidimicrobiales bacterium
GGGGCTGTCGGGTGCCGGGGTGTGACCGTGATCGCTGGCTCCATATCCATCACGTGGTGCACTGGGAGGACGGCGGGGTCTCCGACACCCATAATCTCCTGGCCCTGTGCCGTCGACATCACCGGCTCCACCACCTCGGCCATCTGGGCATCGCCGGCGATGCCGACGATCCCGACGGGGTGATCTTCACCGACGGGCGGGGCTGGAGACTGAACGGCTGCGGGCGACCGGTACCCCCGGGGCGGCCGGTCGAGGCCGCCGCCGGTGAGCTCGGCATCGCCACCGGGGCGTGGTCGCACCCCACCGGGGAACGCCTCGAACCCGGGGCGGTCTACTTCAACGAGCCGGCGGGGCGGCCGGCGTGAGCTGGCGACCCGGCTCGGCGTCATCTCCCGGACTGAGAGGGTGTCACTCCGCCGCCGACGAACGGCGACCCGACCGAGGGTTCGACGAGCGTCAACCGGCGCGGTCCGTGCGCATCTCCTCCAGGTCGCCGGCCCACCCCGAACCGCGTAGCCCACGGGCGTCATCGAGGCCCAGCGGCTCGGCGGCCAGTGTTCGGAGCGCGAAGTTGATCGCCGCCTGCTGGGTTGCCAGCTGGTACCGGCCCATGACGGTGCGGCAGGCGTCCATGTCGATGTCGACGCTGATGCGGGCCACGCGCCCAACGATGCCGGCGGGTGGCTCAGCCGGCGGCGGCGGGGTCGACCAGCCAGATGACGCGGTCGGCCGTGATGCGGGTGGCGGGGATGTCGACGTCGCCCCGACGCACGGCGGCGAGAGCCTCCCGCTTCTTCTCGCCCTCGACGGTGATCAGAACCAGTCGGGCCCGGGCGATGGCGGAGAACGTGAGGGTCATGCGGGGGAGCTGGTTGAGGCCGGTGGGGTCCTCGTTGAGGACCACCAGCCGGCCAGGATCGGCGTCGAGGGCGGTCGAACCCGGGAACAGCGAGGCGGTGTGGCCGTCGGGACCGAGGCCGAGGTGGACCAGGTCAAGACGCCCGGCCTGGGCCACCCGCTGTTGATAGGAGTCGGGCCCGTCCTCACACCGCATGGGGTAGACGGCGTTGGCCGCCCCCACCCGCTCGAGGAGGGAGTCGCGCCCGAGCCGCTCGTTGGAGTCGGGGTCGGTGGGAGGCACGCACCGCTCGTCGCCCCAGTAGACGTCGACCTGCCACCAGTCGATCTGGTCTCCGCCGTCGGATGCCAGGCGCTCGTAGCAACGGCGGGCCGTGCCGCCGCCGGAGAGGACGAGGGAGAACCCGTCACCCGGCCGGTGCAGGAAGGCCTCGACCACGCGCTCGGCGAACTCGCCGGCCACGTCGTCGACAGTGATCACCTCTCCGTTCACACGCCTCCCTCGGCCAGTCGGAGTTCCCGGGCGCCAGCCAGGGCCTCCTCGTAGATCTCGTCGTGGCCCACGCGGGTCAGCGCCGAGGCCAGAGCCAACGACGGCCACTGCTGGCGCATCGTGACCGTCTGTTCCAGCTGAGGCCCGTCCTCGATGTCCACGCAGGACTGGATCTCCCGCTCCGCCCCGTGCCGGGCCACCGTGAACGTTCCCTTCCGGCCGCCCGAGACGGCGTGGATGACGACCGACACGTGGTCGGCCCGCCTGAGCTCGACGCGCGCCGGCGGCAGGCTGAGGCGGCGCAGCAGCCAGCCGCCGAGGAGGAACCGGGGGCCGTGGTTCCCCGCCACCTCGACCCGGTCCACCGCCTCCAGGAACGGCCGGTACAGCCCGCCCTCGAAGAGCCCGGTCAGCATGCTCCGCCACTGCTCGAGCCGCATCCACGACAGGTCGGCCACCGGTAGCCTCTTCGCCAGCGTGGCGCTGCGGGCCAAAACGTCGCCGCCGGCCTCGGCGACGGCGCGGCTGTCGACCACCACCCGGTTGGCCGCCTGCATGAGCGGGTCGCCGGGCGACGGCAGGCTGGCCGGCAGCCACACCACCAAGGGCACGTCGGGGAGGGCGAAGGGCTCGACGATGGAATCGAGGTGGTGTCGGGCCTTGCCCCGGACGCGGAGGACGACCTCCTCGAAGCACACGGCCCGGCCCTCGCGCTCGACGGCGTGCACCCAGACTGCGGCGTCAGTGGTGTTGGGGCCCTCCGGCGCAGCGTCGTCGGCGATGATGATCAGGGTGCGCGACGGGTGGCGGACGCCCAGATCGGCGATGATTCCCCGGGCGCCGACCGCCTCCCCCTCGCTGCCGACCACCGCCACCAGGGTCAGCACGCTGGTGCGCACCGCGGCCCGCCACTCGTGCCGGCGCAGGTCGGACAGGGCGTTTTCCACCTGGGCGACGGTGACGTCGTCGGACTCCCAGGACCCGATGGTGGTGATCGCCAGTTCAGGCATGGGCGATCAGGGCTTGCGCCAGCGCCGGCCGTCGCGGTCGAGGAGCGCGTCGGCCTCGGGCGGCCCCCAGGTGCCCGCTTCGTAACGGGCGAGGGGCAGGTCGCCCTCCTCGAACGCCTCGAGCACCGGGTCGGCGATCCGCCACGCCTGGGCCACCTCGTCGGAGCGGATGAAGAGGGTGGGGTCGCCCAATAGGGCGTCGAGCAGCAGGCGCTCGTAGGCCTCGGGCGTTTCCTCCAGGAACGCGGCGCCGTAGAAGAAGTCCATCGACACCGACCGGACCCGGAAGGCCTGGCCCGGTACCTTGGCGCCGAACCGCAGGGTGATGCCCTCGTCGGGCTGGATGCGCAGGACCAGGGCGTCGGGCTCGAGGCCCTCGGCCTGGCTCATGGCGAAGGGCAGGTGGGGCACCCGGTTGAACTCCATGGCCACCTCGGTGACCCGCTTGGGCAGGTACTTGCCGGTGCGCACGTAGATGGGTACGCCAGCCCAGCGCCAGTTGTCGACCTTCAGGCGCATGGCCACGTAGGTCTCGGTCTGGCTGTGGGGGTCGACGCCCTCCTCGTCGCGGTAGCCGTGCACCTCCGACCCCTGCACCCACCCGGCCCGGTATTGGCCCCTGACGACCTCCTGGGCCACCTGGTCGGGGCTGAGGATGTCGACGGCGCGGAGCGCCTTCACCTTCTCGTCGCGAATGCCGTCGGCGTCGAACGTGGAAGGCGGCTCCATGAGGGTCAACGCCAGCACCTGCATGACATGGTTCTGCACGATGTCGCGCAGCGCCCCAGCCTTCTCGTAAAAGCTGCCCCGATGGCCGACGCCCAACGACTCGGCCACGGTGATCTGGACGTGGTTGACGTAACGCCGGTTCCAGATCGGCTCGAAGATGGCGTTGGCGAAGCGCAGGGCCAAGACGTTCTGCACCGTCTCCTTCCCGAGGTAATGGTCGATCCGGTACACCTGGTTCTCGTGGAACGCCTCGTGGACGGCGGCGTCGAGCTTCTCCGCGGAACGGGAGTCGCGCCCGAAAGGCTTCTCGATGACGATGCGGACGAAGGCCTCGTCATTGGCCGGGTGGTTGAGGCCGGACGCGGCCAACCCCTGCACCACGATCGGGAAGGTGTCGGGCGGCGTGGCCAGGTAGATGAGACGGTTCTGCGCAGTGCCCCGTTGCTCGTCGATCTCGTCGAGGACTTCCTTGAGCTGCTCGAACGTCTGGGGGTCGGAGTAGTCGCCGGCTACGTACCGGAAGCCGCCCCCGGCGAAAGCCTCCCAGACGTGCTTGGCATCCTCCCCGCCACCGCCCGACTCCTCCACGGCAGCCCGCATCCGCTCATAGAACTCGGCGTCGTCCATCTCGGTGCGGGCCACGCCCACCACCGAGAAGCCCGGGGGGAGCAGCCGGCGAAGAGCCAGGTTCTCCACCGCGGGCATGAGCTTGCGGCTGGTGAGATCACCCGACGCCCCGAACACCACGAGTACCGCTGGCGGGGCGACCCGCTCCACGGTGGCCTCAGCCAGCGGGTTGTCGCTCATCGGCCGAATGCTAGAAGAGCGACGGTCAACTCGACGCGACGAGCTCGGCAGCCTTGTCCCGCAGCGCCCCCATCAGCTCGTCGAATGACTTGGCGAAGGAGGCGACGCCCTCCTCCTCGAGTGTGCGCCCGACGTCGGTCATGTCGACGCCCACCCGGGCCAGGTCGTCCATGACACGGTGGGCCTGGTCGAGGTCCTTGTTGATGGTGCAGGCCAGCGTGCCCCGGCGCTCGAAGGCGTCGACGGTGGCGTCGGGCATGGTGTTGATCGTGTCGGGGCCGATGAGGCTGTCGACGTAAAGGGTGTCGCGATAGGCCGGGTTCTTGACCGACGTGGACGCCCACAGCGGCCGCTGCACCCGGGCTCCCTGGTCGCAGAGGGCGTCCCACCGCTCGCCCCGGAACCGGGAGGTGAACAGTTCGTATGCCAGCTTGGCCTGGGCCACGGCGGCCTTGCCCCGCAGGGCCAGGGCCTCCCCGGTTCCTATCTTCTGGAGGCGACGGTCGACCTCGGTGTCGACCCGGCTGACGAAGAACGACGCCACGCTGTGGACCCGGCCCAGGTCCCCCTCACAGTCCTCCAGGCCCGACAGGTAGGCCTCGATGACCTCGGCGTAGCGCTCGACGGAGAAGAGCAGCGTCACGTTGATGCTCCGGCCCTCGGCGATCATCTGCCGGACGGCCGGGATGCCCGCCGCCGTCCCCGGGATCTTGACCAGCAGGTTCGGCTGTTCGATGCGGTCGTCGAGCTGGCGGGCCGAGGCGATGGTGCCCTCGGTGTCGTTGGCCAGGCCGGGCGCCACTTCGATGGACACGAAGCCGTCGCCGCCGGCGCTCTCGTCGTAGAGCGGGCGCAGGAGGTCGAGGGCGTGGGTGACGTCGTCGATCACCAGGTCCCAGTAGGCGTCGTCGACCGACCGCTTGCGCTCCATGAGGCTGCGGAACTGATCGTCGTACTCGGCCTGGCCGGTGATGGCTTTCTGGAAGATGGTGGGGTTGGAGGTGATTCCACGGATGCCCTCGTCGATGAGGCGGGTCAGGTCACCGCTGGTGATGTAGCCCCGCTTCAGGTTGTCCAGCCACGGGCTCTGGCCCTGCTCGGAGAAGAGTCTCTGCAGTCGTGTCATGGCCGCGACGCTATTCCTCTTGGGCGGGGTGCGGGACCGCGTCCTAGGTGGAGAGCAGAACGACCGAGGCGGTGAAGCCGTGGGCGAAGTTGCGGCCGCCGATCGGCCCGAGCTCGCCGGCGCAGAACATGCCGGCGACCGGGGCGCCGTCCAGGCTCTCGGAGACGACCATGGCGTCGTGATGGGGCTCGGGGAACAGGTGGGTGCCGCGACCGTTGCAGGTGAACACCAGGGCGGCCTGAGCCGACTTGCCGTCGACCATCCGGCGCAGGTCCTGGTCGGCCGAGGCGGCGTCGCGCACCTGGAACTGGGCCGTCGAGCCCACCTCGACGATGTCGCCCACCCGGAGGGCGCCGCTGTTGGGATCGGCACCGATCACGTTGCGCACGAGGAAGTCGCCGGGCACGAAGTCGAGCTTGCGCTCGTCGATGACCCGGCCGATCTGCACCATCGACGCCAGCAGGTCCCGGTCGGCGTCGGACAGGGCCGCCGCGACCTCCTGCAACCGCTCGACCGCCGGGCGACCGCCCAGCTCATAGACGATGTTCTGCTCGGCCCGGGTGACGACGAGGGGGGTGCCAACCGGCCGGCACCCCTGGGAGACGACGGTGGTGACCTCCACGCCGGGGCCGAGGAAAGCGCCGACTGCGCCGGAACTGACGACCTGGTCATTGATGACCAGCCGGTTGCCACCGGGGGCGCGCGCCGCCGAAGCCATCCCGCCCACCACCGGCATACCGGGACGGTCCTCCTCCATGCGGCGCAGGAGGTCGTCGGTGGGAAAGCTGAAGGGGTCGGGGATGAGCAGCAGGGCGCTGGCGTCGTCGGGGATGGCATCGGGCCAGCCGGTGAAGGTCAGGCCGTCGGGCGACTCGCCCACCTCCAGGTGGAAGGCGGTCACCGGGCCGGTGCGGCCGGCCCACAGGGAGATGCCCGGCCCCCGCTCGACCTCCCGCTCGCCACCCACCACCGAGATGGCTGCGCAGCCGAGCATCGCCGTCGGCCGGAGGGTGGCGTTCACCGTCGCCACGATCTCCTGAAGCTCTGATGCGTGGGCGGGCGTCACGAACACCATGGCCAGATCGGGCGGCTCGGCCGCGTCGCCCAGGGCTTCGAGGACCCGACCGACCACGTCGCCGGTGGCCACGGCGGCGTTGGGGTGCTCGGAGAGGGCGGCGGCGAACTGTCGGGAGATCAAGGGGCCAGGAGGGTGAGGGGTACCACGACGGTGGAGCCCCCGGTGAGCTTCACGTGCGCCTCGATCGTGCCGTAGGTCTCATAGGTGAGCTCGCCCTTGACGAGGAGCCGGCCGAACTTCCCTGGTTGCACGCTGACCGGCTGGGCGTTGCGGGCCACTTCCTTCCCGTCGGCGTCGAGGAACTCGACCTCGAGGGTGCCGGCGCCGGTGTCGTCGGGTGGGCAGCGCACGAACACCACCAGGTGGGGGGCGATGTGCACCGGTAGGTCGCCGGTGGCGGGCAGGGAGAACATGACGCCCGTCAGGTCGAAGCGGGTCGAGGGGCCGGGAACCGAACGCTGTTCGATCCCCTCCACGAAAAGAGCGGCCACGATGTCCATGGGCTGCACGCTACCGGCCTCCCCGCTCGGCGAGGAGAAGCCCGATGCAGGCTGAGGTCAAACGACGACGGCGTTGACTGCCACTCCGAGGTGGGCGGCGATGCGACGGAGGCCGGCGGCATCGCTGGTGAGGACGGCAACCGGGCGGCGGGCGTCCTCGATCACCGCGCCGATGTGGGCGTCGGCCACGGACACGTCGAGTGCGATCCGGATACCGGCGGCCCGGTCGGCGGACCCGCTATCGAGACCGGCATCCTCGGCCGGAAACCGGTTGATGAGGCCTGCATCACGCCGGCGACGATCCCAGCCGGCCTCCACTCGAACGGCTGTCGGCACGACGAGGCGGACCGATCCCGCTTTGCCAAGGTTTCGGGCGGCGACGACTTCGAGGGCGGCGAGCGCCCGCCGGTGCTTGCGGTGGCACACGTCAGAGAGCGCCTGGATCGCCTCGTTGTCGAGCACGGCCGTCCGGGCCCGGTTCACGCCGCGGCGGCCAGACCGGCTGCATACAGCAACACCTCATCGGGCGTCGGGTCCTCGCAGAGAAGTCGGATCTCCGACGCGGCCCGACGAATGAGCTCCGGACGGTGGGCGAGGGGGTTCCCCTCCATCTCGGCCGCAACCTGAGCAATCTCCGCCAGGTCGGGCCTGACCTGGGGATGGCGGCGGTAGTGGGCGTCGAGCACGGCCCGTTGGGCCACCGCTTCGAGGTGGTCTCGGAGTCCTCGTACGGTCAGGTCGGTCGTCGAGTTTGCCAGCCCCATTTCGGCCGCCAGGACGGCGGCGTCGCGGAGGGCAAGCGGGAGTCGTACCGAAGTACCTACCGTCTCTCCGTCTGATACGTCGAGCAAGTCGAGGAGCTGTAGGAGTCTCTGGTCCATGGCCGGACCGTACCACCGGTGGTACCACAGAACCGGGTTGAGGTAGGGCCAGAAAGAAAACATAGGATTGTCGCCATGGACGACGAGAAGCAGGGGTGGCAGGAGCTCGGACAGCAGCTGCGGGTGCACGCAGTGCGGGTCAGCGGTGTCGCCGCGTCGGGTCACCCGACGTCGTCGATGTCGGCGGCCGACCTCATGGCGGTGCTCATGAGCAAGTACCTCCACTACGACTTCGACACACCTGAGAACCCCAACAACGACCACCTGATCTTCTCCAAGGGCCACGCCTCACCCCTGCTCTACGCCATGTACCAGGCCGCGGGTGCGGTCACGGCCGAGGAGATGACCACGTACCGCCAGCTCGGCAGCCGGCTGGAAGGCCACCCCACGCCCGACCTTCCCTGGGTCGACGTGGCCACCGGCTCCCTCGGCCAGGGCCTCCCCATCGCCGTCGGAGTCGCCCTCGCGGCCAAGAAGCTCGACCAGCTCGACTACCGCACCTGGGTGCTCTGCGGCGACTCCGAAATGGCCGAGGGCTCGATGTGGGAGGCGTTCGAGGAGGCCAGCTTCGCCGGCCTCGACAACATCACTGCCATCATCGACGTCAACCGCCTGGGCCAGAGCGGCGAGACCCGCCACGGCTGGGACCTCGATGCCTATAAGAACCGGGCCGAGGCCTTCGGCTGGCACGCCATCGAGATCGACGGTCACGACGTCGAGGCCATCGACGCCGCGTTCGCCGAGGCCGTGGCCACCAAGGGCAAGCCCACCGTCATCGTGGCCAAGACCATGAAGGGCAGAGGCGTGAAGTCGGTCGAGGACCAGCTCAACGCCCACGGCAAGGCCGTGCCCGACTACGAGGAAGCCATCGAGGAGCTCGGTGGTGACCGGGGCATCACCGTCGCCGTCCCCAAGCCCACCACCGACGGCACGCCCCACGTCTTCGAGACGGGCGAGCTGAAGCTGCCCACGTACGAGAAGGGCGGCGACAAGGTCTCCACCCGCAAGGCCTACGGCGACGCCCTGGCCGCCCTGGGCGCAGCGCGGGGCGACGTTGTCGCCCTCGACGGCGAGGTCTCCAACTCCACCTTCTCTGAGATCTTCCGCAACGCCCACCCCGAGCGATACTTCGAGTGCTACATCGCCGAGCAGCAGATGGTCGCCACCGCGGTAGGGATGCAGGTCCGGGGATGGATCCCCTACGCATCCACCTTCGCCGCCTTCCTGAGCCGGGCCTACGACTTCATCCGCATGGGCGCGGTGAGTCAGGTCCGCATGAACATCTGTGGCTCACACGCCGGGGTCTCCATCGGCGAGGACGGCCCGTCGCAGATGGGCCTGGAGGACCTTGCCTCGTTCCGCGCCGTGCTCAACAGCACCGTCCTCTACCCGAGCGACGCAACCCAGACCGCAGCCCTGGTCGCCCTCATGGCCGACATCCCCGAAGGCGTGGCCTACCTGCGCACCACCCGGGGAAACACCGACATCCTCTACTCCTCGGACGAGACGTTCGAGGTGGGCGGATCAAAGGTGCTGCGCTCCTCCGACGACGACAAGGTCACCATCGTCGCCGCCGGCATCACCCTCCACGAGGCGCTCAAAGCGGCCGACGCCCTGGCCTCCGACGGCCTTGCCGTCCGGGTGATCGACCTCTACTCGGTCAAACCGATCGACACCGCCACGCTCACCGAGGCGGCCCGGGCCACCGAGGGCCGGGTCATCACCGTCGAGGACCACTGGCCCGAGGGTGGCATAGGCGAGGCGGTGGCGTCGGCACTGACCGAGGCCCATCTCGACATCCCCCTGAAGCTGGTCAAGCTGGCGGTCGCCAAGCTGCCCGGGTCGGCCAAGCCCGACGAGTGCGTGACCGCAGCCGGCATCGACGCCGAGTCCATCGCCGGAGCAGCCAGGAAGCTGGCTGGTTAGATCGCCCGGCTACCCGACCGGAACGGTCCGGGCGGGTAGCCTCGGTGCCATGCCAGGGTTCGAGCGCGTCCGGCCTCAGTCCTGACTGAGAGGGCACTGGGCCGGATGACCGCGACACGACCCGCGCTCTCGACGCGCGACGCCATCCTCAGCGAGGCTCTCCGCTGCTTTGCCGAACACGGGTACGAGGGCACGTCGTTGAACGACATCGCCGCCGGCGTGGGCATTCGCCGGCCGAGCCTGCTCCACCACTTCCCGTCAAAGGAGTCCCTGTACCGCCAGGTCTTCGAGCGGGCCCTGGCCGACTGGTACCTCGAGGTCGACGCGGCCACCGAGGTTCCCGAGGAGGGCTGGCCCCAGGTCGACAAGGTCCTCACCGCCGGCTTCCGGTTCTTCATGGACCACCCCGAGTTCGTCCGCTTGGTGAGACGTGAGGCCCTGGAGGGCGGGAGCCGCCTTGGCGTGGAGCTCGGTGAGGGCCTCCGGCCCTACTTCAACACCGCAACCGCCTTCTTCGAGCGGGAGATGGCCGCCGGCCGCCTCCGCCGCCACGACCCCGCGCAGCTGTTCTTCACCATCTACGGCGCCCTGGTCAGCTACTTCAGCGACATCCCCCTGCTCGAGGGGCTGCTGGGCGGCGATCCCCTGGCCATCGACGTGGTCATGGCCCGTCTCGAGCATCTGCGCTCCCTGCTGCGGGCCGCCCTCGAGCCGTAGCGGCCGCGCTCCGCTCAGTCGACGCGAGCGAACGCCAGGCAGGCGTTGTGGCCGCCGAATCCGAACGATGTCGAGAGGGCCAGCGTGGGAGCGGCCGGTCGCCCGACGTGGGCCACGTGGTGGAGGTCGCACGCCGGGTCGGGGGAGTCGAGGTTGATGGTGGGGGGCAGGAAGCCCTCCGACATGGCCAGGATCGTGATCATGGCCTCGAGGGCGCCGGCAGCGCCCGTGAGGTGCCCGGTCATCGATTTGGTGGACGACACCGGGATCGTCGCCGCCGCGTCACCGAGGGCCAGCCTGAGGGCGCGGGTCTCTGCTGCGTCGTTGAGAGCCGTGCTGGTGCCGTGGGCGTTGATGTAGCCCACCTCGGCGGGCGACCGGCCCGCCTTGGCCAGGGCCAGGTTGACGCAACGGGCCGCCTGGATAGCGGCCGGGTCGGGGGCGGTGACGTGGCCGGCGTCGGCCGTCGCCCCGTAGCCGACCAGCTCGGCGTAGATGCGGGCGCCCCGGGCCAGCGCATGGTCGAGCTCTTCCAGGACCACGACCGCTGCGCCCTCCCCGGACACGAAGCCGTCGCGGTCGACGTCGAAGGGGCGCGACGCCGCTTCCGGGGCGTCGTTGCGACGCGAGAGAGCACCGATGGCGCAGTACATAGCCATGCCGACCGGGGTGATGGCCGCCTCCGTGCCGCCGGCCAGGGCGACGACGGCGTCGCCTCGGCGAATCTGCTCTGCTGCCTCGCCGATGCTGTGGGCGCCCGACGCGCAGGCGCTCACCACCGCGAAGTTGGCGCCCCGGGCGCCCACGTCGGCCGCCACCATGCCAGCCGGCATGTCCACCAGCATCTGGGCCGCGGCGTACACGGAGATGCGTCGGTAACCGCCCCTGGCGTGGGCTAGTACCGCCTTCTCCGCCATGCCGAAGCCGCCGACGCCCGACCCGATGACGACGGCCGTCTGGTCCGCCACCGGGCGGAGGTCGAGTCCGCTGTCGGCCACCGCCTCACGCGCTGCGGCTACGGCTAGGGCCACCGGTCGGCTGGTACGCCGGGCGTCCTTGCGGCCGAGTAGCCCGACCGGATCGAAGCCCTTCACCTCGCCGGCAATCTGCGAGGGCAGGTCGGAGGGATCGAAGGCGGTGATCCGGGCCACGCCGCTGCGCCCGTGACGCAGGCCGTCCCAGGTCGACGCCCGGTCGTTGCCGAGGGGTGACACGCAGCCCATGCCGGTCACGACCACCCGCACCCCGGTCACTGGTCCACACTCCCTCCGAGCAGCATCGGTGAGAGGGCCCCGTCGGTTGCGCCTGCGAGTACCACTTCGGCGTCGCCCCGTTGCACCATCCGCAGGGCGTCGATCACCGCCTGCACGCCGGCGGCACACGCTCCCACCCCGCCCAGCACCGGCCCGGTGGCGCTGAAGACGATCGAAGGCTGGCAGGCCGCCATGTCGGCCCCGTCGATCGGCGTGAAGAGGGGACTGACCCGCGCCGGCCCGGCCGCCGCCCGGCCGGCCCGGAGCAGCACCTCGGGCGCGGCGTTCAGTCCCGAATCACCGGCCAGCAGTCGGGCCCCCGTGGTGGCCGCATGGCTCAGCGGGGTGACCGCGCCGACCCCTGTCAGTGCGACCGAGTCGGTGTCGGCGTCGATCACGGCGGCTGGCACGATATCAGTGTCCCTTGATGCCGTTCGAGCGTGCCCGTCTAGAATCTCAGGTCATGGTCAGTGTCGTGACACAGACAGAAGCCGGACGTCTCTCGGAGGACCTGGCCGTCATCGCCGAACCCCACCGGCTGCTCATGCTCCGCCACCTGCGCCGGGGCCCGCGCAGCGCCGGGTACCTGGCCAAGGCGCTGGATCTGCCTCAGCCGCTGGCGGCCTACCACCTCTCGGTGCTTCTCCAGGCCGGGCTCATCACCAAGCGGCGCAACGGCCGGTTCACCTGCTACGCCGCCGACCACGGCCGGGTGAAGGAGCTGCACCGCAGCATGGGCCGCCTGGTGGGGGCCTCCGGCGCGGTGTCCGAAGGACGGCCGGCCACCGCCGACCCGTGCTGACGGCCACGCCGGCCGACGCCAGCGGCCTGGTCCTGGAGTCGACGCCGGCCGGCGACCTCCGCTGCTACCCCGGTCGGGTGCGAACCATCGTCGAGGCGCTCGACCGGGCCGTACGCCTCTTCCCCGACGTGTTGGCCCTCGAGACGCCCGACGGCGACGTGACCTACGCGGAGATGGCCGAGCTGGTGGAAGGCGCCGCGGAACGGTTGGCCGAGGAGGGCCTGAGGCCCGGCGACCGGCTGGCGGTCTGCCTGCCCAACGGTCTCGACATTGCGGTGGCCATCTGGGCCGCGGCCCGCGCCGGCCTGGTGTTCGTGGGGCTGTCGACCCGCCTGTCGCCGACGCAGTGGGCGTACATGTTGGCGCATTCGGGAGCGTCGCTGGCCCTGGGCCACCCGGAGCACGTCGAAGGCCTGCGCCGGGCGGGAGCCGAGGCCGGGCTGGCCGGCGACCGGGTCCGTGAGGTCGGCGACCACCTGACCGGGCGCCGCCGGCCCTGGCGCGGCGTCGCCGTGCCGTTCCCCGACGAGGACAGCACCTACGCCGTCATCTACACCTCAGGCACCACCGGCCGGCCCAAGGCCAGCCAGATCGTCCACCGCGGCACCATGCATTCCGCGATCGCCTACGTGCGCACGCTGGCCCTCACAGCCGGTGACCGCACGGCCATCGTCTTCCCGCTCTATTACGTGACCGGCCATGTCGCCCAGGTGACGCCGATGATGCTGGTGGGGGGCACATCGGTGACAGTGGCCGACGTCGTCCCGCGCCAGTTCGTCCAGCTCATCGACCAGCGCCGTATCACCTATTTGATGGTCGTCCCGTCGATCTGGCCCCTGCTTCTGCGCGACCCGAGCTTCGGGTGGCCGGCGCTGGCCCATGTGGAGATCGGGGCGTTCGGGGGCTCTCCGGTGCCGATCTCCACCGTCGCCGCCCTGCGGGCGCGCATGCCGCAACTGCGGCTCTACGACGCCTACGGGCTCACCGAGACCCACTCGCCGGCCACCATCCTCCTCGACTCGGAGTTCCGCCGGAAGCCGGGCTCGGTCGGCCGCCCGCTGCCATGCGCCGACGTGCGCGTGGTCGACGACGAGGGGAGCGACGTGCCCGATGGCGAGCCGGGCGAGCTTCTGGTGCGAGGCCCGATGGTCACTCCCGGGTACTTTGGCGACGTGGCCGCTACCGAGGCCGCCATCGTCGACGGCTGGTTGCACACGGGCGACTACGCCCGGGTCGACGACGAGGGGTTCGTGTTCATCCTCGACCGCAAGAAGGACATGATCATGAGGGGGGGCAACAAGGTGTACTCCGTCGAGCTCGAGTACCTCCTGGTCAGTCATCCCGACATCGCCGAGGCGGCCGTCTTCGGGGTGCCCGACCGCTTGGCGTACGAGTCGGTGGCCACCTTCGTTGTCCCGGCCACCGGGCGCACCGTCGACCCCGCCACCGTTCAGCAGTGGGTGGCGGGCCACATGGCCGACTACGCCGTCCCCCGCCACATCCGGGTGGTCGACGTCATCCCCCGCAACCGCACCGGCAAGATCGACAAGTTGGCACTGAGGGAGACCATGGAACTCGAACTGCAATCGGCGACGGCTGGCGGCAGGGCCCCAGCCAGATGAGCATGATCGAGACCGAGCCCCGCGTGCGCACCGTCGTCGCCGTCCACCTCGACGTCGACCCGGAGCGCCTGATGCCGGGCGCCCGCCTGGGTGAAGACCTTTGCGTCGACTCTCTCGCCGCCATCGAGCTGGCCATGGTGCTCGAGGACGAGTTCGACATCGCCCTGCCCGAGGAGGTCCTGGCCTGCGTCCGCACCTACGGCGACGTGGTCAGCCTGGTGCAGGCACGGGTGGAGAGCCGGTCCCGCTCCACCGACTCCCCGGCCTGAGCCTGGCGAGCCTCCTGACGCTGCCGATGAACTAGAGCAGCGGCGTATCGGGCTCCAGCCCGAGCAATACCCGGCCCACCGTCTCCAGGCCGGGAAACGCCAGCACCACGTGGGCGTTGAGTGCGTGGATGTCGCGGTGGCGGCGTTGAAGGGGATGGTCGGTGAACAGCGAAGTGGTGCCGGCCGCCTCGAAGCACAGGTCCACCGCGTCCCGGCCGGCCCGGGCCGCGTTGACCACAGCGAGCCGGGCGATGGCCCGGTCCTTCAGGGTGATATCCGCGCCGGCGCCGGCGGCCGCAACCAGCTCGTCGAGGGTCTCGACCAGGAACGCCCGGGCCGACCGGGTGGAAGCTTCGGCCCGGGCCGCCATCGACTGCACCACGTCGCGCTCGGCCAGGCTGCGGGCGCTGCGGTAGGGCGTCTTGACCTGGGCGAGGGCCACGAGGTCGTCGATGGCTCCTCTGGCAATGCCGAGGGCCACGGCTGCGAACGGGGCGAAGAACAGCGGCATCGGCGGCATGCGCCACATCGCCCCGTCCGGCCATGGGTCGAACGCGAACGCCATGGTTTGATCGGCGGGTATAGCAAGCGCCTCGACCTCGTAGTCGTGGCTGGCGGTGCCCTGCAGCCCAGCGGTGTGCCAGGTGTCGTGAATGGTGGTGGCCGCAGCGGGGAAGAAGGCCAGTCGGGCCTCGGGGCGCCCGTCGACGGAGGTGACCAGTTCGCCGTCACCGTCGACGAGCAGGCAGGCGCCACTCATCCAGTCGGCGTGCGAGCCGCCGCTGCCGAAGCCCCAGCGGCCGCTGAGGCGCAGTGCGCCGCCCGATTCCACGGTGGCCCGGCCGGCCGGGTTGAACGAGCCGCCGGTGAGCGTCGACGGGGAGGCGAAGATCCGGTGGGCGCCGGCGCGCGGCAGGTAGGCGGCCAATGCACCGGTGCCCACCGAGACGGCTGCACACCACCCGGTGGAACCGTCGGCCGCGGCGAGGGTGGCGACGGCGTCGACCACATCGGCCGGTCTTGCCTCGGCCCCGCCCAGTTCCGCCGGCAGCCACAATCCGAGGACGCCGCTGGCCCGGAGCGCGGTCACAAGGTCGTCGGGGAGCCGCCCGGCCGACTCGATGGCGGCCGATTGCCCGGCGACGGCCCCGGCCATCCGCTCAGCGGCGGCGACGACGTCGGCTCCGGTCGCCACTCTGGTCACCGTAGCGCCACCGGGCCTCGGGCCTTATGACCAAGCTCGCCGCCAGTGCGTACCGCCACCAGCCGGCGGATCCGGTAGGCGATCCCCACCGGCGCCGATCGCACCCGCCACTGGAGCTCCTCGATGGCCGCGGTCACCCGGGCCGCTCCCGTCCCCGGGGCGTAAAACGAGCGCACGACCCGCTCGGCGTCGTCGGGGCCCCGCACCGTCCTGGCAAACGCCGCCGTCTCGTCACCTTCGAGACTGAGGCCTGCGGCCGCGAACCGGTCGGCCAGACCGGGGTCGTGGAGGGGTTCGGGGTAGTCGGCTGCCGCCTGGCCCAGGGCGCCCAGGATCTCGGCGAACACAGGAGACGTTGTCGTCGGGCCGGGCGCCGCCGCCCGTATCGGCAGGGTGGCCACGAGCACGCCGCCCGGACGCAGCACCCGACTGACCTCGGCCAGCACGGATTCCAGCGGGCGGATCAGCATGAGGACCATCGATGCCGTCATGGCATCGGCCACCTTGTCGGCGACGGGCAGGGCCACCGCCGTCGCCCGAAGCAGGCGGCACCCGGCCGTCGCCGCCCGGGCCAGCTCGCCGGCCGACTGGTCGATACCGACCACCCGCTCCGGGCCCAGGATGCCGCTCAGCGGGGCACTGCCACAGCCCAAGTCGACCACGAGCTCTGCACTGGTGGGGACCGCCCCGGCCAGCCAGTCATACGGCGACCGGCCTTCGCCGTCCCGGGCGCCGGCGAGGACATCCTCGGTGATGCCGGGTCTGGAGTCGTGGTAGTCGACCAGGTACCGGTCCCACCGATCAGGCATCGAGCACGCCGGCCAGCACGTCGGCCTTCCGAAGTCGGGTCTGGGCATCGAGCGCGCCGAAGGGCTCGTCGAGGAGGAGCAGCGGAGGCGACGTGGCCAGGACCCGGGCGATGGCGGCCCGCTGGCGCATGCCGCCAGAAAGCTGGCGGGGGAACAGGTCAGCCGAGCCGCCCAGGCCGGTGGCGTCGCGCAGTTCGCCGGCGATGGCCGGCGCTCGCCGGTCGCCGAGGGCCCGGGGGCCCCATTCGACTTTGGCGCGGAGGGAGAGCCAAGGGAACCGGGTGGCGTCCTGGACCACCATGGGCCGCTCGGGCGACGGGCCCCGCACCGGCTCGCCCCCGACCTCCACCCGGCCCCGGTCGGGCGGTCCGAGCCCGGCCAGCACCCGGAGCAGGGTCGACTTGCCGCACCCGCTCGGCCCGAGCACGGCGACGACCTCGCCCTGGGCCACCGAGAGATCGACCTGGCCCAGCACCGAGAGGGCGCCGTAGGCTTTGGCCACGCCGGTGGCGGCCAGGGCGGGCGCAGTCAACACTGTCGGTTCAGCACGCACCGTGGCGCTCACCCGGTCCGGATCAGGCGTCGGCCCACCGCACCAGCGGCCGGGTGACGGTGCGCAGGAGAATGTCGCCGATCAAACACCAGTCGCGCCATCTCACGCTGGCGGGTGCCCAGCATGCGCGCCGCGCCGATGAAGACGAGGTACCGGGCCGCACCCTCGCCGAGGCCGAACCACATCAGGGCGATGGGCGCCCAGGCGGTGATGGGCACGGACCGAACTGCCTGGTAGAGGGGGTCGAGGGCCGCCGCCGACCATCAGGCGGCCAGAAACGCCGCCGCCGCGGCGCCGCCAGCAGTCAGGCCGAGAAATCGCCGTCGGGAGAGGTCCTGCTCGGTCACTCCACGCTCCCAGGAATCAACATGAATTGATGACCGTAGTGGCCGATCCATCCCGCTGCAAGGCGCCTCGGCCGGGCATGGCGGTCCGACGTTTCTACGGGACCGGCGACCGCTACCGTGGGCGGATGCGTTTCGCCGCTCTCGTGCTGGCCGGCATGCTCGTGGCCTGCGGCGGTGGCGGCAACGAGGCGTCTGTGGACGACGACCCCGTGCTGCGCCCCGGCGACGTCGTGACAGTGTCGGCGGCATGTCGCCAGTCCTTCGATGCCGGCCACGACCGCGAGACGGCGGGTGATCCCACCGCTCAGGCGTTCCTGCCCTCCGTGCAGACCTGCGTCAGCCTGGCCGAGTGGTCGTCTGCGGCGCGTGAGGCCGGGACCCGACTCAACGGCCAGGAGCCCCGCTTCGTCAACGGGGTCTGCTCGTCCGCCGATACGGCCACGCAGGCCACCCCGATCTGCCAGCAGGCCCGCGCCGAGGCGTAGCCTTTCGCTCAGTGTGGGCGATTCCCACGGTCAGGTCGCACCGAATCGACCACTCTGGCTGCCGCCGACGTTCAGGCGGGCACGACGTCGAGGCGGCGCTTGAAGAGGCGCTCGAACAGCTCGCGCTTGCGCCGGGCGCCCCACAGCTCGATGGCAATGTCGGACTCCGCCTTCACCACCAGGCGGGCACGCGATCCGTTGAGCACCATCTCGATGCCGCTGACGTTGCCGGCCCGGCCACGGTCGAGCCCGTCGGCCACTCGGAGGAGGGCGGCCAGACTGGTGACGCGCTCGCGCTCGTCGCGCCCGAGCGAGGCGAACGGCTCGTGCGACGGCTTCGGCCCGCCGCCGCGATGGGCCCGGGCCAGGGCGGCCACGAAGTCGACTTCGCCGGGGGTGAAGCCGCGCAGGCGCCCGTGCTGGATGAGGTAGGCGGAATGCTTGTGGTGGGACTCGGTGGAGACGTGCTCGCCGATGTCGTGGAGCAGGGACGCGTGCTCGAGCAGCTCCCGGTCCGCCGGGCCCAGCGTGTGCAGTGAGGCGGTCTGGTCGAACAGGTCAAGGGCCAGGCGGGCGGTTTGGCGGCTGTGGCCCTCGTCCCAGTTGCAGCGTCGGGCCAGTTGCAGCACAGAGGAGCTGCGGATGGCCCCTGGGTCGCCCGACCAGTCGGCGGCCTCGTGGCGGGGGATGACGTCGAGCACGATGCCTTCCCGCAGCGCCCACTCGCTCACGGTGAGGCGGTCGAAGCCGAAGAGCTCCATGGCCGTGAGCAGGACGGTGGAGCCCGTCGGGATGATGTCGGCTCGCTTGGCCTCCAGGCCGGGCAGGCCGGCGCGCTCCGAAGAGCGCATGCCCAGCAGCTCCTCGTGCAACGGGAGCAGCTCGTCGCGGCCGAAGCTGAACTGGTTGATCGATCGGGGCACGCTCCCGGTGCGCCGGGCCGCCAGCATCCGGGCCAGGTCGCAGAACGTGCCGCTGCTGCCCACGGCCATGGCCGGGTGCAGGTGGGCGACGTCGTCGGCCAAAGGGGCCAACACGCTGGCCACCCGCTTCTCCAACCGGCGGACGTCGTCGGAGGTGAACGGGTCGCCGGTGACCAGCTCGGCCGACAGGCGGGCCACGCCGAGCCGCACGCTCGCCGCCAGCTGCAGGCGCTTGGGGTCGCCGACCATGATCTCCAGGCTGCCGCCGCCGAGGTCGAGGCACAGGGCGGGACCGGGGTCGATGACCACCGCAGCCCGGACGGCCTTGAAGATGAGCCGGGCCTCCTCCTGGCCGCTGATGACCCGAACCTTCACCCCCGCCTCGGCCGCCATCCGATCGACCACCTCGCCGCCGTTCTCGGCCTCGCGCAGGGCCGACGTGGCCCGGGCGTGGATCTCCTCGGTGCCGGCGCCAACGGCCAGCCTCCGGAACCGTTCGACGGTGGCCACGGCCCGATCGGCCAGCGCGTCGGGGATTCGTCCCTCCCGGCCCACCGCGTCGCCCAGGCGAAGCATGTCCTTCTCCTTGATCAACGGGGCGAAGGTGCCATCGGGGTGGGCGTCGACCACGAGGAGGTGGAAGGAGTTCGACCCCAGGTCGAACGCGGCGATGCGCATGTGCGGGGAGGCTATGCCGCCCTGCGACGTGGTCGCGATGCCGAGCGGCGACGTGGTCGCGATACCTGAGCCGGGCGTGCGGTTCTCCCGCCGCGTAGGTCCACACTCCGACGCCCACATCCACGTCTATGCTGAGCGGCCAGCCGCTGGCGAACGCCCTTTCGACCGTCTGCGGCACCCGGTCGTCGCTCCTCCTGCGGCACCCGCGCGGCCGCGCCCAGGGTGCCCTTTGTTGAGCGTCGCGCTGGATCAGGATCCGCGGGGGTGCTGACGTCGCTGATGGCCAGGACGGTGGGCTGGCACTGACCGAGCGCCGGGCTCGTCCGCGCGTCAGGCTGAACGGGAGACGCGCAAGAGCCCTCGTGTGCCACGAACGCAGAAGGAGAGAGCGATGTAGAGGATCGAACTCGACGGATGCGGTGCTGTGCCAGAGATGGAGGAATCGACCCTCCGGGATCGCCCTACAGGGGGAGGTCCCAAACCACCGCAAGCTGCGTCGGTAAAGAGCCGGGGTGGTGAGCGTTGCGGAAAAGGCGCGCCGAAGAGTGCGTCAGGTGTGGGCCGGGAAGGCGAGCGGGAGCGAACCAGTGATGAAGTGTCGAAATGCGCTAGATGACATCGAAACCGGGCAAAGAGGGTTGGCCCGGGATGAGCCTGGGGGCTACCTGCCTACTGCCCAGGTGGTGTCCGGCATGAAGCTGGCGCGAGTCCGGTCCGGGCTCTGGTGCGGAACGTGGGAACCTGCGACCCGATACGGCTCGGCCGTTCACCTGGGCTTGTCCAGGTGGCCGGTCGACGAGAGCGAGACCCCCAAGCGGCAGAATCCGCAAGGGGCTGAGTAGCGATGCGGGCCGCAGGGGCGGACCGTCCCGTAATAGCGATGAAGCCTGGTAATGCGGGCAGAGCGAAGGGGGCGGGTCACCCTGGCTTGATCGGCGGCCAACCACCGTCAGGTGGGATGAGCCGGTGACCGAGCCGAAGCTGACGGCGAAGCCGTTTGAGATTTCCAAGTGGCAAGTTTGGAAGGCCTACGAGAAGGTCAAGGCCAATCAGGGCGCCGCTGGTGTTGACGGGGAGTCGATCGCAGAGTTCGAGAACAACCTGAAAGGGAACCTCTACAAGCTCTGGAATCGGATGTCCTCGGGGAGTTACTTCCCGCCGCCGGTCCGGGCGGTGGAGATACCGAAAGCAGGAGGCAAGGGGGTTCGCGTTCTAGGCGTGCCCACCGTGTCGGACAGGATTGCCCAGACGGTCGTTCGGCTGTACCTGGAGCCGGAGGTGGAGCCGTTGTTCCATCCCGACTCCTACGGCTATCGACCGGGCCGGTCCGCGCTCGATGCGGTGGCAGCATGCCGACAACGATGCTGGAAGGCCGACTGGGTGATCGATCTTGATCTCAAGTCGTTCTTCGACAGCTTGGACCACGAGCTTGTCATGCGGACGGTGTCGAAGCACACGGACCTGCCGTGGGTCCTCCTCTATGTGGAACGGTGGCTCAAAGCCCCCCTCCAGATGGGCGACGGCACCTTGGTGAAACGAGATCGTGGAACCCCGCAAGGTTCGGCGATCTCACCCTTGTTGGCGAACCTCTTCCTCCACTACGCGTTCGACCGCTGGCTGTCTCGGGAGTTCCCGACGGTCAACTTCGAGCGATACGCGGATGACGCGGTTGTTCACTGCACGACGGAGGCCCAGGCCCGGCAGGTCCTGGACGCTATCGCCTATCGGATGGCGCAAGTCGGTCTGGAGTTGCATCCGGACAAGACGCGCATCGTGTATTGCAAGGACTCGGGTCGCAAGGGCTCTCACGAGCACGAGCGGTTCAACTTCTTGGGATACACGTTTCGTCCTCGTGACGCCAGGAGCAAGCATGGCAGACGGTTTGTCAGCTTCTCCCCGGCAGTGAGCGACGACGCCGCCAAGCGCATCCGTTCAGTCATTCGGGACTGGCGGCTTCACCGGCGCAGTGACTTGGCTCTCGGGGACCTTGTCCGGATGATCAATCCGGTCGTGCAAGGTTGGATCACGTACTACGGGCGCTTCTACAAGTCCGCTTTGTATCCCTCCTTTCAACGCATCAACGAGTACCTCGTTCGATGGGCCATGCGGAAGTACAAGCGGCTGTACGGCCGTGTCACGAAGGCGTGGAGGTGGCTTGAGGGCGTTGCCCTACGTGAGCCGCATCTCTTCGCCCACTGGCGCTTGGGAGTACAGCCAACAGCCAGGTGATGGGAGCCGGATGAATCGAGAGGTTCACGTCCGGTTCTGAGAGAGCCGGGGGGTGCGATTCCCCCCGGCCACTCGCCCCGCCGATCTTGTCCGGACTGTCGGGAGGGCTCTTCCTGGTAGATGCCGGAGGCACCCGTGCTCATCGTAGGCACCGACCAGGCCGTGGTCGAGACCGATCTCGCCGCCGGGCGCTTGGGCTGCCCGCCGTGCGGTGGTG
>JBBQRO010000050.1:0-21515 GCA_038214685.1 Acidimicrobiales bacterium
GGCGGCGCACACCGGGCCGACGCACGAGGCGACCACGCCACCGTTGAACGCCTCCGCCAGCTCTCGGCGCAGGTGCAGTTCGCCGGCGATGCGGAACAGGTTGCGCACGGCCGGCTGGGCGGTGAAGGTGACGGCGTCGACCTCGCCGGCGACGGCGGCGCGGACCAGGTCCTGGGCGGGGCCGCGGTCGTGGGGCAGGGCCCACTGGTACACCGGGACCTCGACCAGCTCGCCGGCCATGGCCCTGAGGATCTCCGTCGACGGGTTGCCGTCCGGGTCGAACAGCTGCAGGGCGACCCGGCTCTCGGCCACGTCGTCGTGAGCGGCCAGGTGGTCGACGATCTCCTGCATGGTCTCCTCGGGCGCCCGCCACCACACGTCGAGGTTGGCGCCCCGGGCCGCCGAGTTGGCCTTGGCGCCCCGGGCGATCACCCGGCAGTTGGCGGCCAGCCCGGCCAGCAGGGCGGTGTCGAGCCCCCACCCGGCTGCAGCCTCCAGCCAGCGGCGCATGCCCATGCCGGTGGTCACGACGAGGTAGTCCGGCGGGTCGACGGCCAGGTCCGACGTGATGGTGCGCAACGCCTCGTCGGCGGTGAGGTCGATGGTCCGCATGGTCGGGGCGTGGACGACATCGACGCCCCGGTCGGCGAACATCCGGGCCTGCTCCTCCCACCGCCGGTCGGCGGTGATCCCGACCCTCATCGCCGAATCGAAGGGAGGGTCACCGGCGGGCCCGGGCGTCGGGGTCGCCGGCCAGGCGTTGCACGGCACGCGGCAGGTGCCCGGTGGCGATGTCGGCGATGGTGACGACTTCCAGGACCGAGCGGAGGGTGGCCCGGGCGGCGATCCACACGTCCTGGAGGGCGGTGGCGGCGCCGGTGTAGACGACCTCCTCCGGCGGGTCGCCCCGCACGTCGGCCAGCGGACCCTCGACATGGCGGATCACGTCGGCGACGGTGATCGTCTCCGCCGGCTCTTTGAGCCAATAGCCGCCGACGGCTCCCCGCCGGCTGGCGACGACCCCGGCCCGGCGCAGGTCGCTGAGGATGTTCTCGGTGAATCGCAGCGGTATCTGCTGAGCGGCGGCGATGGCGTCGCCCTTCATCGGCCCGGTCCCGGCCGCGGCGGCCAGCTCAGCCAAGGCCCGCACCGCGTAGTCGACTCTGGCCGAGACCCGCACCGGCTCATTCTCTCAGGTGGAGGCGTCGATCAGTCCCCGACGGCGGCGCAGGGTCACGTCGGCTCTCCCGAAGACGGTGTCCACAAAGATCCCGATGACCAGGATGACGACCATGAGGGCCAGCATCTCATCCGCGTTGAGGGACTCCCGGGTGAACTGGAGCCGGTCGCCGATCGAGGGCCGACTGGCCACGATCACCAGGAGCTCGCCGGCCATGAGGCTCCGCCACGCGAAAGCCCATCCCTGCTTGAGCCCGCCGACGAAGGTTGGCAGCGCCGCGGGCAGGATGACGTGGCGGTACAGACCGATCCCCTTGGCCCCGATCATCTGCCCGGCTCGGAGCATGAGCGGAGGCACATGGTCGACGCCGGCGATGAGGCCGTTGGCAATGGACGGGGCGGCGCCCAGGACGACGACGAACATGATGGCCTGCTCGGTGAGGCCGAACAGGAGGATGGCGAGGGGGAACCAGGCGATCGACGGCATGGTCTGGAGCCCGGTGACGAGCGACCCCACCGCGCTGCGCAGGAGCCGGACCCGGGCCACCGCCAGACCGATCACGGACCCGATCACCAGGGCCAGGGCGTAGCCGGTCACCGCCCGGCGCATGGTGATGCTGACCGCGGTCCAGAACGTCCCCTCGCCCAGGAGGTCGAAGAGGGCGGGGAGGACGCGGTCGGGACCGGGCAGGCGGTACTCCTCGCGCCACCCTGTCCACACGATGGCCTGCCAAGCGCCCAGGGCCAGGACGATGGCGGCCAGCTTCGGCCAGGCCACCGACCAGAGCATCCGGGCCCGACCGGGCCGGGTGCCCAGGTGGGCCTCGAGGGCGTCGAGGCCGGCGATTTCGGCCGCCAACTCCTGTTCCTTGGCCTCGTCGGCCCGGACCTCAGTCGCCATGAGGCGGGTCAGTCGCCATGGCGGCGGACCTCGGCCCGCAGGCGGTCGGTGACCGCCGCCGCCAGGCCCATCACCTCGGGGGAGTCGATGCGGCGGGGCCGGGCAATGGTGACCGGGAACTCGTCGGCCACCTTCCCAGGCAGGCTGGTGAGCAGCACGATGCGGTCGGAGAGCCGGGCCGCCTCGCGAACGTTGTGGGTGACGAACACGACGGTGAGGCCGGTGCTCGACCACACCTGCTCGAGCTCGTCGTGCAGCAGGTCGCGCGTCATGGCGTCGAGGGCCCCGAAGGGCTCGTCCATCAGGAGGATCTCGGCGTCCTGGGCCAGGGCCCGGGCCAGAGCGACCCGCTGGCGCATGCCTCCCGACAGCTCGTGGGGTCGGCGGCCACCCTGCCCGCCCAGGTGGACCTTCTCCAGCAGGTCGTCGGCCCGCCGGTGGCGCTCGGCCCGCCCCACCCCGGCCAGCCGCAGCGGAAGGGCGACGTTGTCGCGCACCGTCAGCCATGGGAAGAGGGCGGCCTCCTGGAACATCAGCGCGGTCCGGCCGTTGACGGTCACCTCGCCGATGGTCGGACGGTCAAGGCCGGCGATGAGGTTGAGGCTGGTGGACTTTCCGCAGCCCGAGGCGCCCACCAGGCATACGAACTCGCCCCGGCTGACCTTGAGGTTGATGCCCTCGAGAGCCACGACGGCGCTCCCCCCGTGGCCGAAGGCCTTGGAGACGCCCCGCAGCGAGATGGCGGTGGCGGTGCCCAGCGCGGTGGGTGCGGTGTCGGTGATCGTCACCCCAGTACCTCAGGCCGGTCGGAGGCCCGGAGGACCTGGTTGAGGATGGAGAGGTCGTAGATGCCGGTGAGGCTCACCTTGTCGAGCAGGCCGACGGCGTGGGCGTGGTCGGCCGACGCAGCCAGCGACGGGGCGATGGGGTCGTTGGTGAACTCGAGGTTCTTCCAGGATGCCTGGAGCACGGCGTCGGGCACGGCCCGACCGGTCAGGCCGACGATGGCCCGATTGGTCAGGCGCTGGGCCTCGGCCGGGTTGCTGTTCGCCAGTTCGTTGGCCTGGACCTGGCCCTCGACCAGGCGGCGCACGGCGCCGGGGTGATCCTCGAGGAACTTGGTGCGGACGACGAGATGGGTGGCCACGAACCTGCCCTCGGGCCAGAGCGAGCGTTCGTCGACGAGTACCTTGCCCCCGCCCTCCAGCACCATTCGGGTGGCCCAGGGCTCCGGGACCCAGGCGCCGTCGATCTGGCCGGAGCGGAACGTCTCGAGGGTCTGGACGTTGTCCTGGGGAAGCACTGAGACGTCGCCCCCACCCTGCAGGTCGGCCTTGAGGTTGTTGGCCTTGAGCCAGGAGCGCAGGGCGACGTCCTGAGTGCCGCCCCGCTGGGGGGAGGCGAGCTTCTTGCCCTTGAGGTCGGCCGGAGTGCTGATCGACGGCTTCACGACCAGCAGCGCGCCGCCCGAGGTAGCCCCGGAGACGATGCGGACGGCCTCGCCGCCCGACTGCACGTGGGCGTTGATGGCCGGGCTCGGGCCGATGTAGGTGGCGTCGAGGGCGCCGGAGAAGAGGGCTTCCACGGCGGCCGGGCCGGCATTGAAGGCCTTGGTCTCCAAGGAGTTGGCGCCGAGGGCGCTCTGGAAGATGCCGCTCTCGACGCCGATCAAGGCGGTGGCGTGGGTGATGTTGGGGAAGTAGCCCAGGCGAACAGTGGTGGGCTTCTCGGCTCCCGACGGCCCGGCTCCCGAGGACGAGCTCTCGCCTCCGCAACCAGCGGTGAGCAGCATGAGTGCAGTGAGGAGGACACGACGAGATGCCGGCCGAAAAGCCGAGTTTCTCAATCGCATTTGTGCAGAATAGGAGGGGCGGTTCGGAGTGGTCAAGGCGATTCCCTGAAAAGTAGATCATATTCGTCAGGTATTGGTACCGTGACCACGTGGCCGACCTCGCCCAAGGGCTGACCGTGTGGCTCACCGGCCTGCCGTCAGCCGGCAAGACCACCATCGCCCACGCCTTGGAGAAGCGCCTGCTCTCCAACGGCTACCGGGCCGAGGTGCTCGACGGCGACGTGCTGCGCACCCACCTGACCCGGGGGCTGGGGTTCTCCCGGGAGGATCGGGAGGAGAACGTCCGCCGGATCGGTTTCGTGGCCCACCTGCTGTCCCGGAACGGCGTGGTCGCGGTGGTATCGGTAATTTCGCCGTACCGGGCGGTGCGCGACGAGTTGCGCGAGCTCCACGCCGGCCGGTTCTTCGAGGTCCACGTGGCCACGCCGGTCAGCGTCTGCTCCGAGCGTGACGTCAAAGGGCTCTATGCCAAGCAGCGGGCCGGGGAATTGCACGGCCTGACCGGGGTTGACGATCCGTACGAGGCCCCGTTGCGACCCGAGGCCGTGATCCACACCCAGCACCAGACCCCCGACCAGTCCGTGGAGACCCTGTGGCAGGCCATTCGCTCCAGCTAGAGGACGAGCTCGCCGAGCTGACCCGGTCGTTCGAGTCGGCGCCGGCGTCCACGGTGGTCCGCTGGGCCGTCGACCGGTTCTCGCCCCACCTCTCGCTGCTGGCGTCGATGACCGATGCGGTGCTCATCGACATCGCCGTGAAAGTCGACCCGTCGATCGAGGTCGTCTTCGTCGACACCGGCCACCATTTCCCGGAGACGCTGGAGACGGTGGAGCGGGTGCGCCGCCACTACGGCCTGAACCTGCGCATGGTCACCGTCGGCCCCGAACCGGCTCCCCTTGTCGACGGCTGCTGCTCGGCCGCCAAGGTTCTCCAGCTCGACCGGGCCCTTGTCGGGCGAGCCGCGTGGCTCAGCGGGCTCCGGAGATCCGAGGCCTCCACCCGGGCCGGGGCGCCGATCGTGGGCCTCGACCGCCGGGGCCTCGTCAAGGTCAACCCCATCGCCACCTGGACCGACGACGACGTGGCGGGCTACGTCGTCGAGCACGATGTGCCGGTGAACCCTCTGGTGTTCCAGGGGTACCTGTCGGTCGGCTGCCAGCCCTGCACCGTCCCGGTGGCCGAGGGCGCCGAACCCCGCTCGGGGCGCTGGGCCGGCCAGTCGCGGACGGAGTGCGGCATCCACCGCTGAGCATCGGAGCCGGCGGCTATGAGCGCCCCGCCAAGTGCGGGGTTGCGCCTGACGGGATCAGCCCCCAGCCGGGTCAGGCCGCGATCAGTGATCCGGACGCCTGCTGGAGGGTGCGGGCCAGGAGGGGGCCGGCGCCGATGGCCCGGTGGGCCGATTCGGCGCGGCGGAAGGAGTCGGCGGCCTCCGCCCGGCGACCCAGGGCGGCCAGGCCCAGGGCGCGATAGCGATCGACCGATCCCTTGCAGACGACTCCGTGGCCGACGACCACCAGTCGCCCCTCCGGCGAGCGCAGCGCCGGCAGGGCGGCGGCGACCCGGCCGGCGTCGCCGAGCAGCGCAGCTCCCTCGATGAGGTTGGTGACCAGGTCGAGGGCATGGGCGTCGGGGCGAAGCTTCGACGCGGCGTCGAAGGCCCGCTCGGCCTCGTCGCGTTTGCCCATCACCGCCAGCAGCAGGGTCAGGTTCCCCCACCAGGGCAGGTCATCGAAGCGGTAGGCCCGCGCTCGGCAGTGGTCGAGGACGTCGAAGCGCTCCTCCTCCGTGCCCCATTCGAACGCCACCCAGAACCGCTGGACCCAGTACCCGTCCCAGGCGGGGGCGTCGTCGGTCCGCTGAGCCAAGTGACGCAGCTCCTCCACCCCGGAGCGCGCCGTGTCCTGGCGTCCGGTGAGCAGCGCCCGCATGGTGGTCCATGTGAGCGCATCGCGGGGATGAGCGACGGCCGACGTCGCTGCATCCGCCTCCTCCAGCCGCCCAAGCTCGAGTAGCTCGGTGGCCGACGAGGGCGAAGGCGGCCGGGGCGGTGCGCACAGAGGCCGCTCGCGTCGCCGGGGCGACGAGGGCACCCGCTGGGCACCGGCCATGTCGGCGGTCAGGGCCGCACTCAGCTGCTGGTCCATCCGGTCGATGTCGATCACCGGCGGGCTCCCCCTCTGCGAGTCTGCGCTCGAACCAGAAGTATCGACCGGCGGGCGGTCCGGCTTGAGGCGGCTCTGCTTCGGTGTGGCCCGGCCGCCGGCGAGTGTGGGCACTTCGCGGCCTCACATACAGCACCGAATCGCCCACACTCGCCAGCGCCCTGTCTCAGCTGCCGGCCAGCAGGTCGGCCAGGTCGGCGGCGTTCACCGCGGCATCGTCGCGCCAGCAGTTGTTCATGAGGACGTGGACCTCGCCGGCCGAGGCGGCCAGTTCGTGGATGCGGGGCACCCATTCGGCCAGCTCGTCGGCGGTGTAGCGGTAGCGGAAGCGCTCGGCGGCCGTCTGGATCTCGGGGTCCTCCCATGTGGCGGTGTTGCGGCCGTGGAAGCGGACGACTGCCAGTTCCGATGTCACCGCCACCACCGGCGGCATCGACGAGGGGAAGCCGGCGGGCTCGTCGACGCAGACGAAGCTGACCCCGAGCTGCTCGAGCAGCTCCAGGGTCGTTTCGCACTCGCCGCCCTCCAGCCAGCGGGCGTGACGGAACTCCACGCACAGGCGAAGGTCGGGCAGGCGGGCGACAGTGTCGCGCAGCACCTGGCGGTTCTCGGCCTTGGGCCCGAACCACCTCGGGTACTGCAGCAGCACCGCACCCAGTCGGCCGGCCCGGTGCAGGGGGAGCAGCGAGTGCCGGAAGCGGTGGAACGCCTCGTCGAGGGCGTCGGCCGGCAGGTAGTGGGAGTAGAGCCGGCGCTTGTCCCGGTGCTCGGGCGGGACGACCGGCGCCATGTCCTCCCATAGCGAGTTCGGGAAGGTCGGGTGGCCGGTGAGCAGCGACCACGCCTTGATGTTCATGGTGAACCCGGGCGGCGTGCGATCGGCCCACATCTGCGACAGCTCAGGGGTCGGGGGAAAGTAGTAGGTGCTGTCGACTTCGACGATCGGGAACCGGCTGGCGTAGCAAGCCAGCCGCTCCGCTGCGGTCATGGTCTTCTTCGGGTACCAGTCGGTCTCCTTGACCAGGGTGGCGTCGGTCCACGAGCAGGTGCCGAGCAGGACTCGGCTGCCACCCAGACTGAGAGCCGTCACCGCTCAGCCCGCGACGGACAGGGGCCCGGAGTCGCGCAACACCTTGGCGAACGCCTCGGCCACCGCGGCGTGGCCCGCGGTGCTGGGGTGGAACCCGTCCCGGCTGACCAGGGTCGTGTCGGTGCCGGCGGCCCGGGCGGCCAGACCGACGGCGTGCAGGTCGACGAGCAGCACACCCTGGCGCTGGACCACCCGGGCGATGGCGGCGTTGTAGTCGGCCACCAGCTGCTGCAGCTCCTCGGGGCTGGGCAGCCCGGCCAGGAGCCGACCGGCCTGATAGGCGGGGAGCTGGTCGAGCGGAGGCGTGTTCGCCACCAGCACCCGGGTGGAGGCGCTGCGCCGGAGCTGGCGCACCAGGGTCTCGAGCTGGCGCTCGTAGTCGGCGGGGGTCACTCCCCTCGCCATGTCGTTGACGTTGAGCCAGATGGTGACCAGGTTGGGCCGGGCGGCCAGGGCCTGATCGACCTCCTCGGCCAGGGCCTGGGCAACCGTGGCCCTGGGAATGCCCATGTTGACGAAGACGGCGCCGGGAGGAAGGGCGATGCGGTGCAGGACGCGGGGCCAGCCGTCGCGCAAAGGCTGGTCGCTGCCCACGCCGGTGGTCTCGCTGGCGCCCACCGCGACGTACACGGGTGGCGGACCGGTGTCCGCCGGCGGCGGCAGCACTTCGGGCCTGGAGAAGCTGCACGCCCCGGCCAGGAGGACCAGCACCACCGCCACCAGCGTCGGTCGGGCTCTCATGCCGCCTCCATGGCCTCGCGGGCGGGCATGCGGGAGGCTCGGCGGGCGGGCATGGCCCCGGCCACCAGGGCCAGCAGGGTTGAGCCGCACACTGCGGACACCAGCACGAGGACCGGAAGACCGAGCCGGACCCCGACCAGGCCCTGGGCGGCCAGGTACTGGTTGACGATCGCGCTCACGCCCAGAGCGGTGGCGAAGCCGCCGGCCGTCCCGATGATGCCCCCCACCAGGCCCAGGACTCCGGCTTCCAACAGGAAGATCCGCTGGACGTCGCGGTCGCGGGCACCGATGGCCTTGAGCACGCCGATCTCTCGCCGCCGCTCCCGCACCGCGGCGAGCAGAGCGTTGGCGATGCCCAACGAGGCGATGACCAGGGCGATGGCGCCGATGGCCCCCAGGACGATCTCCACCACCCGGAGGTACCGCTGCACCGAGGCCACCAGGTTCTCCGGGGCGCTGGTGGAGTAGCCCAGCTCGGTGATGTCCCGCCGTACCTCGTTCACCTTCTCCAGGTCGTTGGCGATCACGAACAGCCCGCTGTATGGCGAGGTGGGGATCTCCAGGCGACCGTCGGCGTTGCCGCCACCGGCGGTCCATGCCCGGGCCGCCTGGGTCTGCTCCAAAGAGACGAGGAACTGGCCGGGGGCGGTTTCCTGGGCCACCACGCCCACGATGGTGGCTCGGAACCAGCGGCTGCGGAACCGCATGGGCAGGCCCGAGTCGGAGAACACCCGGGGCGCCCCGAGCTGGACCTCGGTGCCGACCACGGCGGCGGCCTGCTTCTTGGTCAGGCCCATGCGGGTCAGATAGCCCTGGGTGACGGCCACCTCGGTGAGGGAGTGGGGGACCGGGAGGCGGCCGGTGAGGATGGTGATGGGCAGCAGCGACGCCCGGTCGAGGTCGATGCCGACCATGGTCTCGGGGAACGGATCAGGGGTCTTCAGCCCGGGCACGCTGCGGCGGGGCGCAGTGGAGTCGGTGCCCTCTGGGGGCGCCGTCGTCGTCGGGGCCACCGTGGACGGCAGCGGGGGCAGGCGGGTGAGGACGTCGGCATTGGCAGGCGGTTCGGGGACCACGACGTTGACGACGGCGGCCACGATGGGCAGCACGGTGGTCACGTCGGGCAGGGCGGAGATCCGGGTCCGGATGGCGTCATCGAGGTCCTTCGGGGGCCCCGGGCGCGGGTCGTCGGTGTCGACCTGGGTGGGGTCGGCCTCGGCGGCGGCCACGGTGATCCCCGAGAGCGGCCCGCCCTTGGACAGCTCGGACAGCACCTTGGTCCGGGCCGTGCCGGCGATGGTGACCAGCGCGGTGAGCAGGGTGGCGGCAAGGGCGACGGCGGCTACGGTCAGGACCGAGCGCCCGAATCGCCGGCGGATGCTGGTGGCCGCCATGGAGGCGGCGTCCCGCCACTTCACGTGCGCCTCGCCTTCATACGGAGACGGAGATCGGTTCGACGCGGTCGAGCGGTATGCGCTGGTCGGCCCGGGTGGCCAGCTCGCGGTTGTGGGTGACCATGACGAGCGTGCACCCGTGGTCGGCGCGCACCTTCTCCAGCAGGTCGATCACCATGACCGCGGCGTCGTCGTCGAGGTTGCCGGTGGGCTCGTCGGCCAGCAGCAGACGGGGCCGGTTGACCAGAGCGCGGGCGATGGCCACCCGCTGGCGCTCGCCGCCGGAGAGTCCCGACGGCCGGTGCCCGGCTCGCGCCGCCAGGCCCACGGCGTCGAGCAGCTCGTGGGCCCGGCCCCGGCGCTCGGCCGGACTGGTCCCGTTCAGGGTGCCCGCCAACTCGATGTTCTGCGCCGCGGTCAGGGTCTCCAGCAGGCCGAAGTGCTGGAAGACGAACCCCACGGTTGCCCGGCGATAGGCGGCGAGCCCGTCGCCGCTGAGTCCGTTGAGGTCCTGGCCGCCGATCTCGATCCGGCCGCTCTGGGGTTGCTCGAGGCCTCCGAGCAGCGACAGGAGGGTGGTCTTGCCGGCGCCCGACGGGCCGGTGATGGCGGCATAGCCCCCGTCGGCCACGTCGAGGTCGAGCCCGCCGAGCACGGTGAGCGGCCCCTCGGAGGTGCGGTAGGTGTGACTGAGGCCCCGAAGGGTGATGGCGACGCCCATGCCCCCTCCACTCTGGCCCATCGCGAGGGCGAGATACTCCGCGACCCTCGGGTGGCATCGGCGGCAGGCCCCTGTAGACACTGGTCCCAGATGGAGATCCACGTGTTCACCGCCCTGCCCCGGATCCTGGAGGCGCCGCTCTCGGCCAGCCTGCTGGGGCGGGCCCGGGAGCGCGGGCTCGTCGACGTGGCCATCCACGACCTGCGCGACCACACCACCGACCGCCACCGGTCGGTGGACGATTCGCCGTTCGGTGGGGGCGCGGGCATGGTTTTGTCGCCCGAGCCGGTGTTCCGGGCGGTGGATGCCGTGCAGCCGCCGCGACCGCTGTTCCTCCTCGATCCGGGCGGGCGGCGCTTCGACCAGCCGATGGCCGCCGAGCTGGCCGCCGGCGCCGGGTTCTCGCTGCTCTGCGGGCGCTACGAGGGCGTCGACGAGCGGGTGCGGCGCCATCTGGTCGACGGCGAGCTGTCTATCGGCGACTTCGTCCTGGCCGGCGGGGAGGCGGCGGCGTTTGTCGTGATCGAGGCGGTAACCCGCCTGGTGCCCGGGGTGATGGGCAACGACGCCTCTGCCGGAGAGGAGTCCTTTGTCGACGGGCTGCTCGAGCATCCCCACTTCACCCGGCCGGCCGAGTTCCGGGGGTGGGCCGTCCCCGAGGTCCTGCGGTCGGGCGACCACGGGAGGGTGGCCCGCTGGCGCCGGGCGCTCTCGCTGGCCCGGACGGTGGCCCTGCGGCCCGATCTCATCGCCGCCCGAGGGGGGCTGAGCGCCGAGGAGGAGCGCCTGCTGGAGGACCTGGGGTGGCCGGAGTACCATGGCCTGTCCCCGGAAGACCCGTCCCAGGAGTCGAGCGCGCCATGAACCCCACCGATCTCATCGATCGCGACAGCCTCCGCGACGACATCCCGCGCTTCGGGCCGGGCGACACGCTCAAGGTCCACGTGCGGGTGGTGGAGGGGAACCGGGAGCGGGTGCAGGTCTTCCAGGGCGTCGTTATTCGTCGCCAGGGCTCCGGCGTGCGGGAGACCTTCACCGTGCGCCAGATCAGCTTCGGCGTCGGCGTGGAGCGCACGTTCCCGGTGCACTCGCCCATCATGGCCAAGATCGAGGTCGACCGGCTGGGCGACGTGCGGCGGGCCAAGCTCTATTACCTGCGCGACCGCATCGGGAAGAAGGCCAAGATCAAGGAGAAGCGCACCGTCAGGTGACCGGCCCGAAGGGCTGGTCCGACAAGCACTCACCGAGCGAAGCGAGGTGACCGGCCCGAAGGGCTGGTCCGATGGGGACGAGGTCGGTTCCCCTTCAGGCGACAGCTCCACGCCGCTCCAGCTCCTGCGGGAGCTCGGGGTGCTGGTGGTGACCGCCCTGGTCATTGCGGTGGTGGTGAAGAGCTTTGTGGCCCAGGCGTTCTACATCCCCTCCGGATCCATGCTGCCCCAGCTCCAGATCGACGATCGGGTCGTCGTGTCCAAGGTGTCCTACCGCCTGCACGATCCCCGCCGGGGCGACATCGTGGTCTTCGACGCCCCTGGGGGTGAGCCCCGGGATTCCTCACCCCTGCCCGAGCGGGTGGTCCGGAGCATCACCCAGTCCATCGGCCTGTCGGCCCCGTCGACCGACGAGTACATCAAGCGGGTGGTGGCCCTGCCTGGAGAACGGGTGGAGGGCCTCGCCGGCAAGGTGCTGGTCGACGGGCGGGAGCTGGTCGAGCCCTACCTGCCGGAGAGCATCGTCACCCGCGACTTCCCGGCCGTCATCGTGCCCCCCGAAACCCTCTGGGTCATGGGCGACAACCGGGACAACTCCTCGGATAGCCGCATCTTCGGGCCCGTCCCCCGGTCGACCGTGGTGGGCCGGGCCTTCGCCCGGGTGTGGCCCCTCAACCACACGTCGTTCCTCTGACCGCTTTCCTCTGAGATGCCCCCGCTGGTCGTACAGTATGTGCATGAGCGAAGAGGACCTCGAGCGCTACGAGACCGAAATGGAGCTCCAGCTGTACAAGGAGTACCGCGACGTCCTGCCCCTCTTCGGGTACGTGGTGGAGACCGAGCGGCGGTTCTACCTGGCCAACACCGTCGACATGCAGCTCCACGACGACGACGGCAGGGCCAACGGCGGGCGGAGCCATCTGGAGCTTGAGCTGAAGGACGCCTGGGTGTGGGACATCTACCGCCCGGGCCCGGCTCGGTTCGTGTCGTCCGTGCGCATCGTGACGTTCAAGGATGTGAACATCGAGAAGGTCCGCAACGATCCATGACGCGTGTGAGGTCTCAGAGGCGGTGACGCAGGCTCGCCGGGCGCTGGGGATCAGCGGCGAGGACGCGGTGGCGGTCTGGTACGCAGAGCACGGCTACGAGGTGATCGCCCGCAACTGGCGGTGCCGGGCGGGCGAGCTCGACCTGATCGTGCGCAAGAACCGCATGCTCGTGTTCTGCGAGGTCAAGGCCCGGACTTCGGACGCGTTCGGCGCTCCGGTGGAGGCGGTGACCCGGGAAAAGCAAGTGAAGATCCGCCACCTAGCCGCTCGCTGGCTGGAGGATGCCCCCATGCGGCCCACCGGCATCCGCTTCGACGTGGCCTCCGTCCTGGCCGGCGAGATCGAGGTGTTCGAGGGGGCGTTCTGAGCTGGCTGGCGGTCCCCGGCGCTATGGCGGAGGCGCGCCCAACTTCTCGCACTCCTGCTGCTCGATGGCCGTGAGTTGGTCGAGGCGGGGTTGGTGGCGCCCGCCCTCGAAGTCGGTTGCGAGGAAAAGGTCGACGACGCGCAGGGCGTAGGCGTCGGCCAGGACCCTGGCCCCGAAAGCCACCACGTTGGCGTTGTTGTGCTGGCGGGCCAGGCGGGCGGTGAACTCGTCGTGGCAGAGCGCGGCGCGGACGCCGTTGACCTTGTTCGCCGCGATCTGCTCACCCTGGCCGCTCCCGCCGATGACGATGCCGAAGTCGGCCAGGCCGTCGACGACGGCCCGCCCGGCCGCGGCGCAGAACGGCGGGTAGTCCACCGACTCCTCCGAGTTGGTGCCCATGTCGAGGACCTCGTGGCCGCCGTCGGCCAGATGGGCGGCGACGACGGTCTTGAGCCGGTACCCGGCGTGATCGGCGGCGACGGCGATCCTCATCCGGCCAACGCCCAGATCAGGAGCACGGCCGTGATTGCGAAGGCGGCGGCGACCATGACGTAGTCGGTCGGTCGGCGCCGCTGCTGGCGTAACGGATTGAAGCCCACCCGTCGATTCTGTCCTACCCCCTCGCTATGCTCCAATCAGCTCGCTCGAGCGGCCGGCGCACGGCCCTCCTCCTGTTCCTGTTCCCAGGGGGAGCCTGTGATCGCCATCGTCCCGTCCGCCACGCTGCTGGGTGTCGAGGGCACGCCCGTCGCCGTTGAGGTCCACGTGTCCAACGGCCTGCCGGGCTTCACCATCGTGGGCCTTCCCGACGCGGCATGTCGCGAATCCAGGGACCGGGTGCGGGCGTCAATGCTCTCGACCGGGCTGACCTGGCCACTGAAGCGGGTCACGGTCAACCTGGCGCCGTCGAGCGTACGCAAGGGCGGCGCCGGCCTCGATCTGCCCATCGCCGTCGGCCTACTGGTGGCGTCGGGGCTCCTGTCCGCCGAGGCGGTGGCCGGGTGCGGCTTCCTGGGCGAACTGGGCCTCGACGGGTCGATCCGCCGGGTCCCCGGCATCGTCCCCCTGGTGGCCGCCCTGCCCACGGGAGCGGTTGTCGTTCCGCCCGACTGTTTCGCCGAGGCCAGAGTGGTCGGCCGCCACACGGTGCGGGTGGCGGGATCGCTGTCTGAGCTGCTGGCCGCGCTCCGGGGCGACGGGCCTTGGCCCGACCCACCGGTGGCGGCCCCGGCGCCGGACGCGTCGTCGGTGGGCCCCGATCTGGCCGACGTACGGGGCCAGGCCGTAGGCCGAGCCGCGGTGGAGGTGGCGGCCGCGGGCGGCCATCACCTGTTGCTGTCCGGGCCTCCCGGGGCGGGCAAGACCATGCTGGCCCGTCGCCTCCCCGGGCTGCTCCCCGCGCTGGAGGGCGACGATGCTCTGGCCGCCACCCGCATCCACTCCGCAGCGGCCGTCGCCCTGCCCCCGGGCGGACTGATCGTCCGGCCGCCGTTCCGGGCGCCGCACCACGGGGCGTCAGCGGTGGCCCTGATCGGCGGCGGCTCGGGGTACATGCGTCCAGGCGAGATCAGCCTGAGCCATTGCGGTGTGCTGTTCATGGACGAGATGTGCGAGTTCCCTGCGTCGGTGCTCGACGCCCTGCGCCAGCCTCTGGAGGAGGGGGTGGTCCGGGTGTGCCGGGCCCGGGCCACCGTGTCCTTTCCGGCCCGCTTTCTGCTCGTCGGGGCCACCAATCCCTGCCCGTGCGGGGAGGGCGGAGCGTGCCGGTGCCCAATCGCCGCCCGGCAGCGGTACAACCGGCGGCTGTCGGGGCCGCTGCTCGACCGATTCGACCTCCGGGTCGTGGTCGGAAGACCCGACGCCGCGGCGGTGCTGGGCGGTCCGCCCGGCGAGGCCAGCGCCTCCGTGGCCGCTCGTGTTGCCGGCGCCCGGGAGCTGGCCTTGCGCCGCGGGGTGCGGTGCAACGCCGAGCTGCCTGCGCCCACCCTGGACACCCTGGCCCCACTCGCGCCTAGTGCGGCCCGGCTGCTCGAGCACCGACTGCGGGCCGGCCTGCTCAGCGCCCGGGGAGTGCATCGCGTGCGCCGGGTCGCCCGCACCATCGCCGACCTGGGGGGCGTGGCCGGGCCGGTGGCCGAGGAGCACGTCTGCCTGGCCCTGAGCCTGCGGGCCGAGCTGGCCCCGGGCGAGGTTGCGGCATGACCGCCGGGGCGGAGGGCCGGGCCGGCGAGCACTCACGGAGCGGGAAGGGCGCAACCGGCCCGGAGGGGCTTCCGCCCGAGGCGTGGGCCGCGGCACTGGCCGGGCTGCCGGCCATGGGCCCTGCCCGGCTGCGGGCGGTGCTCGGCACCTGGGCGCCGGCCGAGGCCTGGGCCCGGGTGGTCGCGGGTGCAGGCTGCTCCCGGCCGGCGGTGGCCATCGTCTGCCGCCCCGACCCGGCGGGCCTGGCGGCGCGGTGGCGGATCGAGGCCGGTCGGGTGTCGGTGCCTGAGCTGTGGACCGCCCACCATCGAGCGGGAGTGGCCGTGATGCTCCCCGGTGGGCCCGGATTCCCCGCCGAGCTCCGTGCCGACCCCGACCCACCGGCCATCCTGTTCGCCCGGGGAGATCCGACCGTGCTCGACGGTCGCCGGGTGGCCATCGTTGGCACCCGGTGCTGCACCCGCTACGGCCGCGACGTGGCCTACGAGCTCGGGTGCGATCTGGCCGCCAGCGGCGTCCGAGTGGTGTCCGGGCTGGCCCTGGGCATCGACGGTGCCGCCCATCGGGGTGCGCTGGCCGGCGGCTCACCACCGGTCGCCATCGTCGGGAGCGGGCTCGACGTGGTCTACCCGCCCAGCCACCGCGCCCTATGGGAGCAAGTGGCCACTGAAGGCCTGCTCCTGAGCGAGGCGCCCCTCGGGGCCCGCCCCGAGCCATGGCGCTTCCCGGTACGAAACCGGGTCATTGCCGCCCTCTCCGAAGTGGTCGTCGTGGTCGAGTCGGCCGAGAAGGGCGGGTCCCGGCACACCGTTGAGGCGGCCATGGCACGTGACCGCCCGGTGATGGCTGTGCCGGGGTCGGTACGCAGCCCGGTGTCGACCTATACCAACGGCCTGCTGGCCGACGGCTGTCACCCGGTGCGTGATGCCCTCGACGTGCTCGTGGCCCTGGGCCTGTCGAGCGCGCCGACCGCGAAGCCCGACCTGCGTCCGGATCCCGGAGAGGAGGCGGTGCCGGTCCTCGACGCCCTCGGCTGGGAGCCGGCGACGTTCGACGACCTGTGTAGTCGGAGCGGCCGCAGCCCCGGCCAGGTCAGCGTGGCCCTCGCCCGACTACAGGCGGCGGGCTGGGTCGCAGAGCGGGGCGGGTGGTGGGAGCGGGTCCCGTGAACCGCATCTGGGCGCCGGTATCGTGAGAAACCGTGGGATGGGAGCAGGAAGCCTTCGTGCGCTCCCTGTCGTCGCTGTCGGCCAACACCGTCGACGCCTACCGGCGCGACGTGGGCGACTTCGTGGCGTGGGCCGAGCGGGCCCGCCTGGCCGGACCGCCCGATGTCGACCACCTGGTCCTCCGGCGTTACTTGGCCTTTCTCGCCACCCGGCGCATGGCCAAGCGTTCCATCGCCCGCAAGGCGGCGGCGCTGCGCCGGTACTTCGCCTGGCTCACCCGCACCACCGTGCTTGCCAGCGACCCGTCCCGGCGCCTGTCCGCCCCTCGGGGCGAGGGCCGGCTTCCGCACGTGCTGAAGACCGAGGAGCTCGAGACTCTGTTCACCGCCGCCGGGGACGACGATCAACCGGTCGGCCGACGCGACCGGGCCGTCGTCGAGCTGCTCTACGGCAGCGGGCTGCGGGTGGGGGAGTTGTGCGGGCTGCGCCCACGTGATGTCGACCTGGTCCGGGCCCAGCTGCTGGTGTGGGGAAAGGGGGCCAAGCAGCGCCAGCTGCCGATGAGCGACGCCTCAGTCGATGCCGTGCGTTCGTGGGCAGACAGTGGCCGGCCGGCCATGATCGGCCCCGAGACGCCCGACGATGCCCTGTTCGTGAACCGGCGGGGCCGACGGCTGACCCCGCGTGACGTCCGTCGCATCCTCGACCGCCGGGCCGCGTCCCCGACTCACCCCCACGCCCTCCGGCACACCTTCGCCACCCACCTGCTCGACGGGGGCGCCGATCTGCGGGCCGTACAGGAGCTGCTGGGCCACGAGGACTTGGCCACCACCCAGTTGTACACTCACGTCAGCAAGGAGCGGTTGCGTACGGTCTACGACGCAACCCACCCCAGAGCGTAGGAGCCCGTGGAACCCCAATCGGCCGCCATCACCAAGCTCTGGGACGACTTCAAGGCCGCGGGCACGATGGATGACCGGAACCGCCTGGTCGTCCACTACTCGCCGCTGGTGAAGTACGTCGCCGGCCGTCTGTCCGCCGGCCTGCCCAACAGCATCGAGCAGGCCGACCTGGTCAGCTACGGCATGTTCGGGCTGATCGACGCCATCAACAAGTTCGAGCCGGCCCGGGGCTTCAAGTTCGAGACCTACGCCATGTCCCGCATCCGGGGCTCGATCATCGACGAGCTGCGGTCGATCGACTGGGTGCCCCGATCCCTACGGGCCAAGGCCCGGGCGGTCGAGAAGGTGTACACCAAGCTCGAGCACGAGCTCCTGCGTACGCCCACCGACGCCGAGGTGGCCGACGAGCTGGGTACCACGGAGGAGGAGCTCCAGAACGTCTTCACCCAGATTTCCTTCTTCGGCCTGGTGGCTCTGGAGGAGACGGTGTCGGTCGGCGCCGACCGCAGCGAGTCGGTGACGCTGGGCGACACGATCCCCGACTCCGGCCTCGGCCCGGGCGGTGCCTTCGAGGTTGAGGAGACCAAGCAGATCCTCGCCCAGACCATCAACCGCCTGGCCGAGCGGGAGAAGATCGTCCTCACCCTCTACTACTACGAGGGCCTGACCCTGGGCGAGATCGGCGGCATCCTGGGCATCACCGAGAGCCGGGTGTGCCAGATCCACACCAAGGCGGTCATCCAGCTGCGATCAAAGCTGGCCGAGCCCCAGCGGGAGCCCGCCTAGTCATCCGCCTGTCGATCATCATCTGGCAGCCCCTGGCGCTGTCTCACCCCGACAGGTATACTTCCATGCACATCGGCTGATCCAGCTCACACTGACCCAGCTCACACCGAGCGGCCGGCGCCTCCTTCCCCCCAACGGTTCACCCGTTCCTGGGGGTTTCCATGCGCCGGTTGGCCTTCGTGCTGGCCACGCTCGTCGCGCTGGTCGCGGCCGTACCTGCCCGGGCTGCGTCCGGCCCGGCCGTTGTCACCTACCGACCACCGGTCGACGCGCCGGTCGTCGACGGGTTCCGCCCGCCGGCGCAGGACTGGAATCCCGGCAACCGGGGCCTGGAGTACGCCACCGCCAGGGGTACGCCTGTCCTTGCTTCGGCCGCCGGCGAAGTGGTGTTCGCCGGTCCGGTAGCCGACGGGCTCCATGTCGTCGTCCTCCACGACGATGGGCTGCGCACCAGCTACTCCTTCCTGGCGCTCGTCGGGGTGCGGAGGGGCGACAAGGTCGGCCAGGGCCAGGTCCTCGGCACCGCCCAGGAGCGGTTCCACTTCGGCGTCCGGGCCGGCGAGGCCTATCTCGACCCGGCCCGGCTGTTCGGCGGTGGCCCGCCGGAAGTCCATCTGGTACCCGAGGAGCTCCGACGGCCCCAGAGCGAGGCGCAGGAACGGGACGGCCTGGCCCGCATGTTCGGAGGGTTGGCGTCGCGGGCGGTGGCGGGCGGGGCGGCGGCCATCGGCTGGGCCCGCGACCGGGCCGTCGAGGGCGTCAAGGGGTTCGTCGCTGACAAGGTCGACGAGGCCAGGGGGGCGATCCACTATCTGAACGCCACCCGGCCTTCCACCCACCTGGCCCGCTTTGCCTCCGCGGCCCATGCCTGGTGGAGAGCCCGGGACACCTGCACGCCGGAGGCCGAGCCCCAGCCGAAGCTGGCGGAGCGCCACATCCTGGTCCGGGTGGCCGGCCTCGGTTCCACCAGCACGGAAGGGGCGATCGACGATGTCGACGCCGCTGCGCTGGGCTACGCCCCCTCCGACGACTACCGCTTCTCCTACCGGGGTGGCACGGCGGTGGAGAACAGCTATGACGCGGCCGACACCACCCAGGACATCCGCCGATCGGGCCGGCAGCTACGGGAGCTCCTGGCCCGGATCGAAGCGGCCAACCCGGGTGTGCCCATCGACATCGTGGCCCATTCCCAGGGAGGCCTGGTCGCTCGCAGTGCCCTGACCGACGAAAGCGACCCCACCGATCCCCGCCTCCCGAAGATCAACTCCCTCGTCACCCTGGGCTCCCCGCACCTGGGCGCGCCGGCGGCCACCGCCCTCACCATGGTGGGCCACACGAACATCGGCGAGGCGCTCATCATCGGCGCCCATGCCGTCCTGCCGGACAAGATCGACCCGGCAGGCACGTCGGTGCAGCAGATGGCCGAGCATTCCGACTTCATCCGCCGGCTCAACAATCAGCCGTTGCCCGAAGGCATCAAGGCCACGTCCATCGCCGCCCGGGAGGACCTTGCGGTCCCGGCCGGCCAGGCGCGGCTGGCCGGGGCGGACAACGTGACCGTGTCGGTGCCCGGCATCCACAACGACCATGGGCGCCTGCCCGGGTCGCCGGAGGCCCAGCGGGAGATCGCCCTGGCCGTGGCCCGAAGATCACCGACGTGCCAGGGCTTCGCCGACGCCATGGCCGACGCCGCCGTGTCCGGCTTCGTCTACGCCACCGAGGAGGGGCTGGGCGGATCTGCCTGGTTCGCAGCTCGGCGTTTCGACAAGAAGCTCGACGACAGGCTCGACAAGAAGCTCGACGACCTGTTGTCTCCGTCCACCATTCCCAGGAGGTCCGGCCCATGACCAGCCCAGAAGGCGGGTCCAACAAGCACTCACTGGTCCACATCCCGAAAGGGAGTGTGGACCAGTGACCAGCCCCGTTACCCTCGTCCGCATCCTCTGTTCTCTGGCGCTTCTCGTGGCGGTCGGCTGTCGATCGGGCGGTGGCCCCGGCGACGAGGGGGCCGCTGCCGAGGGGGCCGCCGGCGGCGAGGTAGCCCGCCCGGCCGCCCCCGGCGCCGATGCCCGACCGGAAGGGGAGGGTTGGGTGTGGACCGCCCCCCCTCCGGCGTGGATCGGGATGCCGACGGCTGACGACCGGGAGATCGCTTTCACCTACGGCCACCAGCACCTGGTGGTGCTCGACGCCAAGGGGCGCCTCCAGTGGGACGTCTACCGGCTGGGCCTGCGCGACGTGGCTCCCCGCCTGGGTCCGGCGTCGGTCGTGGCGGCCACCGACGACGGTTTGGCCGCGTTTGCAAGGTCCGACGGGTCGGCGATCTGGGACACGGCCCTGGCCGAACGGGCCAACACCCCGGTCCTTGTCGGCCGACTGGCGGTGACCACGACTTGGGAGGGCTCCGTCGTGGCCCTGGGCCTTGACGACGGGAAGGTGGCATGGAGGATGGCGCTGCCGGGCCCGTCCCTCGGCCCGGCAGCCACCGACGGCACCACCGTGGTGGCCACGTGGGACCGGCCCGAGCAGCGCAGCGGGGGAGCAGTGGCTTTCGACGCCTCCACGGGCCGGCAGCGCTGGGCGGTCGCCCTGCCCGGCGGGGGCATCAGTGCCCCAACGGTGGCCGGCGGCTCCGCCGTGCTCGTCGCCGGCGACCTCGCCGCCCACGCCTTGGCCATGGCCACGGGCGAGGAGCGTTGGCGAGCGCCCGTCGACGGTGCCGGATCGCCGGAGGTGCCGCCCCTGGCCGTCGACGATCGGTCGGTGCTGGTCGCCCACCGCCTGGGCGGCCTCGACCTCCTCGACGCGGCCACCGGCCGCCGCACCTGGAAGGTGGCCACCGACGGGGCCGCCGTGCGAGGCGGCCCGGTGGTCGGGACCGACGGCAGCTTCGCCTTCCCGCTGCACGACGGTCGAGTGCTCCTGGCCGGGCCCACCCGGGAGACCGAGCTGCTGGGCCCACCGTCCGGCCGGATCAGCGGCGTGGCCACCGGGCCCGGGGGGTTCCTGGTGGGTACCACCCGGGAGGCCATGGTCAACACCGTCGAGGCCGGGCCGGGGTGGTGAGGGGCCGGGCACGGCCCAGGCCGGACCGAGGGGAGCGATAGGGTGGCGGCTCCGCCTCACTTTCGAGGTGGGTTCCAAAGCCCCCTGTCCGCTGTCCCACGGTCGCCCCTCGCGGGGCGCGGCGGTCAGGGCTCGCCAACCGATGGGAGAGGAGCACGCGTGGCTGTCGTCACCATGAAGCAACTACTGGAGGCCGGGGTCCACTTCGGTCATCAGACCCGGCGCTGGAACCCCAAGATGAAGCGCTTCATCTTCGGCGAGCGCAACGGTATTTACATCATCGACCTGAACCAGACCCTGGTCCGGATCGAGTCGGCCTACACCTTCGTCCGCGACATGGCGGCCAACGGCGGCACCATCCTGTTCGTCGGCACCAAGAAGCAGACCCAGGACCCCATCTCCAACGCGGCCAACAAGTGCGGCATGCCGTACGTGAACGAGCGTTGGCTGGGCGGGATGCTCACCAACTTCCAGACCATCAGCGCCCGGGTGAAGAAGATGCAGGAGTACGAGCGCATGAAGGAGGCGGGCGACTTCGAGGCCATGCCGAAGAAGGAGGCGCTCATCCTCAGCCGCGAGCTGGAGAAGCTGCAGCGCAACCTGGGCGGCATCCGCGGCCTGACCCGCATGCCCGACGCGGTGTTCATCATCGACACCAAGAAGGAGCACATCGCCGTCACCGAGGCCAACAAGCTCGGGATGCCGATCGTGGCCGTGGTC
>JBBQRO010000051.1:0-21447 GCA_038214685.1 Acidimicrobiales bacterium
ACCTCCGCCACCTCGGGCGGGCCGGCGGTCGTCACCCGCGCCCCCAGCTCACCCCGCTGGAGCCGGCGGGTCACCGAGAACAGCTCGCTCATGGGCCGGACGATCGACAGGGCCAGGCGGTCGGCGAGGGCGACGGCGACCACCACCACGAGGGAGCCGACGGCAGCGACGATCGCCCAGGCCCGCTGCACACCGCTGTTCAGCAGCGAGGCGGCCACCCGGACCCGCACCACGGTCGTGGCCTCTGCGTCGGGGCCCACGATACCGACGAGAACGTCGCGGCCGTCGCGCGGCCCGGCGGTGGTGAACGAGCGGCCCTGGCGCGCCAGCTCGACCTCGGCGTCCAAGGGAACCTGCGGGCCGAGCACGGAGCCGTCGGGTAGGTACACCGTGACCGGGCGGGGACTGCCGGCGTTGGCCTGCTCCACCAGGAGGGCGATCGTCGCCCGCTGACCGTCGACAGCGCTGATGGCGCCGGCCAGGGACCGGGACTCGAGCTTGGCCGCCTCGAGCTCCCGGTTGGCGGCCACCACCTGGATGAGCCGGCCCAGGGGAATGCAGAAGGCCAGCACAATCATCGCCGTCACCGCCGCGGCGGTGAGCGCCAGGCGGGCCCTCATGCCGTGTCGGGGTCGACAAGCATGACCCCCACCCCGCGCACGCTCCGCAGGTAGCGCGGCGACTTGGCCGACTCGCCCAGCTTGGTCCGCAACCACGACAGATGGACGTCGACGGTCTTCTCGGGCCCGCCGTAGGGCTGGCGCCACACCGCAGCCAGGAGCTCGCGCTTGGAGACGACCTCACCCCGTCGGGTGGCCAGGTGCCAGAGCAGGTCGAACTCCTTGCGGCTCAGGTCCATGGCTTGTCCGTCGATGGTGGCGACCCGGCTGCGGGGGTGCACTATGAGCCCACCGATCCCCACCGGCTCGTCTGCGTCGTCGCCCTTGACCCGGCGGAGCACGGCCCGGATGCGAGCGTCGAGCTGTTCGGCGGAGTAGGGCTTGACCACGTAGTCGTCGGCCCCGGCATCGAGCGTGCGAATGATGTCGCCCTCGTCGTCGCGCGCCGTGGCCACGATGACCGGCACGGTGGTCACGGCCCGCAGCATGCGCAGGAGCTCGAGGCCGTCGATGTCGGGAAGGCCGAGGTCGAGGACGACGAGGTCGGGGCGCTGCTCCACGATCTCGCCCAGGGCGCCGAGCCCGGTCGAGGCGCCCAGCACCACGTGCCCACGTTCGGTCAGGCCTCGGATGACGGCGGCGAGGATGTCGGTGTCGTCCTCCACCACCGCGACGGTCGCCACCGCATCGACGCTACCGCCCGACCCTCGTCCCTGATGGAAGCGCGGGTTCCATTTATGGGCGGCTTTGCCTGGAGTTAGGGATCACGCCCTCACACTGACCGCACCACCGAAAAGGCGACCTGCTGGCGACAGCAGCAAGCAACGTCACCGGGCCTGCGCGAGCAGGCGGCCGGACTACCGAAGGGAAACACGAGATGCTCGAAGTCCTGGCAGTACTGCTGGCCAAGGTGGCCGGACTGGGGACGCTGGCCAAGACCACGATCGCTGCGGCTACCGCAGTGGTGACCATGGGCGTCGCCGGCGGCGCAACCGGTGTCCTCCCGATTCCCGGCGGCGGCCCCGCCCCGACGGCGGTCGCCCAGGGCGCCATCGACCAGGCCAGCGCTGCAGCGCGCTCGGCCGCCAACGCAGTTCCTCCCACGACGGCGGGCGGGGCCGCCACCGGGGTTTCGGTGACGACCCCCGCCGCTTCCACCTCAGCCCGCACCCGAACCTCCGTCGCCCCCACCACCATCCCGACCGGCGTGGCGTCGGCCATCCTCCCCACCGCGTCGAACCGCACCGTGCCCACCATTCCCGCACTTCCTGCGCTGCCCGCCTGCGTGGCCAACCTGGTCCCCACGAGCGGGACCGCCCCCGACCCGACCCGGCTCGTCGCCCAGCTTCCCGCCTGCGTCCGGAGCGTCGTCGCCGCCAAGCTGCCGCTTGACACCATCCAGCGAGTCATCGGCTCGGCCCGCATGCCCGCCAACGTGTCCGCCTGCCTGTCGGCGGTGGTCGGCGCAGTTCCCGGCTTCGCCGGCGGCGACCTGTCCGGCCTGCCCCAGCTCCTGTCGACCTGCCTGCGCATCGGCTCCGGCGCCGGCGCCGGCTCGATCCCCGGCTTCGACTCGATCCCCGGACTCAGCTCGATCCCCGGACTCAGCTCGATCCCCGGCCTTCGCGCCGGTCGATAGCAGGCAGGGCGCGCGAGAACGGGTCGGCCCCCGGCGGGCCGGAAGCGACCGACAGCGGGATCGCTAGACTCTCCAGGGGAGCCGGACGGCCCCCGCACTCGCGACAAGGACCGCTCCTGACCACTTTCACGCCCGATGCCGCCGCCACCCTGGGCGGGCCTGATTGGCTGCGGGCCCGCCGGACGGCCGCGGCCGAACGCTTCTCGGCCGGATCGCTGCCCGACCCCTCCGAGGAGATCTGGCGCTACAGCCGCATCGCCGAGCTCGACCTCGACGCCTACCGGCCCGCCCTCGGCGCGCCCGACGGCGCCACCGCCCCACCGGCCACGGTGCCCGAGGCTGCCATCCCGGGCGGCAGTGGTGGGCGGGCCGCGCTGGTGGTGGTCCACAACGGCCGCCCGACCCGCATCGAGGTCGACCCGGCCTTGGCGGCCAAGGGCCTGGTGGTGGCCGACGCCGCCGACCTGCCCGACGGCGACGACCTGCTCGGCCGGCTGACCGTCGTCGACGCCTTCACCGAGCTCAATTCCGCCTTTCTCCCCGGAGCCACGGTCGTGCGTATTCCCCGGGGCATGGCCATCGAGCAGCCCATCGTCATCGTCCACCACCTCGACGGCGACGGGATCGCCTCGTTCGCCCGCACCATCGTCCTGGCCGGCGAGAACAGCGACGCCACCGTCATCGAGCACCAGTCATCGTCCGACGTGGCCGCCTTCTCCGACCCGATCGTGGAGCTCGACCTGGGCGACGCCGCCCGCCTGCGGTACCTCAACGTGCAGGACCTCGGCGCCCGGGTCTTCCAGGTCGGGTACCAGGCCAGCCGGGTGGGCCGCGACGCCACCCTACGGTCATCGGTGGTGGCCCTGGGCGGCGACTACGCCCGGGTGCGTACCGACTCCCGCATCGACGGCAAGGGCGGCACCAGCTACCTCACCGCTGTGTACTTCGCCGACGGCGCCCGCATGCACGACTTCCGCACCATCCAGGACCACATCGCCCCCAAGACCACGAGCGACCTGCTGTTCAAGGGCGCGGTGTCGGACACCGCCCGGTCGGTGTACTCGGGCCTGATCCGGATCGGCAAGGAGGCGCGGGGCACCAACGCCTACCAGACCAACCGCAACCTGGTCCTGTCCGAGGGCGCCGGGGCGGAGTCGGTCCCCAACCTGGAGATCGAGACCAACGACGTGGTCTGCAGCCACGCCTCGGCCGTCGGCCCGATCGACGACGAGCAGCGCTACTACCTTGAGAGCCGGGGTATCCCGCCCGAGGTGGCAGAGCGGTTGATCGTGCTGGGCTTTTTCGGCGAGGTCCTCGACCGGCTGCCACTGTCGGAGGCCATCACCGGCCTGAGGGCGTCGCTGGTGCGCCGGCTGGCCGAGCGGGCTGGCGCGGGCACGAGCGGGGACAGCCGGTGACGCCCGTGGCCACCGAACGCCTCTGCAAGGTCGCCGACGTGGCACCGGGCACGGCCAAGCGCTTCGAGGTTGGCAAGGCCCGCATCTGCCTGGTCCGTTTGGGCGACGATTTCTACGCCATCGGCGACCGCTGCAGCCACGCCGACTTCTCCCTGTCCGAGGGTGAGGTCTGGCCCGACGAGAAGGAGATCGAGTGCTGGAAGCACGGCAGCAGCTTTTCCCTCGTCACCGGTGAGCCCCAGTCGTTCCCGGCCACCATGCCCGTACCCGTCTACGACGTGCGGGTGGAGGGCGACGACGTGTTCGTGGAGGTGAGCCATGAGTAGCCTCGTCGTTGCGGGTCTGCGGGCCGGGGTCGAGGGCAAGGAGATCCTGCGGGGCATCGACCTCACCGTCTCCAGCGGCCAGGTGCACGCCGTCATGGGCCCCAACGGGTCCGGCAAGTCCACCCTGGCCCACGTCATCATGGGCGGCCCGGGCTATGAGGTCTACGACGGCAGCGTCACCCTCGACGGCACCGAGCTGCTCGGCCTGCCCACGTGGAAGCGGGCCCAGGCCGGCCTTTTCCTGGCCATGCAGTACCCCACCGAGGTGCCAGGCGTGTCGCTGGAGGACGCCATGGCCGCGGCACTGGCGCCCCAGGGCCGGGCAACGGCCGATGTGGCCGACCTGGTCGCCGCCGAGGCCGTCCGGGTCGGCGTGAGCCCGGCGCTCCTGGCCCGGTCGCTGAACGTCGACCTATCGGGCGGAGAGAAGAAGCGCAACGAGACCCTCCAGCTCGCGGTGCTCGCCCCGAAGATCGCCGTCCTCGACGAGATCGACTCCGGCCTCGACGTCGACGCCCTCAAGGCCGTGTCCCGACGGGTCGAGCTCATCACCAACGAAGTGGGGCTCGGCGTGCTGGTGATCACCCACTACAGCCGACTCCTGCGCGAGCTGCGCCCCGACGTGGTGTCGGTGCTGCGCGAGGGCCGCATCGTGGCCTCGGGCGGCCCGGAACTGGCCGAGGAGCTCGAGTCCACCGGCTACGCGGGGTACGCCGAGGAACCGGAGTAACCGACTTTCCCGGTGGGTGGGGTCAGGGCGGCGCGTCCTACAGGAATCCCGTCTCCGGGGCCTTGTCGCGGTAGGCGGTGATGAAGCGCTCGAGCGCCGCCACGTCGGGCCGCTCGCACAGGAGCCGGCGGTGCCAGGCGGTGGCGACCACGGGCTGGGAGAGCGACGGACGGGGCACCAGCAGGACGGAACGGTCGTTCCGTTCGGCCAGTTCCTGCAACGCGTCGACGCCCGCAGCGTCCAGGTCAGGGCGGTGCCAAAGAACCACGAATCCGTGCTCGAGGGCGTGGACGATGTTGGTGTCGGCAGGCTTGTTTTCCAGCGTGAACTGGCCGGCTGGTGCCGCCGAGGGGTTGTGGTCGCCGCCGGAGGGGGGGTCGACCTCGTAGGTCACATCACCGTTGACATGGTTGCGCCCAGCGCCACCATCGCGGTCGGTACGGCTGTCGTAGGTGCACGCCCCGCTGGCCTCGAGCTCGCTCACCACCCGGTCGTTCGAGCGCCGGCTGTTGATGATCGTGACGGTGAGCAGGGCCAGCGCCGCCACCAGCCCGCCAGCGATCAGGGCCCGGGTGCGGGACGCCTTGCGCCGCCGGGCGGCCGCGGCCGCGGCCAGCCGCTCGGCCCGGGTGGGACCGGTGCGCTCACGGGCCGGCTTCGGTGCGGGTCGAGCCTGGCTCCCCGACGCAGGGCCGGCGCTCCTGGCCGCCTGCCCACCGGGCGCCTTGGCCTGGCCCGGCTGGCCGGGCCGCTTGGCCGGCGGCCGGGAGCCGGATTTGGGACGCGGCGGGGTCCGCTTCTTCTTGGAGGCCATGGGTTCCGAGGTTACTGCCGGAGTCACCTACCATCGGAGTCATGTTGCTCGCAGGGGACAGGGCCCCGTCGTTCACCTTGCCCGCGGTCGCCAACGGCGAGGCGGTCACCGACCCCTGGACCGAGGGCGAGACCCTGGTGGCGTTCTTCAAGACCAGCTGCCCGGTCTGCAAGATGGTGGCCCCCATGCTGACCAAGCTGGCCGAGGGAGGGGTGCGGGTGATCGCCGTAGGCCAGGACCCACCGGAGGCCATCGTCAGGTACAACGAGGCTGAGGGCCAGCGGGTGCCGGCTCTCAGCGAGTCGGCGCCGTATGTGGTGTCCGAGGCCTACGGACTGGAGGCCGTCCCCACGATCTTTCTGATCGGCGGCGACGGGGAGATCCGCCAGGCCGTCGCCGGTTGGAACCGCGACACCTGGAACGAGCTGGCCGCCTCGCAGGGGGTGGCCGAACCCCTGTCGACGCCCGACGACGGCCTGCGCCCCTTCCGCCCCGGCTGAACGAGTAAGCACACCGACTGACCCCGTGCGGGTCGGTACGTAGAGTCAGGCGACAGGCTGGGCAGAACCCGGCAGATCCCGGTCAGGGAGGTCGACGGCGGCAGGCGGGTCGTCGAAGGCGGCGACCAGATCGGGCCGGGCCAGCCCGGCCACCGCCACCACGCCCAGGAACAGCGCGGCGCCGGCCGCAGTGACCCAACGCAGGCCCCACCGGTCGCCCAATGCACCCTGCAGGACTGCGCCCAGGGGGTACACGGTGCCCAGGGCCACCATGTAGAGGCTGAGGATGCGGGCCCGGAGGGCCACCGGTGCCCGCAGCTGCACCACCGTGCCCAGGCCTGACAGGACCCCCACGTAGCCGGCGCCCACGGCGACCAGCACCACGGTGGCCACGGCCAGGGTGGGGGCGACGGCGTAGGCGCCCAGCAGGAACGGGAGCACCAGCAGGTTGACCACCAGCACCCGCCGGCGCCCGTAGCGGCGGGCCAGGGAGGCCAGGCTCAGGGCGCCGGCAACAGCGCCGACCCCCTGGGCCCCGATGAGCAGCGACGTGGCCCCCTCCCCGGCGCCGAAGAGCTTGACGGCGACGGCCGGAATGAGGGCGATGAAGGGGGACAGCAGAAGGGCGGTCACCGCGATGGCGAGGATGGCCGTGCGACACCCGGGCTCGGCCCGCGCCCCCCGGATGCCGGCCACGATGCGGGCCCGGAGGGCGGGCGGCTCGTCGCTGACCGCCGGCGGCTTCAGGCGGACCATCATCAGCGCCACCACCACCGCCCCGTAGGACACGGCGTTGAGGGCGAAGGCCCAGGTGTAGGAGCCCACCACCAGCACGGCCCCGGCCAGGACCGGCCCCACGATCCGGCCGAGGTTGAACTGCGCCATCGACAGCGCGCTGGCGCCGAGCAGGTCGTCGCGGTCCACCAGGTCGGGGAGGATGGCCTGATAGGCGGGGAAGCCGAGGGCGGTCATGCACCCGCCGGCGAACACGAGAAGGGTGACCGCCCACGGCGTGGTGTTCCCGGTACCGACCAGCACGGCCAAGAGGGTGGCGAACACCGTCTCGCCCACGGTGGTGCCCACCAGCAGGCGGCGACGGTCGACCTTGTCGGCGATGGCCCCACCCACCGGCGACAGCACGCCGATGGGTACGAACGCCGCCGCAGCCACCAGGCCCGTCCACCGGGCCTGGCCGGTCAGCTCGGTGACCAGGACGCCCACGGCAATGGTCTGCAACCACGACCCGATGTTGGAGACGAGGGCCGCGCTCCAGACCAGGGCGAAGTCGCGGTGGCGCAGCGGTCGAAGCGAGTCGAGCGACAGCAGCCGCCCCCAGCCGCTCACCAGGCCCCCTCCGCCATCCATCGGTCCGGGCCGCTCACTCCGGTGGCTGGTACCTGGCCTCCAGCCGGTAGTGGCCCTCCAGGTCGACGACGCGGTTGAACTCGTCGAAGCTGGTGACCAGGTCAAGGTGGTTGCGCAAGGTGCCCTGGTCGGCCAGGACCTGGTAGGCGTTCCCGGCCGCCTTGGTCATGGCGAACAGCCCCGACAGCGGCGACACGATGAGGTCGTAGCCCAAGCCGTGCAGCTCGGCGGGCGTCATCAGCGGTGTGCGGCCCGCCTCGATCATGTTGGCCACCAGCACGACGCCCGGGAGAGCGTCGGCCACCGCCTGCATCTCCTCGATGGACTCGGGCGCCTCCACGAACACCGCGTCGACGCCCAGTTCGGCGGCCATCCGAGCCCGGAGGATCGCCTCGTCGAGGCCCAGGGCGGCCCGGGCGTCGGTACGGGCCACCACGAACAGCTTCCAGCGATGGTCGAGGGCGGCCTGCAGCTTGCCCAGCCAGTCCTCCCGGGGCACGACCCGCTTGCCCGCCATGTGCCCGCACTTCTTGGGCCACACCTGGTCCTCGAGGAAGATGCCGGCCGCGCCCGCGGCCTCGAAGAGCTCGACGGTGCGGACGGTGTTGAGGGCGTTCCCGCCACCGGTGTCGCCGTCGACGACCACCGCGCACCCGCCAACCGTGCGGCACACCCGCTGCGCCACCTCGGCCATCTCGGCCTGGGTGAGGTAGCCGAAGTCGGGGAGGCCGAGCAGGGTCGCCGCAGTGGCGAACCCGGAGAGGAAGAGGACCTCGAAGCCGGCATCGCTGGCCAGACGGGACGACAGCGCGTCCCACACGCCGGGCATGAGCACGGTCTGGTCCGACGCCAGGAGCGAGCGAAGGTGGTCCCCGTTCACCCGGGGCGCCTCAGGCGACGCCGCAGTGGGCCCGGGCGTAGGTGCCCAGCTTGGCGACCGACGTCTGGAATGCGGGCTCCTGGAGCCTGGTCAGGGCCTCCGGGGTGCGGCTCAGGTCGAAGTTGTTCTTCTGCAGGGCGGTCAGGGCCTGGCCGGCGCCGGTGGCCACCACGGCGACGTCGGCCTTGATCTCGGCCGGCGCGGTGGCTTGGGCCTGGCGGATGGCTGCCTCGGCGTCGGTGGTGGCCGCCCGCAGCCTGACCGGGTCGTTGGCCGCGGCCAGCAGGCTGGAGAACTTCTCGGCGTAGGTGCGGTACAGCTGGCAGAACGGCGTGCCCGCCTGGTCGTTGCCGACGACGGCGGTGGTGGTGGGAGGCGAGGCGATGGTGCTGGCCGGGGCGGCATCGTCGTCGGACCCACCACCGCACCCGGCGAGACCGAGGAGGGCCACCAGTCCCATGCTTCCAACCAGTCGTCGCATAGGGACGAACCTAGTCGAGCGTCGCTTCCAAACTGGCCTCGTCGAAGGCTTGGACCAGGGTGTTCCACGACAGGGTGGCGCACTTGATCCGCACCGGGAACTTCACCACCCCGCGCAAGGCCTCGAGCTCGCCCATGTCCACCGACGGGTCAGGCGCCACCGGGCCGGCCTCCCCGTTGGCATCGCCGTCGAGGCCCCGTTCGTGGATCGACATCATGGCCTTGAACGCCCTGATCAGCTCCCGGATCTCCACCTCGGTGCGGCCTTTGACCGCGGCGGTCATCATCGACGCGGAGGACTGGCTGATCGAGCAGCCCTGGCCGTCGACCTTGATGTCGGTCACCCGCCCGGAGTCGTCAATGTCGACGTAGAGGATCACCTCGTCGCCGCAGAGTGGGTTGAAGCCCTCGACCCGGTGGGCGGGCGGCGTGGGGAGGTCGCCCCGGTTCCGCGGGCTGCGGTAGTGGTCGAGGATGATCTCCCGGTACAGATCTTCGAGGCCGGCCATTGTCAGATCGAGAACAGGTCGGCGGCGGCGAGAAGGCCGTCGGAGAGAGCGTCGACGTCGGCCTCGTCGTTGTACACGTAGAACGACGCCCGGGACGTGGCCGGCACGCCGAGGCGGCGCATCAGGGGCCGGGCGCAGTGGTGGCCGGCCCGGATGCACACGCCGGCGCTGTCGAGCACCTGGGACAGGTCGTGAGGGTGGATGTTTCGGTAGGTGAACGACAGCACCCCTCCCCTGTCGTGGGGGTCGGGCGGGCCGAAGATGCGCAGGTCGTCGCCGTGGCGCTCGGCCAGCGTCGACAGGGCATGGGTGGTGATGGCCACCTCGTGGTCTCGCACGGCATCCATGCCCAGGTCGGTCAGGTAGTCGACCGCCGCACCGAGCCCCACCGCCTCAGCGATGGGCGGCGTACCGGCCTCGAACTTCCAGGGGATCTCGTTGGGGGTCCAACCATCGAGGCGCACGTCGCGGATCATCTCACCCCCGCCGAGGAAGGCCGGCATCGCTTCCAGCAGCTCCTCGCGGCCCCACAGGACGCCGATGCCGGTAGGCCCGCACATCTTGTGAGCCGAGAAGGCCAGGAAGTCGCAGCCCATGGCAGCCACATCGGTGACGGCGTGGGGAACGGACTGCGCCGCGTCGACCAGGACGACGGCGCCGGCGGCGTGGGCGGCGGCGGCGATCTCGGCAACCGGGTTCAATGTGCCGAGCACGTTGGACATGGCCGTCAGGGAGACAAGGCCGACACCGTCGAGCTGGCGGTCGAGATCATCGAGCACCAGCCGGCCGTGGTCGTCGATGGCGAGAAAGCGCAGCTCGGTGCCCCGCTCCTCGCGCAGCATGAGCCAGGGCACCAGGTTGGCGTGGTGCTCCATCTCGGTGAGCAACACGGCCTTGCCGGCCGGGAGGAGGGAACGGCCGTAGGAGTGGGCGACCAGGTTGATGGCCTCGGTGGCGTTCTTCGTGAAGACCACGCCCCGTGACGACGGGGCGCCGATAAAGCTGGCCACCTTCGACCGGGCCGCCTCGTAGGCGTGGGTGGCCTCCTCGGCGATGGCGTACACCCCGCGGTGCACGTTGGCGTGGGAGGTCTCGTAGTAGTGGTCCATGGCGTCGAGCACGGGCCTGGGCTTCTGGGAGCTGGCCGCGGAGTCGAGGAACACCAGCCGGTGCCCGCCCATGTCGCGCTCCAGGATCGGAAAGTCCTTCTTGACGGAGGCGACGTCGAGGGTCATGCCGGCGCCGTGTCAGGCGCGCGCCAACCCTCGTAGCCTTCCCTCTCCAGGCGGTCGGCCAGGTCCATCCCGCCGCTGGCCACGATGCGACCGTCGACCAGGATGTGGACCACGTCGGGCTCCAGGTACTGGAGGATGCGCTGGTAGTGGGTGATGACCAGCACGCCCAGGTCGGGGCGGTCGGTCCGCACCTCCTGCACGCCTTTGGACACCACCTTGAGGGCGTCGATGTCGAGCCCCGAGTCGGTCTCGTCGAGCACGGCGAACTCGGGCTCGAGGATGGCCATCTGCAGCACCTCGTTGCGCTTCTTCTCCCCGCCGGAGAAACCCTCGTTCAGGTACCGGTCGCCGAAGGTGGGGTCGATGCCCAGCCGGTCCATCCAGCTCATGATGGCCAGGCGCAGCTCCAGAATCGACAGGTCGATGCCCTTGCGGGCCGACAGGGCCTGGCGCAGGAACTGGATGACCGAGACGCCGGGAATCTCTTCCGGATACTGGAAAGCCAGGAACAGCCCCGACTTGCCCCGCACGTCGGTGGGCCACGACGTGATGTCCTCGCCCTTGAACAGGATGCGCCCGGCGGTCACCCGGTAGTCGGGATGGGCCAGCAAAGTGTTGGCCAGGGTGGACTTGCCCGAGCCGTTGGGGCCCATGAGGGCGGCCACCTGGCCGGGGAGGATGGTGAGGTCCACCCCCTTGAGGATCTCCTTGCCGTCGACCTCGACGTGCAGTCCCTGGATCTCGAACAGAGGGGAGGCGCTCACCGCTCAAGATTAGCACTACGGCCGTAGGAGAAACTCTGGACCACCGGCGACTTATCCGCCCAACAGGTCGTTGTACTCCTCGATCCGAACGTTCAGGGCGTCGACTTGGGCGTTGTAGCGGGTGATCAGCCCGTTGATCACCGCCACGTTGTCGTTGTAGCCGCGGAAGTCGCCCCGGTCCCGCAGCTGCTCCTGGGTGCCCTTGAGGGTGGTGATGCGGGTGTCGAGGTCATCGATGTCGGCCTTGAGCCGGCGGATCTCGTCCTCCCGGCTCCCGAGGGTGCGCTGGCGGACGGCGACCACCGAGGACCGGTCGGCGAAGAACTGGGCGTAGTGGGCCTCGAGCGTGGGTGACAGGCCATCGAACTCCGACCCGAGGATGGAATGGATCTCGTTGGTCAGGGTGGGGCCCGCCCCGTAAGGCTTCAGGCGCTCCTCCAAGCGCTCGTTTCCGGCCCGGGCCGCCTCCAGCTCGGCATCGATCCGGGTGCGGTCGATCGCGCCCAGCGAGGCGTACACCGCATGCAGGAGCTCGTGGGCGGCGACCACGTAGAGCAGGCCGCGCGCCTCGGCCCGCTCCGGCGCCAGGAGGTGGATGCGGCCGCGCGCGTAGCACCCCTGGGTGTGGGTGCGGGTCTCGCCAGCGGCCGCGGACACCTGGTCGACACCGCAGTTGCCGGCGAAGGTGACGGGATCCTCGATGGCCGGGCTGGCGGCGAGGAAGGCCCGCCGGGCCCGCTCGGTCATGGTGGTGGTGGTGGCCAGGTCGGCCACGTCGGCCGGCACGGGCACTGTGGTGGTCGTCGGGGCCAGCGTGGTGGTGGTGGCCTCCGCCGTGAGGGGCGGGACAGGCGCCGCGCCATCGGTGGGCGGAGTGGAACACGCCGCCGTGAGCGTCAACACGACCGCCACGAGGCTGCAGAGGCGGCGCACCGGTCAAGAACCTACCGGGCGCAGGTAGCCTGCCGGGTTCATGGCCGAGCCCTGGAACGTCGCCGGCGACGAACCCATCGACGCCCCCGAGGGCGTCGTCACCCTGGTGGAAGGCTCGGCCTTCTGCATCTCCAGCCGGGACGGCGACGTCTCTCCTGGCAGCCCCCAGGGGCTGTTCTTCCGCGACACCCGCTTCGTGTCCGGCCTCGACCTGCACATCAACGGCCTGCGCCCCGAGGTCCTGGCGGCCGAGCGCACCGCCCCCTTCTCGGCGACCTTCGTCCTGCGTACCCAGCCCGTCGTCGGCAGGGCCGACAGCACCTTGATGATCCTGCGCTACCGCTTCGTCGGCCGGGGGATGCGCGAGGACCTGGTCGTGCGCAACTACGGCGAGGAGCCGGCGTACTGCTCCGTGCAGCTGCGGTTCTCGGCCGACTTCGCCAACCTGTTCGCGGTCAAGGAGGGCCGGGCTCGTCCCGAGGGCCAGATCCAGCTGGCGTCCACCCAGGACGGGCTGGTGTTCTCTTACCGCAAGGGCAGCAGCCGGCGGGGGCTACGCATCACCTCCAGCGAGCCGGCCCAGTTCGTGTCCGACACCGCGTCATGGGAGACCGTCGTCCCCGCCCGGGGCCACTGGAGCACCTGCCTGCAGTTCACGCCGATCATCGACGGCGACGACATCGAGCCCCGCTACCTCTGTGGTGAGCCGGTGGAGCGGTCCACCCCCCACCGGCGCCTCGACCAGTGGCGCCAGGCCGTACCGGCGGTGGAGACCGACAACGAGGCCTTCCAGCAGGCGGTCGCCAAGGGGGCCGAGGACCTCGGCGCCCTGCGCATCTTCGACCCCGACTACCCCGAGCGGGCGGTCCTGGCCGCCGGCGCGCCGTGGTTCATGACCCTTTTCGGGCGCGACTCGCTGCTGACGTCGTGGATGGCCCTCATCGTCGACCCCACCCTGGCCCAGGACGTCCTGCAGACCCTGGCCCGCTTCCAGGGCACCAAGGTCGATGCACGCAACGACGAGGAACCGGGCCGCATCCTGCATGAGATGCGCTTCGGCGAGGCGTCGTCGCTCTCCCTCGGCGGCGGCACGGTCTACTACGGCACCGCCGATGCCACGCCGCTGTTCGTCATGCTCCTCGGCGAGCTACGGCGTTGGGGCCTGGGGGCCGACGTGGTCGACAGCCTGCTGCCGGCGGCCGACCGGGCCATGGCATGGATCGAGGACTACGGGGACCGGGACGGCGACGGCTACGTGGAGTACCAGCGCTCGTCCGACAAGGGCCTGGGCAACCAGGGTTGGAAGGACTCCTGGGACGCCATCCGCTTCGCCGACGGTCGCCTGGCCCGGGCCCCCATCGCCCTGTGTGAGGTCCAGGGCTACGTCTACGGCGCCTATTTGGCCCGCGCCCACTTTGCCGACGAGCTCCACGATCCGGCCACCGCGGCCCGCTACCGGGCCAAGGCGGCGGCGCTGAAGACCGCGTTCAACCGCGACTTCTGGCTGGAGGATGTCGGTTGGTTCGCCATGGGCCTCGATGCCGACAAGAAGCCCATCGATGCCCTGGGCTCCAACATCGGCCACTGCCTCTGGACCGGCATCGTCGACCGGGACAAGGCCCAGGCCGTCGCCGACCGGCTGCTGTCACCGGAGATGTTCAGCGGCTGGGGCATCCGGACCCTGAGCTCGGACATGACCGGCTACAACCCGGTCAGCTACCACGTCGGGTCGGTCTGGCCCCACGACAACGCCATCATCGCCGCGGGGCTGACCCGCTACGGGTTCGTCGAGGAAGCCCAGCGGGTGATCATGGGGCTCCTCGACGCCGCCACCCACTTCGGCGGCCGCCTCCCAGAGCTGTTCGGGGGCCTCGGCCGCGACGAGGTGCCCTTCCCGGTGAGCTACCCGTCGTCGTGCTCGCCCCAGGCGTGGGCGGCGGCGTCGCCACTGATGTTCCTGCGCAGCATCCTGCGCCTCGACCCCTGGGTGCCCCACGGCAAGGTCTGGATCGACCCCGTCCTGCCGCCGGCGATCACCCGCCTCCGGGTCGACCGAATCCCCCTCGCCGGCCGCCGGGTCACCGTCGAGGTCGACCGCCACGGCATGCACGCCGAGGGCCTCGGCGCCGGAATCGAGCTGCTCCACTCGCCCCGAGACCCCTTCACGGCCTGACCTTCAACCGGTCGCTCACCAACCGCGGTCGATCCACTCCTGCAGGTGAGGGCGCTCGGCGCCGATGGTGGTGTCGGCACCGTGGCCGGGGAGGACAACGGTGTCGTCGGGCAGGATGTAGAGGCGCTGCTGGATTGAGCGAATGATGGTGACGAAGTTGACCCGATTGCCTCGGACGTTGCCCGGACCGCCGGGAAAGAGCGTGTCGCCCGAAAGGAGCACCGGGGACCCCTCGATCCTGAAGCAGGTGGACCCGGGGGTGTGGCCGGGTGTGTGCAGGGCGTGGAGGCGGAGGCGGCCGACCTCGATCACCGCCTCGTCGGGAATCTCGAAGTCGTAGGCGGGCATCAGCCGGGCGTCGGCCTGGGCCACGCCCACCCGGTGGCCGGCGGCGCGTACAGCGGGCACGGCCTGGACGTGGTCCCGGTGGGCGTGGGTGGTGAGCACGTCGCCGACCTGCAGCTCCTCGCACAGCGGGAGGAGCACCTCGGGCTCGTCGGCCGCGTCCACCAGGACCGAGGCCCCGGTCTCGACGCAGCGGACGAAGAACACGTTGTTCACCATGGGCCCGACCACCACCCTGGTGATCTGGACCCGATCGTCTTCGTAATGCAGCGCCATGGACGCGAGTATGCCCCCCGTGCACTTCGGCCCCACCGTCGCCCAGGAGCGGCTGCGGGCCAGGGTGCGATCGCTGCTCGCCGAGGTGTCGCCGCCCGCCGAGGTGCGCCGGCTCATGGAGAGCGAGCCGAGCTACGACGCCGACGCGTGGCTGCGCATGGCCGCCGAACACGACCTCCAGGGCCTTCACCTTCCCACCGAGGTCGGCGGCGCCGGGCTGGGTTGGGTGGAGCAGTGCGTCGTCCTGCAGGAAACCGGGCGAGTCCTCCTGTGCGCCCCGTACCTGGCCACCGTGACCGCTGCGCCCTGGCTGCCCGAGGAGGTGCAGGCGGCCGTGGCCGGCGGCGTCTGCACCGCTACCCTCGCCGTCGCCGAGGACGGTGGACGCTGGGACGCAATCGGCGTCGAGACCCGGGCCCTGCGGTCGCCCGGCGGCGGATGGCGGTTGGAGGGCGAGAAGTGCTACGTGGTGGACGGCTGCGCCGCCGACGTGCTGGTGGTCGCAGCCCGTCGGGGCGACGGCGACCATGTCGCCCTCTTCCTGGTGGACGCCGACGCCGCCGGCATGGACTGCGCCCCGCTGGCCACGGTGGACCCGACCCGGCGCCAGGCTCGGATCCGGCTCTCGGCCACGCCCGCTCGGCTCCTCGACGAGTCGCTGGAGAAGGCGATGCACCTGTCGGTGGTGGCCCTGGCCGCCGAGCAGGTGGGCGGGGCCGAGCGGGCGCTGGAGATGGCGCTCGACCACGCCCGCACCCGGGTGCAGTTCGGGCGACCGATCGGCAGCTTCCAGGCCGTCAAGCACCTCTGCGCAGAGATGCTGCTCGAACTGGAGTCGGCCCGGGGGGCGGCGTTCTACGCAGCAGTCGCCGCATCACGCGCCGATGAGGAACTGCCGGCGGCGGCGGCCGTGGCCAAGTCGAGCTGCTCGGAGGCCTACGTGCGGGTGGCCACCGACGGCCTGCACGTCCATGGCGGCCTGGGCTTCACGTGGGACCACGATGCGCAGCTGTACTTCAAACGGGCCAGGTCGTCGTTCCAGCTCTTCGGCGACCCCCGCCATCACCGCGAGAAGCTGGCCCGTCACCTCGGGGTGTAGGCCGCACCCCGCTACCCTCGGCCATCATGGGGCTCTTCCTCGGCGTTCTCGCCGTCGCTGCCATCTTCGCAATCGCCGCCGTCGTGGTCGGCCGGGAGGCCCGTCGCCTGGCCACCAGGGCCCCGGGCCGGGTCTTCGAGTTCGAGGATGCCGTGTCCTGGGTGTGCGACCACGTCGGTCCCGAGGTGGCGGCAATCCTCTCGCCCGACGATGTCCGCCGCATCCTCAACTGGCACCTCGAGTTCTTTCGGATCAAGGGTGTCTCGTCCAACGGGCACACTGCGGACGCCGACCATCCGGTGGTGGTGAGCGGGGCGGAAACCGTGGACTTCGTGCTCATGAAGGCCGACGCCGCCGGCTCGCCATACACCCCGTTGCAGATCCACGCGGTACTGGATGCCCAGATGGGCTACCTCGAGGACATCGGTGCCGTCGGCCCGGTCGAGGAGCGGGGCCCGGAGCTCTGAAACTGCTGTCATCCCGAGTGCGATTTGTGGTTTGATTGGATTACCGAAGAAAGGAGGTGGTCCACCTGAACGAATGTAGTTTTGGGACCTCGGAGGTGGCTGCCCGCTAACTGGCAGCTGGACCGGGTAGGCGGAGATCCCGCCGTCACCGCTCGGAGGAAACGTCCGGGAACTGGTCCCTCCCGGTGCAGTCCGTCTCCCCAAGTTTTTCCTTTCCAGCATCTCGTAGCAAGACAAGGGGGCGCCTGGCGCCCCCTTGTCGCGCTGGGACCGGTCGGAGGTGAACGTCAATGCAGTGCGCGATCGAGTCCGGCGGCCTTCGGCTGTCGGGCTACCTGGCCCGGCCCGAGGCCACGGCCACCACACTCGCGCCCGGCCTGGTCTTCTGCCACGGTTTCCCCGCCGGCCCCGGAGGCGCGGCGACCTCGGGCCAGACCTATCCCCAACTGGCCGAGCGGCTGGCCGCCGACACCGGCTGGGTGGTGCTCACCTTCAACTTCCGGGGCACGGGCACCTCCGAGGGCGACTTCTCCCTGGCCGGCTGGCTCGACGACCTCCGCGCCGCCATCGATCACCTCCTCGCCGCCGGCGGCGTGTCCGACGTGTGGCTGGCCGGCTCAGGCACGGGCGGGGCGCTCGCCCTGTGCGAGGCCGGCGAGGACGAACGGGTGAGAGGCGTGGCCGCCTTCTCGGCCCGGGCCGACTTCGCCGACTGGGCGCGCCACCCTGAGGCCCTCCTCGCCCACGCCCGCTCCATCGGCGTGATCGGCCACGCCGACTTCCCGGCCGACTTCGAGTCGTGGGCCCGCGAGCTCAGGGAGATCCGTCCCACCGCCCTCATTGCCAAGATCCCGCCCCGGCCCGTCCTGCTCGTCCACGGCGCCGACGACGTCGTCGTACCCTTGGACGACGCCCGGGTACTCACCGACGCCGCCGGTGATGCCGTCGAGCTGCGGGTGCTGTCCGAGGCCGGGCACCGCCTCCGCCACGACCCCCGGGCCATCGCCATCATCCTGGGATGGATGGAGCGCCACACCATGCCCGACCAGGCCTAACCGCCGAACTGGCTGCCGAGTTCAGCGAAGAGGGACCTCGTCGATCACCCGTCGCAGGGCGCGGGCCGTCGCCGCCGGGTCGGGGGCCTCGGTCAGCCAGCGGACGACCACGAAGCGGCGGGCACCGGCGTCGAGCATGGCCGGCAGGGTGCCGGGGGTGACCCCGCCGGTCACGAACCAGGGCCGGGTGGCGGTGGTCGCGGCGTGGCGCAGGTAATCGAGCCCGGTGCCCGGCCGTCCGGGCTTTGTGGGGGTGGCCGCCACCGGCCCGACCGACACGTAGTCGACCGGTTCGGGGGCCGAGGCGTCGAGCTCGGCCGGGGCGTGGGTCGACAGGCCGACGATCACATCGGGGCCGAGGATGGCTCGGGCCAGCGCCGGCGGGGCGTCGTCCTGGCCCACGTGGACGCCGTCGGCGCCGCAGTCGAGGGCCAGATCGGGGCGGTCGTTGAGCACGAACGGCACCCCGAGGTCCCTGCACACCGCCGCCGCCTCCCGGGCCCGGGCCAGCAACGGCCGGGCGTCGAGGTGCTTGTCCCGGAGCTGGACCACGTCGACCCCGCCGGCGATGCAGGCGGCGAGGAACCCAGCCAGGTCGGGCCGGTCGGCGGTGCAGAGGTAGAGCCTCCGATCGGCGAGGTTTGGTGTCACCCGCCGGCCACGGCCCGGACCAGCTCGATCCGGTCGCCGTCGGCGAGCACGGTGGTGGCCAGATCAGCTCGGGCCACCGGCTCCCGGTTGCGCTCGACGACCACCCACTTGCCGCCCAGGCCCAGAGCCACGAGGAGGCCGTCGACCGTCGACCCGTCGACCAGCTCGACCGGATCGCCGTTGGCGATCACCTTCACGATGCCGCGTTCACCCTGGCCGCCTTGGCTGCCTCTTTCATGGCCTTCTTGTGCTGACGCACTGCGGCCAGGGCCCCGGGCCCGTCGATGTCGGCCACCGAGAAGTGGCCCGGGCGACCGTAGGGCCCGGCCACTTCTTCCCAACCGGGAGGGGTGACCCCCAGGCGCTTGGCCAGCAGGGCGGTGAAGATACGGGCCTTCTGGTCGCCGAAGCCGGGCAGGGCCTTCAGGTTGGCCCAGAGCTCCTGGCCGGTGGCCGCCCCCGCCCACACCGAGGCCGCGTCGCCGTTGTAGCGCTCCATCAGCATCCGGCACATGTCCTGGGTGCGGCCGGCCATCGAGCCCGGGTACCGGTGCAGCGCCGGCGGGCCCCGGAAGATCACCGCCATCGCCTCGCCGTCCATCGAGGCGATCTCGGCGGCATCCAGGCGCCCGCCCATGCGCTCCTTCAGGTCGTACGGGCCCCGGAAGGCCTTCTCCATGGGCACCTGCTGGTCGAGCAGCATCCCGACCAGCAGGGCGAGCGGATCGTCCTCGAGGAGCTGGTCGGCTTCGGGGTCACCGGTCAGCGGGAGCTTCACCCGGCCAACCTAGCTTCGCCGGCCGCCGAGCGACTCCTACTCGGCGCTCACCCGCCGCGCTTCCCCCCGAGGGCCGTCATGGCCGCCTACGCAGCGGCGACGTTGGAGCGGCGGCGGGACACGGCGAACACCGCGAGCCCGGCCACCAGCAACCCCACGGCCGACCCGAGGAGCACCGACGTCAGGTCGAGTCCGCCGTCGTCGCCCACCAGCTCTTCCTCGTGGATCACCATGGCGGTGTAGGTGTCCTCCGTAGGCAGTTCGAAGGTGCCGTTGCGGGAGTCGGCCCAACTCACGTGTGTCGTGGTGTCCGTGGACACCACGCCGATGGCAGCCCGCAGGTCGTTGGACGGGTTGAGGGCGAAGCCGGAGTTCTGGTTCATGGTCCGGTCGCTGACCCGCACGTTCTTCCCGAAGGTGCGGCCTCCGTCGACGGACGAAGCCATGAAGACGTCCCAGCACGTCTGGTCGCGACGGCGCGTGTCACCCCGGCCGTTCGGGTTGTACAGGCCGTCGGTCCGCATGTCGTACCAGGCGATGTCAACACGCCCGTTGGGGGCCACGCTGATACCTGGGATGAACTGGTCGTAGCCCGGCATCCGGTTCGGGTCGTTGTCATCGTTCACCTTCAGCCGCTTGCTCCACGTGGCGCCCCCGTCGGTGGAGGCCATGAAGAAGATGTCGCGATTGTCACGGGGGTCCGGCAGCGACGACTCGCTAAGCTCGAACGCCACGTAGATGGCGCCGGTCTTGTGGTCGATGACCGTCTCCGGGATGGTCAGGCACCCGCCGCAGGCCAGGCCGCCGTCGTCGATCGTGGTGGCCTTCCACGTCTTGCCGTCGTCGGTCGACTTCGAGAAGACCAGACGGGTGCCTGAGCCCGGTTCGTTGGCCTTGGGCGGCTCGCCGGTGGGGTTGGGGATCAACGGCTGGATGGCCGGGTTGGCCGAGGCCGCCTGGCACTGGGCCGGCTCGCCCAGCGGCGTGGGGTTGCTGGGCTGGGTCGGAAGGGTGATCCCGCCTCCGGGTGACCGCTCCTTGGTGAAGGCGTAAATGGCCCCGTCGGTGCCGATTGCCATGGCCGGGGCGTCGGAGCCCGCCAACTGGTCGCGGGGAATGCTCTGCTCGACGGTGTCCTGGGGCTTGGACCAGGTGATGCCACCGTCGGTGGACACAGAGACCACGCTGCGCACCGGTGGAGCGGGTGTGAGGGCATCGGCGGTCGAGACCACGAAGCCCACGGAGAGGCGCTTCGGGTCGGTGGGGTGGGTGGCCACGCGGGCGTAGTTGAACCGCTCGAGGGCCATCACCTTGGTGCCGTCGAACCGGGTGAACTCCCGCTCGACGGGCTTGGCCGCCACCGAGAACTGCCACGTCTCCCCCAGGTCGGTGGTACGGGCCACGTAGCCGTCCGTGGGGCCGCGACCGCCTGCGTTGTCGCCGCCGGTGGTGGCGTAGTAGAAGGTGCCGTCGGCCCCGAAGTCGGCGTCCATAAAAGCCCCGAAGGCGGGTCGGGTGCACGACTCGTACTGGGGCGGCACGGGCTTGGCCGGCGCCGGCGCCCAGGTACGCCCGGCATCGCGACTGACGTGGATCAGACAGGTGGTGGCGGTGAAGTCGGCGTGGGCGATCACCATGATGTTCGAGTCCTTCGGATGCACCCGGATATGGCTGTTGGTGTAGCCCCGCCCGGGACGGATCTCCTTCGTCACCTGTTGCGAGGGCGTCACCACCGGTTCGGCCAGCCGCTCGGCATTGGCCCCGCCGGCCATCACGAGCATGGCCAGCGCCACCAGCGCCGCTATCGGACCTCCGACGCCGATCGATCCCCGGCTTCCACGTAGACGACCCATGATTCGACGCTGACCCCCATCCGGTCACCGGGCGTGACCGGTGGGCATGGTCCATCACTCCAGGGGAGCCGTCAATACCGGCACAACGCACTTACACGGGACCGGGCGACGACTATCCCCCCCCATCTCCTCTGTGTCGCACACACGCTACGATCGTCGCATGTCGGAGATCGCCTCCCGGGAGCTTCGCAACAACACCAGGGCGTTGCTCGCCCGCGTCGAAGCCGGGGAACCGGTCACCATCACCGTCGACGGCCGCCCGGTGGCAGTGCTCACGCCGGCGACGAGACGCCCTCGCTGGTTGGCACGAGCCGAGTTCGTGCGCCGCATCCAGTCCCACCAAGCCGATGCCGCGCTTGCCACCGAGCTACGCAGCCTTGCACCGGACACCACTGACGACCTGCCGCTGCCATGACCCGGGGCTTGGCCGACACGACGGTGTTCGTCGCCCGCGAGTCCGGGCGACCACTGGACCACGATGCACTCCCAGACGAGATCGGCCTCTCGGTGATCACGATCGGCGAGCTGCGCGCCGGC
>JBBQRO010000052.1:0-21413 GCA_038214685.1 Acidimicrobiales bacterium
GACGGGAGCAGGCAGGTGACGGTCGAGCGGTTCTCCAGGGTGGACGTCCAGCGGACCGTCTGACCCGGGGCGTAGCTCGACTGCTCCGTCGCCACGACAACCCTGACCCCGTCGGTGGCGCAGGCGGGGGTGGCCTGCGGGTCCGGGGCAGTCACCACCGTGGTGGCGGGGGCACCCGGGGCGGGCCTGCTCTGGCCTCCGGTCGGCGGGGTCGAGGCCGGCGGCGTGGGAATGACTGGGTCGTCGGCGGGCACCCGGCTGGTGGGCGACACGGGCTCCGCCCTTCCGTTGATCGTGGCAACGCGCCCGTGCAGCTCGGCCGTCGTCGGCGGCGCGGTGGTGGGCGCCGGACCCTGCGGGGCAGGGGCCGTCGAGGCGCCGGCCCCGGTGGCGGGAGCCATCACCTCGGGCCGCGAGGCATCGGTCGGCGCCGGCACCGGCCCGGCGACGGTCAGCCGGACCTGGCGATCGGGTTCGCCGGTGAAAGCCACCAGGGCGGCCACCGGCAGCACGAGGGCCAGGGCGCCGAGGCCGAACGCGACCAGCCGGAGCCGGCGTCGTATCCGCCCGCCCCGTCGCTTCACCTCGGCCAGACATTCGTCGCGCGATCGGGATTCAGTCCAGGGCAATGGGGACCACCTCTTCCAGGCTGGCGCCCAAGCGGGCGCGGAGGGCGTTCAGGCCCCGATGGATGTGCGTCTTGACGCTGCCGAGGGAGATGCCCAGGGCCTGGGCCACCTCACGGTCGGACAACCCGCCGAGGTAGCGCAGGGCGACGGCTTGGCGCTGGCGGGGCGCCAGGTTGAGCAAGCCGGCGCTGAGAACCAGGCGCACCGCTCGGGGGAAGAGCTCGTCGAAGGCTTCCTCGAATCCGTTGTCGGGCTCGGTCCGGGCGCTGGGGCCGGCGGTCCCGACGAGCCTGCTCGAGGAAACGTGCTCGATCACACCTACTTACACGTCCGGACCGGGCGATCGGTTGACAGGCACCTCGACGCCGGCAGTCCGCTGGGCCCGGTCGAAGAGGTCCTGGAGGACCCCCTGGAGCTGCACGGTCAGCTCCTTGACCGCCCGCCGGGACGGGTGCCGGGCGTCCTCGGCGATGGGAGGAGGCATGATCGGCGGGCCGACGACCACGTGGATCCTGACCGGGCGTGGCAATCCCTTGCCCTTGGGCAGGGCCCGCTCAGACCCGCCGATCCCGACGGGGACCAGGGGCACACCGGCGCGAGAGGCCACGAACGACGCCCCTTCGTGCAGGTGCTCGATGACCGGCCCGGCCCGCCGGGTGCCCTCTGGGAAGAGGACGAGCGGCTTGCCGCTCTCGAGGATGGCGAGGGTCCGGCGCAGGGCGGCGCGGTCGGGTGCTCCCCGGTTCACCGGATAGGCACCCAGCCTGGACATGAAGGCGCCGAGCGCCTTCGACGTCCACAGCGACTGCTTGCCCATGTAGCCCATGGGCCGGCGGGTGACGCCCGAGACCAGGCCGAAGTCGATGAACGAGCGATGGATCGGCGCGAGCACGAACGGCCCGGACGTCGGCACGTTGTCCAGGCCCTCGAAGCTGATCCGCCAGAACAGCTTGGCCACCAGCCAGATCAGGAACCGGACGATGCCGTAGGCGATCAACCGGCGCCCCGGGACAGCAGGCCCACGATCTCGTCGACCACCTCGTCGATCGGCCGGGCCGTGGTGTCGACCACCACCGCACCCTGGGGAACGACGAGCGGCGACACTGCCCGGGTGGAGTCGAGCAGGTCGCGGCGGGCCAGGTCGTCAGGCGTCTCGTCGAGCGACCGGCGGCGGGCCCGTTCCGCCATGCTGGCGGTGAGGAACACCTTGAGCTCGGCGTCGGGGAAGACCACGCTGCCGATGTCGCGGCCCTCGACGACCGCTCCGCCGTGCTCTTCGACCCACTCGCGCTGACGGCGGACGAGCTCCGTGCGTACGCCGGCGGTGGCGGCGACTGCGCTCACCGCCCGCCCGACCTCGGTGCTGCGTAGGTCGTCGGTGACGTCGACCCCGTCCATCAGCACCCGCTCCCCCAGCTCCATGTCGACCTCGGCGGCCAGGGTGGTCAGGGCGTCGGCCGACCCTTCGGCGGCGGGATCGACGCCCCGGCGCAGGGCGGCAAGCGCCACGACCCGGTACATCGCACCGGACTCGAGATAGGCAAGATCGAGCCGGTCGGCCATCGCCTTGGCCACGGTGGACTTACCCGAGCCCACCGGCCCGTCAACGGCTACGACCCGCACAGCTGCTCCAGGTCAGTTTCGAAGCCCGGGTAGCTGGTGGCCACCGCATCCCAGCCGTCGATGGTGGTGGTGCCCTCGGCGGCCAGGCCGGCGACGGCCAGTGCCATGGCGATGCGATGATCGCCGAAGGAGTCGACGGCGGCGCCGTGCAGTGGGGCCGGGCCCTGGACCACCAGCCCGTCGGCCATCGGCTCGACCCGCGCCCCGAGCGCGACAAGTCCTTTCGTGACGGTGGCGATGCGGTCGCTCTCCTTCATGCGCAACTCGTCGGCGTCGGCGAACACGGTCTGGCCGTCCGCTTGGGACGCGGCCATGGCGAGGGCGGGGATCTCGTCGATGACGTCGGCCAACTCGGCTCCTCCCACGCCCGCCCCGTGCAGCGCGGGCGAGTAGCGGGCCCGGATGGAGCGCTCGTCGAACCGTTCCACGTCGGCCCCCATTCGCCCCAGCACGTCGAGGAAGCCGTTCCTGGCCGGGCCGATGTACACATCGTCGACGATCACCTCGCTACCGGGAACGATGCAGGCGGCGACGATCCAGAAGGCGGCCTGCGACGGGTCGCCGGGGACGTCGAGCTCGAAGGGCTCCAGCGCCGACGGGCGCAGCCGCACCACGAGCCCGTCGGTGCTCACGTCGAGCTGGACGCCGCACGCGGAAAGCATCTCCTCGGTGTGGGTCCGGGTAACAACCGGCTGGCGCACCACCGTCTCGCCAGCGGCTGACAGTCCGGCCAGCAGGACTGCCGACTTCACCTGGGCGCTGGGCACGGGCAACTCGTAGTCGATCCCGCGCAGGCCGCCGCCCCGGATGGCGAGGGGCGGGAGTCGGCCCTCGTCGCGGCCGTCGATGCTCGCCCCCATCTGGCGCAGCGGACCGGCCACCCGAAGCATCGGCCGACGGCGGATAGAACCGTCGCCGGTGAGCACGGTCAGCCACGGAAGGCCGGCGCACACGCCGGCGAGGAGGCGGATGCCGGTGCCCGAGTTGCCCATGTCGAGGACGTCGGCCGGCTCGTGCAGGCGGCTGCGCCCCCCGGTGATCTTCTCGCCGGCGAACGTCGCCCCCATGGCCTCCATGGCGGAGCGGGTGCGGGCCACGTCGTCACCGTCAGACAGGCCCCGCACCACCGAGGTGCCCTCGGCCAGGGCGGCCAGGATCAGGGCCCGGTGGGAGATGGACTTGTCGCCCGGCACGGTGATCCGGCCCCGCAGCGGCCGGCCGCCGGTGACGTTGAAGGTGGTCACCGGCCCGCTCCCGAGTCGATCTGGAGACCGGAGGGAGTGATCACGACAGCGGTCGCAGGGTGGGATGGAAGCCACGGGAGACGAGGGCGGCCCGGGTGTCATCGGCCGCGTCGGCCTGCACGACCAGCACCAGCACGCCCCGCTCGCCCTCGACGGAGTGGGCGATCTCCAGGTCTTCGATGTTCACGTCGAGCTCGCCCAGGAGCGTGGTGATCTCGGCCAGGACACCGGGGCGGTCGGGCACGGGGACGCGCATCTCGACGAGCTCGGTGTCATGCGCCACCCGGGTGGGAAGGTTGACACGCGCCGAGCGGGCCCGCTCGAGGGCGGCGAGCAGGCCGGGGCGGTCGCCGAGGACGACGAGGTCGCGCATGGTCGCCAGGGCGCCCACCAGCCGGTCGAGCGCCTCGACGATGGCGTCGCGGTTCTCGGCGCAGATGTCGGGCCAGATGCCAGGGTGGCCGGCGGCGATGCGGGTCATGTCGCGGAAGCCGCCTGCCGCCAGGCGCAGCATCGGGCTCGGTCCCCCGCTCAAGGGTCCGCTCGGGCCCTGCCCCCCGCTCAAAGGGCCGCTCGGGCCCCGGTCCGTGGAGCCGTCGGCGGCCAGGGCCATGAGCGTGGCTGCGGCCAGGTGGGGCACGTGGGAGACGGTGGCCACCAGCTCGTCGTGGCGCTCCGGGGCGAGGGCCACCACGTCGGCTCCCAGCGAGGTGACCACGGAACGCACCAGCGTGTAGGCCTCGGCGTCGGTGGCGACGGTGGGCGTGAGCACCCACGTGGCTCCGTCGAACAGACAGGGGTCGGCGCCGTCCATCCCCTCCTGCTCGGAGCCGGCCATCGGGTGGCCGCCCACGAACATCGGATGGTCGACGGCGGCCACGATCGGGCCCTTCACGCCGCCGACGTCGGTGACCACTCCCCCGCCGGCCAGGGCGGAACGGACCTCGGCGGCGATGGAGGAGACCGGCGTGCAGACAAAGGTGATGCCGGCGTGGGGATCGTCGCCCACGGCGTCGAGGGCGCCCTGGTCCAGCGCCCGGGCCGCCCGGGCCACGTCGAGGTCGCGGCCGGTCACGTGCCAGCCCTGCTTGCGCAGCGCCAGACCGATGGAGCCCCCGATCAACCCGGTCCCGATGACGACAGCGCGGCGGGGGGCGGGGTCAGGCAGGGAGGTCATCGCGCAGGCCCTCGGCGCCGGCCAGGTACACGTGGCGCAGCTCAGCCCGGGAGCGCTCGGTGGTGAGGTGCATGAGCACCCGGATGCAACGCTCGGTGCCGCCCACGATGGCCAGCTCGCGGGCGCACAGCAGCGGCACGTCGCCCAGACCGACGGCACGGGCGGCGGCGGCCGGGAACATGCAGGTGACATCGTCGGTGGCGGTGAAGATGACGCTGATCAGGTCATCCTTGTCGACGGCATTGCGGTCGAGCATCTCCTTTACCAGGGCGCCCACCCGTTCGTGGATCTGGTCGGGGGTGTCGGCGTCGACGGTGGTCGCCCCTCGCAGGGCCCGTACGGCGGGGGTCACCCCTCGAATGTAGTTCGGGGCAGGGCGGCGGCCTCGAGGGCCCTCACCTCGTCCATCTCCAACACCCGCCACTCCCCCGGCTTCAGTCGGCGGTCGGCCAGCGGGCCGATGCGGGTCCGCACCAGCCGGCGCACGGGATGGCCGATGGCGTCGCACATGCGCCGGACCTGGCGGTTGCGGCCCTCGTGGATGACCAGGCGCAGGGCGCCGGGCGCCACCAGCGACGCTCTGGCCGGCGCCGTCCTCCCATCCTCCAGTTCCACCCCCTCCCGCAGGCGGCGCAGCTCGGCGGGGGTGGGACTGCCGTCCACCTCGGCCAGGTATTCCTTGTCGACGCCGAAGGACGGGTGGGTCAGGCGGTGGGCCAGATCTCCGTCGTTGGTGAGCAGGATCAGGCCCTCGGTGTCGGTGTCGAGGCGACCGACCGGAAAAATGCGCGGCTCGGCCGGCACCAGCTCGACCACCGTCGGCCGGCCCTGAGGGTCGGAGGCGGTGCTGACCACGCCCCGCGGCTTGTTCAGCACGTAGGTGACCAGCCCCGGCCGCACCGGCACCCGCAGGCCGTCGACCTCTATGCGGTCGGTCTCGGGGTCGACGCGGCGCCCGAGGATGGCCACCTCGCCGTTCACCGTGACCCGCTCCTCGTCGATCAGGATCTCGCACACCCGCCGGCTGCCCAGGCCGGCGGCGGCCAACACCTTCTGGAGCCTGTCGCCCTCGTGCATCTCGGGCATCAGGTGTCGTCGGCGCCCAGCCCCCGCTCCAGGGCCTCCACCACCTCGGGCCCGGGCACGAAATCGCCCAGGGGAGGCAGGTCGGCCAGGGAGTCGACGCCCAGGCGCTCGAGGAAGAGCCGGCTCGTGCCGTAGAGGACGGCCTGGCCCGGCCCGGGATCCCGCCCCACCTCCTCCACGTAGCCCCGCTGGCAGAGGGTGCGGACGACCGCGTCGGCGTTCACGCCCCGGATCACCGCCACCTGGGCCCGGGAGACGGGCTGCTTGTAGGCGACGATGGCCAGCGTCTCCAGCGCCGCCGGCGACAGGCGCGACGGCTGGCCGTCGAGCACGAAGCGTTCGACGTAGGGCGCCAGGTCGGGATGGCTCTGGAACCGCCAGCCCCCCGCCACCCGGGCCAGCACGAAGCCCCGGTCCTCGGACTCATACGTCGCCGCCAGCTCATCGCACAGCTCTTCGACCCTCGACGGGCTGACCTCCAGGAGCTGGGCGAGCAGCTGAGGTTCGACCGGCTCGTCGGCCACCATCAGGATCGCTTCCGCGGCGCGCGCCGCCTCGCTAGCCACGCCGCCCCCCACCCCCAACTGGTGACACCTGGTGCGATATACGACACCACGTGTCACCAGTTCGGGTGGGGGGGGCAGTTCGGAAGGGGGGGCTAGCCATCGTAGGAATCGACCCCGGCGAACACCGAGTCAGGGTCGCCGACCCAGGACACCTCGAGGTCGCCGAAGGTGACGGCCTGGCCGAGCTCGATCAGGCCCTGCTTGTAGAGCTCGAGAACGGCGAGAAACCGGACGATCACCTCCATGCGGTCGATCATGCCCTCGGTGAGGGCCCGGAACGTCATCAGGCCGGCGCCGGGGAGGCGGGCCACAAGGTCGTCGACCGCCTCGCCCACGCTCACCCGGATGGGGGCCACGTGATCGAGCACGACCCGGGGCGGCGGCGGGGCGGGCGACGTCACCCGCAGCCAGGCGGCGTGGAGGTCGGCCGGTGTGATCCCGGCCAGCAGGTCGGGGGCCAGGGCCAGGAAGCGCTCCTCGAGGCCGGCGGTGCGGGGCAGGGACCTGCTCGCCGCCTGGGCCAGGAGCTCGATGGCGTTGCCGGCGTCGCGGAAGGTCTTGGCCTCGATGAGCCGGGCCAGCAGCAGGTCGCGCTGCTCGAAAAGGGCAAGCTCCTCGTCGACCTCAACGTCGACCGGGCCGGGCAGGAGCCGGCGGGCCTTCAGGTCGACGAGCGTGGCCGCGATCACGAGGAACTCGGTGGTCAGCTCCAGGTCGAGGGCGACGACCAGGCCGTCGAGGTGGGCGAGGAAGCCGTCGACGATGCCGCTGAGGGAGATTTCGTAGAGATCCACCTCGTCCTTCAGGATGAGGTGGAGCAGGAGGTCAAAGGGCCCCTCGAAGATCTCGGTGTGGACCGCGTACGACACGGACCGGAGAATACCGGCCGGGGGTGCGCCCGCCCCGCATACCATCCCCTCCATGGCCAGAGTCCTGTCCGGCATCCAACCCACGGGCGACATCCACCTCGGCAACTACCTGGGTGCCGTCCGGGGCTGGGTCGACGATCAGCACACCCAGGAGTCCTTCTTCTGCGTAGTCGACCTGCATGCCCTCACCGTGCCCCGCGATCCCGCTGACCTGCGGGCCCAGACACTCGCGACGGCGACGCTGCTGATGGCCGCCGGCCTCGACCCGGAGGTGTGCACGCTGTTCGTGCAGAGCCATGTCCACCAGCATCTCGAGCTGTCGTGGGTGCTCGAGTGCGTGGCCAGCATGGGCGAGCTGCGGCGCATGACCCAGTTCAAGGACAAGTCGGACGACGGCGAGGAGCCGGCGCGCGTCGGACTGTTCACCTATCCGGTGCTGATGGCCGCCGACATCCTGCTCTACGACGCCGAGCGGGTGCCTGTAGGCGACGACCAGCGCCAGCACCTGGAGCTGTGCCGCGACGTCGCCCTGCGCTTCAATCACCGCTACGGCGACACCTTCGTCGTTCCCGAAGCCACCCACCCCGGGGTGGGCGCCCGGATCATGGACCTGCAGCGGCCCACGGCCAAGATGTCCAAGTCGGCCGAGTCACCGCAGGGGACGGTGCTGGTCCTCGACGACCCGGCGGTCATCGAGCGCAAGTTCAAGCGGGCCGTCACCGACGGCGACGCCGAAGTCACCTTCGACCCCGACAAGAAGCCGGGCGTGGCCAACCTCCTGCAGATCCTGGCCGCAGCCACCGACCGCCGGCCGGCTGACGTGGCCGAGGGCTACGACGGGTATGGCAGCCTCAAGGCCGACACCGCCGAGGCGGTGATCGAGCTGCTCCGGCCCGTCAGGGAGCGCTACGCCGGGCTGGCCACGGACCCCGAGGCGGTGCGGGCCACGCTGGGCGGGGGGGCAACCAAGGCCGAGGCCGTCGCCGCCGGCACCCTGGCCCGGGCCCGGGAGGCCATCGGGCTGCTCCCGCGGAGTTGACTTCCGGCGCGTATTCTGTGGCCGTGAACAAGCCGTACAGGTCGCGGACCTCCGGAGCGGCTACGGCCGTCGCCCTCTGCATCATGTTGGTGTCCCTTGTGGCCTGTGGCGGCGACGGCGAGCCGGCGCCGACCACCACCGCCCCGGATGGCTACACCGTGGCCAGCGACGACAAGGAGGGCTTCGCCCTGGCCGTGCCGTCGGACTGGACGCGGATCCCGCTCAGCAACAACCCGACCAATTTCGACAAGGACGCCAACGCCCTCCGGCTGGCCAATCCCAAGCTGGCGTCCATCCTCAACCAGGCCCGCATCCTCGGCCAGTCCGGTGGGAAGTTCATGGCCGTGGCGCCCGACGGCACCACCAGCGTGAACCTCACCGCCGACAAGCCCAAAGAGAAGTCGGTCGAGGAGATCGTGACCGCGTCCATCGTGGGCCTGACCAGCTTCGGCGCCACCAACATCGTCCAGGAGCCGGCCACCCTGGCCGGACGGCCAGCGATCAGGCTGGCGTTCCGGCTCCCGGTGGAAACCGATGCCGGCACGGTCCCCACCGACGAGGTCCAGCACTACCTACTCGACGACGGGAAGGCGTTCATCCTCACCATCGCTGGGGCGGCGGGCCCGGTGGCGGCGGCCATCGCCTCCAGCCTGCGGGTCAGGTAGCAGTCGTCGCCGCCGCGCCCTGGGCGCCGACAACGGCGAGATCTTCGCCGGCGCCGAGCACCGAAATGGTGCCGGCGTTGTACCGCCGGCGCTGGCGCACCTCGAGCCGGCGGGCGAACCGGCTGAGCGCGTAGTTGACGGCGATGTAGATCAGCGCGGCGAGGACGTAGGTCTGAAGGGGGTTCTTGAAGAACTCCCCGGCGATCTGGCTGCGCCGCAGTAGCTCCTCGTACCCGATCACGATGCCGAGAGACGTGTCCTTCAGCAGCGTCACCAACTGGCTGACGATGGCCGGGACCATCCTCCGGACAGCTTGGGGCACGACCACCAGCATCATTCCCTGCCAGTACCCCATGCCCAGGGCCGACGCCGCCTCGCTCTGGCCGCGGTCGAGTGACAGGATGCCCGCACGGACCACCTCCCCCAGGACGGCTGCGTTGTACAGCGTGAGCCCGAGGGCCAGGGCCTGGAACTTGGTGATGTCGACGCCGGAGCTGGGAAGTCCGAATCCACAATAGATTATCAGAAGGTAGAGTGGAATACCACGAAAAAACTCGACGTAGAGCGTTGCCAGGATGCGCGGCGGCCGGCTTCGGGCCAGCCGGGCCAGGGCCAGGAACGTTCCGAGCGCCATGGCCGCAAACACGGCGACCGCCGCCACCTTCATGGTGTTCACCAGGCCGACGAGGAGGAACTTGAGCGCCGCCCACTGTGCGAAAGGAGAGTAGAGGTCGCCATCGAGCTGGCCTCTCTCCGACAGCCGCCGGTAGGCTACGACCAGGCCGGCGACGATGACCAGTACGGCGACGACCGAGGCGATGCGCGACTGCCGGCGGCCGCGCGGTCCGAGGGCATCAGCCAGGATCGGTGCGGTCATCGCCTCACCGCTTGATCGCCACCCGGCGCTCCAGCCAGCCCACGACCTGACCGGTCGGAAGGGTCAGCAGGAGGTACGCCACCGCCGCGCCCAGGTAGACCGGGGTATAGGTGGCGGTCCGGGTCACGATCTCGTCGACCTCGCGACCCAGGTTGGGCACGAAGATGATCGTGGCCAGGGATGAGTTCCGGATCAGGGCGCTGAAGATGCTCCCCACTGGCTGGACGACCGTCCGGACCGCCTGGGGCAAGATGACCACGGCCAGGATCTGGACGAACGTCATCCCCAGGGCCCGTGCCGCCTCTGCCTGGCCACGAGCCACCGAGTTGATGCCCGCTCGCACGGCCTCGGCGACGAACGTCCCCGTATAGGCGGCGAGGACGATGATGGCCGAGACGAACGGCGAGAACTGGATCCCGACCTTGGTCAGGCCGAAGAAGAACAGCAGGAAGTGCAGGGTCAGGGGCGTATTGCGGACGGTGGTCACGTAGAAGGCGCCAAAGGCCCGCAGTGGTGGAACCGGGCTCACGCGGAACCCGGCCACCACCACACCGATCAGCCCTGCGAAAGCGAAGGACAGCACCGTCAGGATGACGGTGTCCCGCATCCCCCGCAGGAACTGGTCGAGGTTGTCGAGGACGACGCTCAGGGTCGGGAGGTCGTCGTCGTGGGGGCTACGGTCGTGGACGGGGCCACCGAGGTCGACGGGGCGACGCCGGCAGAGGCGTAGCGGTTCACGGCCGGGGGGTTGGGCGGCGTGGGCACGCCCAGCTTGCCGAGCGTGGACTCGAAGGCCGCCTTCCACTCGCCGCTGCGGTAGATGGCCTCGAGCCGGTCGTTGACGAAGGAGCGGAATGCGTCGTCGCCCCGCTTGACGCCGATCCCGTAGGGCTCGTCGCTGAACTGGTTCCCGACCAGCTTGAGCTCCCGGGGACTGTCGGCCACGAAGCCCAGCAGGATCGAGTTGTCGGTGCTGACCGCAACGACCCGGCCGTCGAGCAGGGCGTCCTTGCACAGGCTGTAGGTGTCGAACTCAGTGAGGTCAGCCTGGGGTGCCCGCTCCTTGATCCGCTGGGCGGGCGTTGAGTTGCGCACGCTGCACACCTTTTTGCCGTTCAGGTCGTCCACGCCCTTGATGGAGGTGTCGCTCGCCTTGACCATGATGTCCTGGCCGGCAACGAAGTACGGGCCTGCGAAGTCGATCCGCTGCTTCCGAGCATCATTGATCGTGTAGGTGGCGACGACGATGTCGACGGTGCCGTTCTCGATGAACAGCTCGCGGTTGGCCGTAATCGCTTCCTTGAACTCGATCTTGCTGTCGATGTCGGACATCGTGCCTCCGAAGATGCCGACGGCGATCAACTTGGCAACCTCGACGTCGAAGCCCTCGACGTTGTTGTTGAGTGGGTTCTTGGCCCCGAGCCCGGGCTGGTCGAACTTGGTGCCAACCACAATCTTGCCCTTGGCCTGCAGCGCGGCCATCGTTGTTCCCGCTGCGAAACTGGGCCGGGTGATCGTCGTATCGCTGGACTGGCCGCCGCCGATAGTGCTGTCGTCGTCGCTGCTTCCGCAGGCGGTGGCGGTGAGGGCCAGGGCAACCAGGGTGGCCCCGACCATTTGGAATCTGCGCATTGCTTCTCTCCTCAGTTCGTATTCCTATGCACTGAACATCGTCAATGGGCCAGGATCTTCGACAGGAAGTCCCTGGCCCGGTCGGTTTCGGGGTGGTCAAAGAATTGCTGAGGCGTGGCCAGCTCGACGATGCGGCCTTCGTCCATGAACGCCACCCGCTGGGCCGCCGAACGGGCGAAGCCCATCTCGTGGCTGACCACGACCATGGTGGTGCCCTCGGCGGCCAGCTCGACCATCACGTCGAGCACCTCCTTGATCATCTCCGGGTCGAGGGCGGAGGTGGGCTCGTCGAAGAGCATGAGCTTGGGCTCCATGGCCAGGGCGCGGGCGATGGCCGCCCGCTGCTGCTGGCCGCCGGACAGCTCGGCCGGATAGCGATCGGCCTTCTCGCTGATGCCCACCCGCTGAAGGAGCTTCATTCCCCGCTCCCGAGCCTCGCCCTTGGAGATCTTGCGGACCTTGATCGGGCCCAGAGTCACGTTCTGCAGGATCGTCTTGTGGGCAAAGAGGTTGAAGGACTGGAACACCATGCCCACATCGGCCCGCAGCTTGGCCAGGGCCTTCCCCTCCTCGGGCAGGTTCACGCCGTCGATGGTGATCCGCCCGGAGCCGATTGGCTCCAGGCGGGGGAGGCACCGGCAGAGGGTGGACTTGCCCGACCCTGAGGGGCCGATCACCACCACCACCTCGCCCCGACCGACGGTGAGGTCGATGTCCTTCAGGACGTGCAGATCACCGAAGTGCTTGTTGACCTTCTCGACGACGACCAGGGGTGTGCTGGTGTCGACCTCACGCGACTTGTCGGCCATCAGGCGGCCTCCAGGAGTTGGGCCGGGGACCGGGACCGGGATCCGGTCAGGCTGATCAGGCCGAGCAGCCCGATGATGCCGGTTGCGGCGACGGCGGTGACCACCCGCCGGGAGGCGGCGGCTCGACAGGCATCATCGAGGGCCAGGTTGTAGAGGCTGAGCCCGTCGGCCCGCCGGCCGAGGTTGCCCACCGCCACGCCGCAGTCCACCTCGGTGACGGCGGCGGCCAGGCCCGGCGAGAACGGTTGAAGCGCCAGGAGCGGGTGGTCGTCGAAGGCGGCCTCGACCGGGAGGACGAGAATCGCCAGCCCGGCGAGAAGGCCGAGCACGACCAGGGCGGCGCTGAGCCGCCGGGGCGACGGGCGGGGCCGGCGGAGCCGGCGGGGACGCTTCATCCTCGGTCCACCTGGTCGCCGTCGTCGGCGCCGCTGCTGAGGCGAAAGATCACATCGGAACGGCTCTGGATGCTCCGGGCCAGCTCGAGCTCTTCGGCGAGCGTCTCGGGCTCCATGCCGAAAGCGCCAGCGGGAAAGACAATCGAGTCCTCGGCGCCGCGGACGATCACCGAGTCCTTCCCCACGGCGATCCCCTCCACCCACTCCCACCTGATGAGGGCGCGTTCATCGTCGGCCCCGAAGGACGATACGCCGTGGAGGTCGACCCGGAGCAGCCGCCTGGGCCCGAACAGCCGTCCTCGCACCACGTGCTCGGCGACTCGTTGGGCCACAACCTCAACTGTACCGGTGACTCCCCACTATTCGTCGGACCGCCACCGCCGCCGACTTGTAGGAGGGCTGGCGGGAATAGGGATCGAAGCTCGGCATGGTCAGACGGTTGGTGCCCGCGTAGTGCATGGGCACGAAGACCTGGCCTGCGGCGACGGTGGGGGTGACGTAGGCCCGAGCCTCCATCTCGCCCCGTGCCGAGAGGACCAGCACCCACTCGTCGGTGGTCACGCCGAGGACGGAAGCGTCGGCCGGGGCGAGCTCCACGTAGGCGTGCTCCGGGTAGAGCGTGCGCAGGATCGCCGACTTCGACGTGCGGGTCTGGGTGTGCCACTGGCTCGAGCTGCCCCTGCCCGTCAGGAGGATGAACGGGAACTCGGCGCTCGTCGGCTCGGCCACCGCCCGCGGCTCCTCCCACACGAACCGGGCCCGCCCGTCGGCATGGAAGAACCGCCCGTCGGAGAACAGACGGCGCTCGATATCGCGCGTCGCGCCGGCGACAGCCGGCCACTGGACCCCGCCGAGTTCGTCGATCTCCTCGTAGCCCTCGATCCCCGTGATGTCGCAGGGGCGGCCGGCGGAGAGGCGCTGGAGGATCCCGAAGGTGGCCTCGGGCGACGACCACTCCTCGAACATGTCGCCGCAGCCCCAGGCGTCGGCCACCAGCTTGAAGATCGAGAAGTCGGCCAGGGCCTGGCCCGGGGCCCGCACCACCCGCTTGATGCGGCCATAGCGGCGCTCGGAGTTGATGAACGTGCCCTCCTTCTCACCCCATCCTGCGGCGGGGAGCACGATGTCGGCCAGCTGGGCCGTCTCGGTGGTGGGATAGAGGTCCTGGACGACGAGCACGTCGAGGCGGCCGAAAAGGTCGACCAGGTCACGTTGGTTGATCCAGGAGTGGGCCGAGTTGGTGGCCACCACCCACAGCGCCTTGATCGTCCCCTCTCGGATGCCCTCGACGATCTGGTCGTAGGCCATGCTCATCCGGTCGGGGATCTGCGACACATCAATATTGAGGATCTCTGCCACGTCGGCACGCGCCGCAGGATCGGTGAACGCCCGGCCGCCGAGCAGGTTGGTGGTGTTCGACCACAGCCGCGAGCCCATGGCGTTGCACTGGCCGGTGATGGAGTTGGCCCCCGTGCCCGGCCGCCCGATGTTGCCGGTGAGCAGGGCCAGGTCGATGATGGCCTGGGCCACCCGCACGCCCTCGTGGCTCTGGTTCACGCCCATGGTCCACCAGAACGACACCCGCTTCCCCGAGGCGATGGTGTCGGCCATCAGCTCCAGCGCGTCGACCGGCAGGCCGGTGGCGGCACTGACCCGCTCGGGCGTGAACGCCTCGACGTGGGCGGCGTAGCCATCGAACCCCTCGGTGGAGGCGTCGACGAAGTCCTTGTCGACCGCCCCCCAAGCAATGAGCAGATGGGCCAGCCCGTAGAGCAGGGTCAGGTCGGACTTGGGTAGAAGCGGGTAGTGCTGCGTGGCGGCGGCGGCCGTCTCGGTGACCCGGGGGTCGACGACGAGGATCTCGGGGTGGTGGGAGTTGCGGAGGATGCGCTCCCAGAGGATCGGGTGGGCGATGCAGGGGTTGGCCCCCCACAGCACGATGACGTCGGACTCCTCCAGGTCGGCGTAGGTGTAGGGCGGGGCGTCGAAGCCGAAGCTCTCCTTGTAAGCCACGACCGCGGTGGCCATGCATTGGCGGGTATTGCCGTCGCCGTGGACCATGCCCATGCCGAACTTGGCCAGGGCGCCGAGCAGGGCCATCTCTTCCGACGCGATCTGGCCGGTGGAGAGAAACGCCACCGCCTCGGGCCCGTGGGTGGCCTGGACGGCCTTGAACCGGCTCACCATGGCGTCGAGAGCGGTGGGCCAGTCCGCCGGCGCCAGTGGCTGGCCCCGTTCGGGGCGCAGCAACGGACTGACGGCCCGATCGGGGGCCCGCAGCGGGGTGAGGGCCTCCCATCCCTTGGGGCAGGCCATGCCCAGGTTGACCGGGTAGTCCCTGGTGGGGGTGAGGGAGACGGCGGCCCCGTCCTTGATGTTCACATCGAGCGAGCAGCCCACCGAGCAGAACCCGCACACCATGCTGGTCATGACGGCAGGCTGGTCACGACTTCGGACCGGGCATCCCCGTCCAGCTGGCGGCGGAGAAGAACCGGGACCGCTCGATCAGCTCCCCGGCCATCACCGCCACGAGAGCCAGGCCTGCACCCGGACCGCCTGTGGCGTTGAGGGCCAGAAATGTCGCGGAGACGCCCAGCAGGAAGCGGGCCAGGCCGTGCGCCGGCACCGGGCCGAGCCAGCGCTCGGGGACCTGCCCTGGCGCCCGTCGCCACACGAAGCGGGCCTCCCATGAGAGCTTCGCCGCCATCCCGACGACGAGTATCAGGCCGGCAGCTCGGCCGCCGCCGGCGGCGAGGGTCAGGGCTGCGCCTCCCACCAGCGATCCGAAGGCGAAGCGGGGCAGGGTGTGCGCCGCCCGCCACGAGGGTCGTCGGGTCACGACATAGAGCATGGCCGAGCAGCCCACCCCGGCCAGACCGGTGGCGGCGGCGACGGCCTGGAGGGCGACTGAGTCGGTGACCAGCGCCAGCACGGCCAGGGCACCGAAGAGGCCCAGGGCACCGACCTCGCGGCTCAGCCAGGAGTGGCGGAGGCCGGCGAGCGCGCGCCAGGCCCTTTCGGGATGGCCGAGGTGGAAGATGCTGATGGCCAGGCCGACGAGGGCGACGGCCACCGCCACTGCGGCCGTGGACCGGCGGTGCCCCACTGCGAGGTCGAGGGCCAGCGCGCCGGCTGACGCCTGGGTCAGCACCAGCATGGCCACCAGAGGGTCATGGGACTGGGAGTGGCCGCCCAGGGTGGCGCCGGCGGCGGTCAGGCCGTCGGGCAGTCCGAAGTCGCTGTGGTAGGTGGTGGTCGGTGAGGTGATGTCGGAGGGCGGGGCGGTGGGCACCAGGGTCTGGCCCCTGACCTGGCCGGCCAGCGCTGCGGTGTCCACCACCGAGATGCGGATGGCGCCGTTCGGGCAGGCCGATACGCAGGCCGGCGCCTCCCCGACGGCCAGCCGGTCGCGACACATGTCGCACTTGCGGACCACGCCCCGCGCGCTGTTGAAGCGGGGCACCTCGTACGGGCAGGTCCAGGTGCAGTACCCGCAGCCCAGGCAGCGGCCCTCGATGTGGGCCACGATGCCGTTGAAGACGTCTTTCTCGTACGCGTTCGTGGGGCAGCCGTTGAGGCAGGCCGGGTCGACGCAGTGGTGGCAGGCGGTGGTGACGGTCTGCTGGAACGGCTGGGTCGCCGTCCCGCCCTTGAGCAGTCCGACGGTGCGGTACGACTCACCCTCGTCGAGGCCGTTCAGGTTGTGGCAGGCGGTGACACAGGCCTTGCAGCCGGTGCAGGTGTCGAGGTTGACATCGAACGCATACTGCTCCCCCGCCGCCGGTGCGGTGAGGGGGATGCGGTCCTGCCACGTGCCGGTGTCATCGACGGCGCAGGCGTCGCTGACCAGTGAGAACCGCTCGACGGGAGTGAGGTCGGCCTGCTCGGCGAGGTACCGCTCGAGCGGGGTTGCTGTCACGGAGAGGCGACCTGCACCATGCCATCGATGACCCGTACTTCGAACGTGCGGACCGACGCGGTTGCGTCGTCGAGGCACACACCGGTGTCGAGGTCGAAGCTCTGCTTGTAGATCGGCGACGCCACCTTGAGCCGCTCGGCCCTCGATCCGACGATGCCCCGGGACAGGACGAACGCCCCGCTGAAGGGGTCGAAGTTGGAAATGGCGTAGATCTCCTCGCCGGCGATCCGGAAGACAGCGACCTGCAGGCCACCGACGAGGGCGCAGACGCCCCGACCGGGAATGAGCTTTTCGAGGGGACAGACGTCGACCCACGCCTGGGCTGCGACCATCGTCACAGGTCCGGTCATGGCTTGGCTCCTATCGCCAGCAGGGCGGGATCTTGCTTCTCGTGGATGTAGGCGGGCCGGGGCTGGCCCCGCTCGGTGACGAAGACCACGTTGGGGTCCTCCTCGTCGGAGTTCACGAAAGTGCGGAAGCGCTCCATCCGCTCGGGGTCGTCGACCACCGCCTTCCACTCGCATTCATACGTCTCGACGTGGCGGGCCATGTCGGCCTCGAGCTCGGCGCAGATGCCCAGGACGTCGTCGATGACGACCCGGCGTAGGTACTCGATGCCACCGTCGAGCTTGTCGAGCCAGACCGAGGTGCGCTCGAGCCGGTCAGCGGTGCGCACGTAAAACATCAGGAACCGATCGATGTACCTGAACACCGTCGCGGTGTCGAGGTTGGCCGCCAGCAGCTCGGCGTGCTTGGGGCGCACGCCACCGTTGCCGCCGACGTAGACGTTCCAGCCCTTCTCGGTGGCGATGACGCCGAAGTCCTTGCCCTGGGCCTCGGCGCACTCGCGGGTGCAGCCGGACACGCCCCCCTTGATCTTGTGCGGCGCCCGGAGGCCCCGGTAGCGCAGCTCCAAGTCGATCGCCAGGGTGGTGGAGTCCTGCACGCCGTACCGGCACCAGGTCTGGCCTACGCACGACTTCACCGTGCGCAGCGCCTTGCCGTAGGCGTGGCCCGACTCCATGCCGACGTCGATCAGCTTGCGCCAGATGTGGGGCAGCTGGTCGACGCGGGCGCCGAAGAGGTCGATGCGCTGACCGCCGGTGATCTTGGTGTAGAGGTTGAACTCCTTGGCCACCTCACCCAGGGCGATGAGCTGGTCGGGGGTGATCTCCCCGCCCGGCACCCGGGGGACGACGGAGTAGGTGCCGTCGCGCTGCAGGTTGGCCAGGAAGTGGTCGTTGCTGTCCTGCAGGGCGGCCTGCTCGCCTTCGAGGATGAAGCCGTTGCCGAGCGAGGCCAGCATCGACGCCACCGCCGGCTTGCAGATCTCACATCCCTCGCCGGCGCCGTGAGCGGCCAGCACCTCGGAGAACGAGCTGATCCGGTGAACCCGGACGATGTCGAACAGCTCCTGTCGGGAGTAGGCGAAATGCTCGCACAGCGTGTTCTTGACCACCACGCCGGCCTTGCGCTGCTCATCGCGGAGGATGTCTGTGACCAGAGGGACGCACCCGCCACAGCCGGTGCCGGCCTTGGTGATGACCTTGATGGTGCCGACGGTGTCGCAGCCGGCGGCCACCGCGGCGCAGATCGTGCCCTTGTCGACGTCGTTGCAGGAGCACACCATGGCCGTGCCGGGCAGGGCGGCGACGCCGACCGGGGTGCCCGCAGTGCCGGCGCGGTCCGGGAAGATGAGCTCTTCGGGGTGCCTAGGGGTCGGCATGTCGCCCCGGCTCATCTGGAGGAGGGTCTGGTAGACGGTGGCGTCGCCCACCAGGATGCCGCCGGCAACCTTGCGGTCCCCCCTGCGGTCGGGCGGGCCCAGGACCAGGCGCTTGTAGACGTTGGCCACCGGGTCGCAGTAGGTGATGGCCTCGCAGCCGTCGCCGGTGGCGAACGCGTCGCCGAAGCTGGCCACGTCGATCCCCATCAGCTTGAGCTTGGTGGACATGTCGGCGCCGGTGAACGTGGCTTCGCCCCCCAGAAGGCGGTCGGCGGCGACCCGGGCCATCTGGTAGCCGGGCGACACCAGGCCGAAGATGCGGCCGCCATAGAGAGCGCACTCGCCGATGGCGTAGATCCTCGGGTCGGAGGTGCGGCACGCCTCGTCGACCACCACGCCGCCGCGCTCGCCCACGGCCAGGCCGGCGTCGCGAGCGAGTGAGTCGCGGGGGCGGATGCCGGCGGAAAAGACCACCAGGTCGACGGGGAGGTCGTCGCCCTCCTTGAACCGCATACCGGTCACCGCGCCGCCGGCACCGGCCAGGATCTCGGTGGTGGCCATCCCGGTGTGGACCGAGACGCCGAGATCCTCGATCCGCCGGCGCAATACCGAGCCGCCGCCCTCGTCGACCTGGACGGGCATGAGCCGCTCGGCGAACTCGACGACATGGGTGTCGAGCCCCAGGCTGCGCAGGGCGTTGGCCGCCTCCAGGCCCAACAGCCCGCCACCGACGACGGCACCGACCCGGCAGCCCGCCGCATACTCGCGAATGGTCTCCAGGTCGTCGAGGGTGCGGTAGACGAAGCAGCCGGGCGTGTCCCTGCCCGGCACGGGGGGAACGAATGGATACGATCCTGTCGCCAGGACCAGGGCGTCGTAGGCGATGCGCCGGCCATGGGTGGAGACGACCTCGCCGGCGGCCGTATCGATCGAGGCCACGGCGTCGCCCAGGTGGATGGTGAGGCCGAGCTGGTCGAAGAACCCCGGAGCCACCAGGGAGAGCTCGTCGGCGCTGGTCCCGTTGAAGAACGAGCTCAGGCCCACCCGGTCGTAGGCGGGGCGCCCTTCCTCACAAAAGGTGACGATGTCCCACTCGGCCGTGGCCCCGCGCTCGATCAGGATCTCGAGCAGCTTGTGGCCCACCATGCCATTGCCCGCGACGACGAGCGTTCGCCGGTCCTGATGAAGCCCCATGTGGATCCAGTGAAGCAAGCCAATGTGTGTCGCCGGTTGCCGCAATGTGAACCTGTGTGAACTGCGGCTCGCACAGGCGGGCAGAAAGGTGTCAGCAACCGGTCAGCCAACCGGCCGGCGAGCGCCGCCCGAGCACCCCGACGGAGTGGCGGGCGGTACTGTCCACCCCAGCGGTGGGGGCGTTAGATGAAGTCCAGTGACAGGAACGTCGACTCGATGGCCGGCAAGGAAACACGAACCCACGTCCGTGGTCCCCGCCGGTACCCCGGTCTCCTCTTCCTGCACGTGGCCATGATCGTCCTGCTCCTCGCCGCGGCGTCGGCGGCGCTGGCGGTGCGGGCGTCAGCCGGCGCCGCCGCCCGAGCACGCACCATCGCCCTTCCCGGGCCGCTCCGGGACGCGGCAGTCGTCGAGGATGGCCTCGGACCGTTGTCGGGGCCACCTGCGCCCCCCATCTCGCTCGACGACGGCCTGCGTGCCCTCGGTTACAACCTCCCCGAGCGGGCCAACGTCTACGCCGTACGCCTGGTGGAAGGGCCCGAAGGCCGGATCTACGAGCAGTACCAGGCCGGGGGCGGGCCGTTGGCCGTGGACTTCTGGCCTGCGTCGTCGATCAAGGTGCTGGCCGCGCTGGGCGCCCTGGACTTCGCCCGGTCGCTCGGCTTCTCCGGCGCCGCCTCGGTCTCCTTCGACGACGGCACACCATCGCGCACCTTGCGGTCGATCTACGAGCCGGCCATCCGGGACAGCTCGAACTACGACTTCGACCTGCTCGTGCGGATCGCCGGGCTCGATCGCCTCAACGAGGAGTTCCTGTCCGCCCGCAACGGCTTCCCGGTCACGTCGATCTCCCGGTCCTACGCCGGCCTGGACTTCACTGAGTCACCGGCCATGATCTTCGAGGAGGGCGACAAGCGGACCTACGTGCCCGGCCGCAATGCCCGGCGCTCACCGGAGTGCGACACCGGCAACTGCTCGAACCTCTTCGAGATGACCGAATCGGTTCGGCGCATCGTCCTGAGCAACCAGCTCCCTGTCGACCAGCGCTTCGACCTGGAGGCCGCCGACATCGCCGCGCTCGGCGATGCGCTCCAGGAGGCCGACGGCTTCTTCCCCGAGGCCGCGGCTGGGGCGCTGGGTGCCGGCGCCCGCATCTGGTCCAAGCCTGGCGACGCCGCCGGCCTCGACTGCCTCGACGTGGCCTTCATCCAGTCCCGAGCGGGAAAGCGCTTCCTGGTGGCCGCCACCGTGCCCCACAGTTCCGGCGGCTGCGAGGCCCTGGGCCGGCTGGCCCAAGGGGTGCTCGAGCTGCTGTCCGCCTGAGCGGACGAGGGGGATTCGCCCTGGCCTAGCGGCGGGAGGCGCACTCCATGCACAGGCGGGCGGCCGGATTGGCCTCGAGCCGAGCCGGCGGGATGGGCTGCGCACACTTCTCGCAGGCACCGAAGGAACCGCCATCGAGCCTCCCGATGGCCGCCTCCACATCGGTCAGCGACTCCCGGAGGGTGCCGGCCAGCGCTTCGACCTCGCCCCGCTCGGCCGTGACCTGGCTGGAGTCGGCAAAGTTCTGGTCGAACGCCAGATCACCGCCACTCAGCAGGCCCATCTCGGTGAGCCGGGCCCGAAGATCGGACTGCTCCTGCTCGAGGGAGGCACGGAGATCCGACAGGGTGGATTTGCTCAACACCGCGCCAGCCTACTCGGGCCTCCCCCGCTTGGCGCGGGGATGGGCGGAGTCGTAGATCTGGCGGAGTCTCGGAGCTGACACCTTGGTGTACACCTGGGTGGTCGAGATCGACGCATGGCCGAGCAGCTCCTGGACCACCCGGATGTCGGCGCCGTGGTCGAGCATGTGGGTGGCGCAGGAGTGGCGCAGGACGTGGGGGGACAGCCGGTCGTCCAGCCCGACCGTCCGGCCGTGCCGGCGCACGATGCCCCAGGCACCCTGCCGGGACAGGCGGCC
>JBBQRO010000053.1:0-20887 GCA_038214685.1 Acidimicrobiales bacterium
GACCCCAGCGAGCAGGCGAAGATGATCCAGCTTCTCAAGCACCTCCAGGTCGAGCGGGGGATGGCCATGGTCTTCATCTCCCACGACCTGGCGGTGGTGCTCCGGGTCGCCGACCGTGTGCTCGTGCTCGCTGACGGGAGAATCGTCGAGGAGGGCTCCGGCGGGGTGATGCTGACCGCGCCACAGCACCAAGCGACGAGAGGGCTGCTGTCGGCCGCCGGCCGGGACCTGCTCTTCCCGGCCGACAACGGCCATGGTCGGGCTGGAGCCCCGTCGGTGCCCGCTCGGTGATCGCGGTGACCGTCCCGTCCGAGGCGGACACCGGCGGGGGGCTCGCCCGGGTTCGTCCCCCGCCACGGTGGCCGATGCAGTGTCGAGGGGAGCCCGGCGGATAGGCGGCGTCGAGGAGGGCGACATGGTCGGCGATGCTGTCGGTTCAACTGACAGCCATCGCCACCCCCTGAGCGGGGTCGCTCCGGCATTGCGTACGCCGACCGCCCGAGCGCATGGGCCAAGGATTGGGCGTGCTGCGCCCCGGAGTGGCAACATCGTTGAGCGGCCGGGAGCTCCGCCGGCGCCTCCACCCACGCCCGAGCCGGGATCCGCCGATCCCGCTGCGGCGTCATTGGCAGCTCGTCGGTGTGGACCGGCGTGTCGTCCACCGGCCGATCGTCGAACAGAAGGGCCACGGCTCCAGTCTGCCCCGGCAGCCGGCGACTCGTCAGTCTGCTTGTCCCGGGGGCGGCCCGCGCAATGCTTCGACGAGCCGCTCGAAGTTGCGTTCCGGGCCGGCGGGGATGGGCAAGCTCCGGCCCGGAAAACGCTCACAGGGCCGGCCGGGTGTCAAGGGAGCGCGGCCCGATGACCAATGGACGCTCGTCCCGAAGGCGGATGGCTTGCAGAACAGCCCCTCGGCGTCGACGGCCACGTCCCGCGGGACCGCCACCATGTGAGCAGGGCCAGTGGGAAGGTCTGTTCCGGGATCAGGACTCGGGTTCGCAGGACGCCACCCCCAGGGACTTCGACGAATCGGTCGCCGTCGATCTCGCCAAATCCGTGGGCATCACCCTCGTCGGGTCCACCCGCAACGGCACGATGAAACCTGTACCGCCACCGTAGAGGCGTGGTCACGGAGTGAGGGAGTCAGGCCGGTGCCAGCGTGGCGATGTAGTAGTTGTTGAGGATGTCGCCCTCCACCTGCTTCAGGTCGACGGACGCGAAGCCGGCCTCGACGAGCATCCGGCGGGCCACCTGCTCACCCCACATGGTGCCGAGCCCCATGCCACTGGCCGCAAGGGACACGGTCATGCAGTGCATGCAGGAGATCGTGTAGAGGAACGGCGCCAGCGGATGTCCGACGTTGTCGGCCAGCGTGCTCGATGCGGTGATGTCGACGCAGAGGTAGACGCCGTCCGGCCGGAGGGAGGCGGCGATGCCCCCGTAGCACCAGGTCGGGCCGGGCTTGATCATGCACCGCGTCGAAGGTGGTGATGAGGTCGAACTGCTCCGACCCGTCGAGCCTCACCGCGTCCCGCTTCTCGAAGCGGGCGTTGGCCAGACCCCTGCTCGCTGCCTCGGCGGTCGCCGCGGCCAGGCCGGCGTCGGAGAGGTCGAAACCCACGAAGCGGCTGGCCGGGAACGCCTCGGCCATCAGGTTGACGGCGTGACCGGACCCGCAGCCGACGTCTGCGGCATCGATGCCCCGCTGGAGGCGCTCGACGAGACCCGGGACCAGGGGCAGGGTGATGTCGACGAGGGTGGCGTCGTGCACCGCCCCGCTGTCCTCGGCCATGATGGACTGAAACCTCGGGAACTCGGCGTAGGGGACGCCGCCGCCGTGGTGGAAGCAGTCGACGATCTGGTCCTCCACCTGGGCCATGAGGCCGACGTACTGCGTCGTGAGGGCGAGGTTCTCGGGCCCCGAGGCCCGGGTCAACCATTTGGCGTGCATCGGCGGCAGGACGAAGGTCACCCCCGCCGGGTCATGCTCGACGATCCCGCCGGTCGTCATCGCGGCCAGCCATTCGCGGACGTAACGCTCGTCGAGTCCGGCCGCCTCGGCGATCTGGGCGCTCGTGGCCGGAGGGAGCGACGCCATCGTGTCGAAGAGCCTGGTGCGGTGCCCGATGCTCGTCATCAAGGCGAGCATCGCGGCGTTGAGCACACCCACCATGCGCTCACCGAACTCCTCCCCCGCGTCGACAGCTGCCTGCTCGGCCACCGGCGACCACCTCCCTCCTGATCGCGCGTCCAGCTGCGGTTCCTGACTACCCCGCAGCATCCCACCTTCGGAGGTCCGGCCACCAGGGAAAATACCCGCATACTGTTCTCAGAGGTCTGGTGAACGGCCGCACCACCAGGGCGCCGCTCGCTGCTGACGCCCTTCGCCGAGACAGCGTCGATCCTGGTGCCGGCCATGTGCAAGCACCGCTGGCGCACCGGCAGATAGCAGTCGGCGCTGCCCATCCTGCTGAACACCCTGAGGATGACCGAACACATCAACTTCCACGACCCTGCTGACGCCGGCCCGGCAGGGCTCGTCGTTCGGCAGCGGTGAACGACCGGTCGGATACTCCCGCTCCGATCGCCGGGACCGGGCGAGACGTTCACCCGGACGCTCACACCTGGGTACCAGCGAGCACGACCTGCTCCCCGGCGGAGCGGCTCCTGCACCCCGAGGTTTCGGTCGCCAAACAACTTTCTTTCAGCTTCTTGCAGGACCGGTCACAGGCGATGGCGAACTACCTAGCCCGGAGGGGAAGCCACGCTGGGCGCGCGAACAAACCACGGAGAGCGTGGGAGGGGGCGTCGACCGAGGGTTCTCGGGTGACGCATGCTCGAACTGCAGGTCCGGCCGCCGGCCGAAGAGCCGCCGGCCATCAATGTGCTGGGCGCCCGCTCATGGGCCGACGCCGAGGCCCAGCCTCGCGTACGTACCAGCCGTGAGGGCGTGCTCTGGTCGCGCGAGCAGCAACGACGCCTGGCCGTTGCCAATCTGATCACCGTCGTCATCCTGGCCGTCACGGGCATCGGGGCGGCCACTGGCTTCGAGCCGTTGAAAGCTCCCGCTGCGGTGGGCCGCCTGATCGGATCCACACTGGGCATTGGCTCCCCTGCCGACGCCACGGTCGCCACGCGGGCGCCGGTGCAGGACCTGCTGCCCTACGGCAAGGGCATGTGGCTCTACGAGCCGGAAAAGACCGAGGGCGGCGACGTGGCCGCAATCGTGGCCAAGGCCAAGGCCGCCGGCCTCAGCCACATCTACGTGCGGACCGGATCGAGCTGGTCCGGCTTCTACGCCGGGCCCTTCCTCGACCAGCTCCTACCCGCAGCCCACGAAGCCAACCTCTTGGTCTACGGCTGGGACTTTCCCCGCCTCATCTCCTGGTCCGACGACGTCAAGCGGGCCAAGGCCGCCATCGACCACCGGACGCCGGGCAAGCACCGCATCGACGGGTTCTCGGCCGACATCGAGACCCGCAGCGAGGGTACGCACATCTCCGCCCAGGCGGCCGCCGAGTACGGCAAGGCCCTTCGTGAGGAGGTGGGCGCTTCCTTCCCGCTGATCGCCACCGTCCCCCGGCCCTCACCGGCCCAGAACTACCCCTACGCCGAGGTGGTCGCTTCTTTCGACGCCATCGCCCCGATGGTCTACTGGCTCAATCGCCAGCCCGACACCGACGTGGCCGGCGCCCTACGCGACCTGGCCCAGTTCGGCAAGCCGGTGTTCCCGGTCGGCCAGGCCTACGACGGCGCCCCCGAGGGCGGGCGGGCCGGGGTGCCGCCCCCCGAGGAGCTGTTGCGGTTCATGCGCTCCGCCCAGGCCAACGGGGCCCAGGGCGTGTCGTTCTGGTCCTGGCAGGCGGCCAACGACAAGGCCTGGGCGGCCATCACCGGCTCCGAGGAGTTCCGCGCCCCCGCACCGTGGATGCAGAAATAGCCGTCGCCGTCCCCGGGTCAGCCGGGCGGGGCCGGGAACGACATGACAGTGAACGCAGCACCGAAGGGATCGGCCAGCGAGCACATCCGCCCGCTCATCGGTGCGTCTTCCACCGGCCCCTCGGGCGCGCCTCCGAGGGCTTCGGCCCGGGCCACGAACGCGTCGGCGTCGTCGACCAGGAAGCTGACCTGCCACTGCGGGGTCGTGCCGGCGGGCGCCTCCTCACCGATCTGGGACGCCCCGCCGATCTCGCCGCCGTGCTCGCCCAGGGCGATGTACTCGCCCCAGTTGGGGTCCTCCCGCAGCCGCCAGTCGAAGAGCTTGCCGTAGAACGCCATCGCCGCCGCCTTGTCGGGAGTAAGAAGCTGGCTCCAGTTCCATCCCCAGGTCTCGGTGACGAACGCCGCGCCCGTGTGCACGCCGGCCTCCCACATGCCGGCGACCACCCCGTCGGGCCCGGCGAAGAGCACCATGCGCCCGGCGTCGAGCACGGCCATGGGCGGCTGGAGGACCGTGCCCCCGTTGGCCTCGATTGCGGCGGCCCCGGCATCGGCGTCGGCCGTGGCGATGTAGGTCGTCCATGCCGACGGCATGCCGTCGACGAAGATCGGCCCGACTCCGGCGACCGAGTGGCCGTCGTGGGTGAACTGGGCGTATCCCCCGGCCTCAGGTCGAGGATCGACCTCGGCGGCCCACCCGAACATCTCGCCGTAGAACGACCGGGCGGCGGCAGGATCGGGCGTGGCCAGGTCGACCCAGCTGGGCCGCCCCGGTTCGTAGACGTCACGGATCGGCATGGGTACATCATCGCGCCCGAGTGGGTCGCATGGAAGACTCAGAACCGGACTCGCACCACCGCTGCCCGCAGTATCCCCTGGCCGTCGGCCGCGCTGATATCGGAGAACACGATTGCGCCGGCCGGCCTGGCCGGCGCCCGGAAGGCGATGTCGCCGGCGTAGGGGCGGAGCATGTCGCCGCCCCCGGTCACCGCTCCCTGGCCGAGTGACTGGGCGGCCAGCATGCCGTCCTCCTTGACCTGCACCACGACGTTGCCCTCGAACGCCAGCGCCTGGCCGGTGACCCGCACGGGCGACCCGACCTTCTCCAGCGCCTCGGGGCTGGTCACCACGATGTTGAACGCCACTGCTCCCACCACGGTCCACGGGCCGGAGGCGCCCTGGGCCCCGAGCTGGCGGAGCAGGATGCCGAACGTGGCCTGGGGGTTGGGCAACGGCGTCCGGCCCTCGGCGAACCGAGGCCCGATCGGCACCTCGAAGGCGCCGGGCCCCGTGGATCGGGCCGGGAAGTCGACCGGGTCGTCCATGCCCACGTACCTGGTGGCGAACTCCCGGGCCGTGGCCACCGGGTCGCGGAAGGTCTGCTCGGGGCCGGCGGCATAGGCGTCGAGTTCGGCCAGCGTGGCGAAGGGCCAGATGCCGGCGAAGGTGGCGGTGTCGCCGGGCCGGCCGACGACCTCCCGGTAGCTGTCGCAGGTCACCGGCTTGTCCAGCACGATCCCGTTGCCCGAGAACACACTCACCAGCTCACCGGCCAAGGCGAAGCGCACGCCCTTCACCGTCGGGAATTGGCCGACGGTGCAGGTCACCTGGCCTAGCCGAAGGGTGAGCCCGAGGCTGCCGCCCCCCGACTCGAAGTCACGTGACAGGTCGACTTTGGCGATGCCACCGGCGTCGATCGACAGCCCCAGGAAGCGGGTCTCACGGGGCACGACCGAGATGAATCCGGCGCGGGACTCGGCGTCGGTGGGCCCGGCCAGCAGGGCCATGACCGCCTCCGCCCCGATACGCGGGACACGTGGGACGGTCCGGGTCACCCGTTCCAGGGTCTCGCCCTTGACGAACCACAACCCGACCTCGGTCGTGGCTCCCTGGGCCGGCGCCGTCGTGGCGGGCGTCGACCCGCCGGCGCCACCGGTGACAGTGGGCGTCGGGCTGGTCGTGGTCGGGCCGCTCGGATCGGCCGGGGTCAGGGTGGTGGACGGCCGCCCGGGAACGGGTCCGGCGTCGGTTGCCCCACCCCCTCCGCACGCCGCAGTCAGAAGGCCCGACAACGCCAACATTGCCAGTATCCGTCTCATAGGACCCGATTGTGACGGCCGGTGGTCACCGTGGGATCGCCGGCCGGTAACGGTTCCGCGACACGACGGGGGAGCCGCAGGGTGAACGTGGCGCCGGAGCCCGGAGGGCTGGCGACCGTGAGGTCCCCTCCGTGGAGGCGGGCGTTCTCCCGGGCGATGGCCAGTCCCAGGCCCGAACCCCGCCCGCCAGGGCGGGCCGGGTCGGCCTTGTAGAAGCGGTCGAACACCCGGGCCACGTGATCGGGCGCGATGCCGGCGCCGGCATCGTTGACCACCACGATCACCTCGTCGGCCGTGGCCGTGACCAGTAGCCGCACAGGTGGGCGGCCGTGCTCCATGGCGTTGCCGACCATGTTGGCGACGATGGCGTCGAGGCGGCGGGGGTCGGCCACCGTGGTCACGCCTTCGGCTCCCGAAAGGGCCATCTGCACCTGTCCGCCCCATCCCCGGGTGGCCACGGCGGCTCCGATGAGGCCGACGATGTCGACGGGCTCCCAGCCCATGGGGGCGGCGCCGGCGTCGAGCCGGGAGATCTCCATCAGGTCCTCGACCAGGGTGGCCAGGCGGTGGGACTCCCGGACCAGCAGCCGGGCGGCACGGCCGCCGGCGTCGTCGAGGCCGTCTCGGTGGGCGTCGAGCACGTCGGCCGCGGTCGTGAGCGCGGTGAGCGGCGTGCGCAGCTCGTGGCTGACGTCGGCTACGAAGCGGCGGTGGCTGGACTCGAGGTCGCGGAGGTCCCCGATCGAAGCCTCCAGGGCCTCGGCCATGCGGTTGAAGGCGTGGCCCAGGTCGGCGAACTCGTCGCTGCCCTCCTCGGGGAGCCGGGTGCCCAACAGGCCGACCTCGAGACGGTGGGCCGCGGTGCGGGCCTGGCGCAGCGGGCGTAGGACCGCCCGAGCGGCCAGCGCACCGACCGCTGCCGACAGCACCACGGCGGCGACGCCGGCGACGGCCAGGGCGTTGCGCAGCAGGGCCAGATCCCCCAACGCGTCGCCAAGGGGGAAGAAGAGGTAGAACGCCGGCGCCCCCGCCGGCCGGCCGCCGACCACGACGAAGGGGTCGCCGGCGGCGGACGCCCGCACCAGGCCGATCCGACCGGCGGCGATAGTCCCGGCGAGCGACGCCGGCACCGAGTCGGCCGACAGGGAGATCGTCGTCGTTTCGAACGTGCCGTCGTCGGCCACCACCACCACGTCGAACCGGGCTCTTCCCCGGGCCCGCAGCCGCTGCACCAGGTCGGCCACCTCGGCCCGGCTCGGCGAGGGAGCCAGGGTGGCGGCCGCGTCGGCGAGCAGGGACTGGGCCTCGGTGAGGGCCACCGACTCCGCCCTGCGGAGCACCGCCTCCTGGGTGATGTAGTACGACGTGACCGCCACCGCGGCCGAGGTCATGGCCGCAACCAGGGCGAAGGTGGCCACCAGCCGGGGCCGCAGCCGCGAGATCGAGACGATGCGGGTCACGGGGGCTCAGGTAGGTGGGGGGACGAGCTTGTACCCGACCCCTCGCACGGTCTGGACCAGGGTGGGATGGGCAGGGTCGTCCTCCACCTTGCCCCGCAGGCGCTGGACGCAGACGTCGACCAGGCGGGAGTCGCCCAGGTAGGAGTAGTCCCACACCCGTTCGAGCAGGAGGGCCCGGGTGAACACCTGACCGGGCCGGCGAGCCAGCTCGAGCAGGAGGCGCAGCTCGGTGGGCGTGAGGCGCAGGTCGACCCCCCGGAGCGTCACGGCCATCCCGCCGGGATCGATCGTCAGCTCGCCGAAATGGAGCACGGGCTCGGCCGCAGGGCGCTCCTGGCGCCGGAGAACGGCCTTGACCCGGGCCAGCAGGACCCTGGTCTCAAACGGCTTGGTGACATAGTCGTCGGCGCCCGACTCGAGGCCGACCACGATGTCGATGGCATCGCTGCGGGCGGTGAGCATGATGATCGGCACGTGGTCGTGGGCCCGGATGGCCCGGCACACCTCAAACCCGTCCTTTCCCGGGAGCATGACGTCGAGGAGGATCAGCTCCGGCCGGTGCTGGCGCCAGCGCTCTACGGCCTCGTCTCCGGTGGCCGCGGTGGTGACGCGGTGGCCATCGCCTTCCAGGGCCATGCTCACCGCCTCGCGCACGGACGGGTCGTCCTCGACCAGCAGGATGGCGGCCACGGCCGGTCAGGCTCCTCGGAGGGTCTCTCGGAACGGCACGTGCGTGTCGGTCCGGGGCTCGGGCGGCAGGCCCAGGACCCGCTCGGCCACGATGTTCTTCAGAATCTCGTCGGTCCCGCCGGCGATCCGGGTGGCCGGCGCCCACAGCTGCGACGGGGTGTACCCGTCGTGGAGCATGGCCCCGGCTCCCCGCATGGCCTCGGCCAGCTCGTCGTAGCGCTGCGTCACCCGGCCGGCGGCCAGCTTGGCCAGCGACGCCTCGGGGCCCGGGCCCTGTCCGGCGGCCGCCTGCGACACCATCCGCCAGCCGAGGTACCGCGCGCACCGGGCGTCGACGACGAGTTGGGCGGCGACCTGTCGGACGTGCGGATCGTCGGCCACGCCTCGGGGCCGCAGTTGGCCCAAGAGGCGCTCGACGTGGGCTCCGGCCCGTGCCAGGCCCAGCCCGAGGTTCAGCCGCTCGTGGGCCAGGGTGGTCATGGCCACCTGCCAGCCCTCGCCCACCGGTCCCAGGCGGTGGTCGTCGCCGACGCGGGCCCCGTCGAGGACGACCTCACCGAAGGCGGTACCCCCGGTCATCTGGCGCACGGGCCGCACGGTGACGCCGGGCTGGTGCATGTCGAGCAGGAAGTACGTGCAGCCCTGGTGCTTGGGCACGTCCCAGTCGGTACGGGCCAGCAGGATGGCCAGGTCGGCGTGGTGGGCGCCCGAGGTCCAGATCTTGTGGCCGTCGACCACCCAGGCATCCCCGTGGCGGGCGGCGGTGGTGGTCACCGCCGCCAGGTCCGAGCCGGCGCCGGGCTCGCTGAACAGCTGGCACCAGATCTCCTCGGCGCTGAGGATGGGGCCCAGAAACCGCTGTTGCTGCTCGACGGTTCCATGGGCCAGGAGCGTCGGGCCAACGACGGCCTCGCCCAGCAGGGTGATCGGCGCCGGCGCCCCGGCGGCGCTCAGCTCCTCGGCCCAGATGGCCCGCAGCGGCAGCGGGAGGTCTCTCCCGCCGTGGACGACCGGCCAGCCCAGTCCGGCCCAGCCTCCGGCGCACAGCTCACGTTGCCAGGCTCGGCCCCGCTCGACATGATCGGCATCGCTGACGTCGGCGAAGACGATCGACGGGCTCTGGACATCGGTGCCGACCCGGTACGGCCCGACGTGGGCCGCCAACCAGGAGCGCGCTCCGGCCCGGAACGCCGCTTCGTCGGGATCGTCGCCGAAGACCATGTTGGGCCCATCCTGACCGAAGTACGCCTGGTCAGGGGAAGCTTCGCTACGCCCGCCGCGAGCGGAACACCGACCATCCGCCCGGACCGACGGCTGCCGCCGCGATCAGCAGGATGATGCCGAAGATGATCTGCCCCTGCAGCAGCTGCACCACGCCGACGATGGCCAGGACGACGGCGATGACCCATAGCACGGTTGCGTTCATGCTCGACCCGTACCCAGGGGTTGCCCGTGCTACCCGCCCGGGTAAGTATCTGTCCGCGACGAGTACCTCCAATCCGAAGCCGCCACGTCGCACGAAGTTTCGAGTTCGCCGACAAGGAGTGAGCTGCCATGAGCACGCCAGGAAAAGAGCAGGAAGGGGTTGGAGGCATCCACGAGGAGGCCAAGGGCGACCCCAATGCCCGAGACGCAGGGAACGAACAGAGCCCCGACGAGGGCCCGGCAATGTCCGGAGCGGGCGCGCAGCCTGGTGGCAACGCCATGGACCACTGGGCCACCGCCAACCCCAGCGCCGACGCCACCAAGCCCGATTCCATGCCGAGCACCGAGTCGACCCCCATGCCCGGGGAAACCGCGGACCGCGACCCGGTCTGATCGACGTGACCACGTCGGACCGGTGACGGCGGGGGCTCTTCGGCCCTTGGCGTCACCGGGACGACGGCTCATCCTCCGGTAGCCGCCCCGCAGCGCGGGCACTCGTGGTAGACCCGCGATACCGTCCGGCCACAGGCCGGGCAGAGCACGGGTCGGATCCGGCCCCGTCGCAACCGGACGACGGCGGAGAACAGCATCCCGCCGACAGCCACGGCCAGCAGGATTTCAGCCCAGTCGCCGACCACCACGTCCCGAACCATCCCCGCCAGTCTCTACGCTCGACCCATGAACCGCCTCGCGGAAGAGTCCAGCCCGTACCTCCAGCAGCACAGGGACAACCCGGTGGACTGGTACCCGTGGGGCGACGAGGCCTTCTCCCGGGCGACGGCCGAGGACAAGCCCATCCTGCTCTCGGTGGGCTACGCAGCCTGCCATTGGTGCCACGTCATGGCCCATGAGTCCTTTGAGGACGCCGGCACGGCCGACGTGATGAACGAGCTGTTCATCAACGTGAAGGTCGACCGTGAGGAGCGGCCCGACGTCGACGCCATCTACATGGAGGCGGTGCAGGCCCTGAGCGGGCACGGGGGCTGGCCCATGACCGTGTTTCTCACCCCCGACGGCCGGCCCTTCTTCGGCGGCACCTACTTCCCCAAGACCTCCCGCCAGGGGCTGCCCAGCTTCACCGAGGTGTGCCGGGCCATGGCTCAGGTGTGGGCGGAACGGCGCGACGACGCGCTGGCCCAGGCCGGCGAGCTCACCGCCGCCCTCGGCCGGGCTTCGGAGATCGTGCCCACCGGCGAGCCCCTCCCCGGCCTCGATGCCCTGGCTTCGGCCCGCACCACCCTGCTGGCCCGGTTCGACGACGCGTGGGGCGGGTTCGGGCCGGCGCCCAAGTTTCCCCAGCCCGACCTGCTCGAGCTCCTGCTGCGGGCCTACGGGCGCGACGCCGACCCCGACACCCTGGCCATGGTCACCGTCACCCTGGACGCCATGGCCGCCGGCGGCATGTACGACCACCTGGGCGGCGCCTTCGCCCGCTACTCCACCGACGCCCGTTGGCTGGTTCCCCATTTCGAGAAGATGCTCACCGACCAGGCCCTGCTCGCCGCCGAGTACCTGCACGCCTGGCAGGTGACCGGCGAGGACGGGTACCTGCAGGTTCTTTCCGAAACCGTCGACTACGTGCGGCGCGACCTCCGTCATCCCGAGGGCGGCTTCTTCTCCTCCGAGGACGCCGACTCCGAGGGCGTGGAGGGCAGGTTCTACGTGTGGGCCGAGGCCGACCTGCGGGAGCTGCTCGGCGACCGGGCCGACGAGGCCATCGCCTGGTGGGGCGTAACGGCGGGCGGCAACTTCGAGGGCGACAGCATCCTGTACCGGCCCGTCCGGGGAGATCTGGCACGTTCCGCTGTGGTGGATGAGGCCCGGGCCACCCTCTTCGAGGCCCGGGAGAATCGCATCCGCCCCGGCCTCGACGACAAGGTGCTCACCGAATGGAATGGGCTGTTCCTGGCGTCGCTGGCCCAGGCTGCAGCGGCGACTGGCCGCGACGACTGGCTCGCCGACGCCCGGACCGGTGCCGACTTCCTCCTGGCCAACCTGCGCCGGCCCGACGGCCGCTGGCTGAGGGCGTGGCAGGGCGGCAAGCCCGGACGCCACCTGGCCTTCGCCGCCGACTACGCGGCCCTGGTCGACGCCTTCACTCGACTGGCTGAAGCCACCGGCGAGGCCCGGTGGGTAACCGAGGCCCGCACCGTCGCCGACGCCATGCTGGAGCTGTTCTGGGACGACAAGGCCGGAGGTCTCTTCACCAACGGCGCCGATGCCGAGGCCCTGATCACCCGCAGCAAAGACCTGATCGACAACGCCGTGCCCTCGGCCAACGGCAACGCCGCCGTCGCCCTGCTCCGTCTCGGCGCCCTGGTCGGGGAGGGCTACTACACCCAGCGGGGCGAGGACATCCTGGCCCTGCTCACCGGCTTGATCGCTCAGCACCCGACCGCGTTCAGTCGGGCCCTGGCCGCCGCCGACCTGCACGCCGCCGGCATCACCGAGATCGCCATCATGGGCGACCGCCCCGATCTCGTCCGGGCGGTCCAGGCCCGCTACCTGCCCAATGCGGTTCTGGCGTGGGGCGAGCCCTACCCCTCTCCCCTGTTCGAGGACCGCAAGGACGGCATGGCCTACGTGTGCCGCGACTACGCCTGCCAGGAGCCGGTGTCCGACGCCGGCAGCCTGCTGGCCCAGCTCGGAGGCGGGGTGTTGAGGGCGCCGAGCCCGAACCGGTGACACGTGGTGTCGTAGAGAGCACTGGGTGTGACCGGTTCGCCGGCTCTACCGGTTGACGGTACCCATGTCTGCATAACGTTCGCCGCTGGGCGGGCCGACGTTGGCCTCGATCCAGGCCAGGTCGTCGCCGTCAAGGGTCACGTCAGCGGCGGCCACGTTCTCCTCCAGGTAGCGTCGGCGCTTGGTGCCGGGGATGGGGACGATCTCCGGGCCCTGGGCCAGAACCCAGGCGATGGCCACCTGGCCGGGCGTGCACCCCTTGCCCTGCGCCAGCTCGCTCACGGCGTCGACCAGGGCCAGGTTGCGGTCGAAGTGCTCCTCGCCGAAGCGGGGGAACCGGGACGTTCGGCTGTCCCCCGCCGGGAGGTCGGCAGCTGAGCGGTACGCCCCGGTCAGCATCCCCCGGCCGAGCGGGCTGTAGGCCACGAAGCCGATTCCCAGCTCTTTGACAGTGGGCAGGATGTCGGCCTCCACGTCGCGGGTGAACAGGCTGTACTCGGTTTGGAGAGCGGTGATGGGGTGGACGGCGTCGGCCCGGCGAACCGTCGCCGCACCGGCCTCGGAAAGACCCAGGTGCCGCACCTTGCCAGCTTCGACCAGTTCGGCCATTGCGCCGACGGTGTCCTCGATGGGCACCTGAGTGTCGACCCGGTGCTGGTAGTAGAGATCGATGTGATTCACGCCAAGCCGCTCCAGCGACGCATCGCAGGCGGTGCGCACGTAGTCGGGTCTGCCGTTCACCCCGACCCACGAGCCGTCGTCCCGTCTCTCGTTCCCGAACTTGGTGGCGATGATCACCTCGTCCCGCCGGTTGCCGATGGCCTTGCCCACCAGCGCTCGTTGGTGAACGGTCCGTACATGTCAGCGGTGTCGAGGAAGGTGCAGCCCAGGTCGAGGGCCCGCTGGATGACCTCGATCGACACTGCATCGTCGGCGGACCCGTAGAACTCCGACATGCCCATGCAGCCCAGACCAACGGCGGAGACGGAGAGATCGCGAAGGGAGCGTGATTCCATGTCCATCTCCCTACCCGGCCCGACACTCGAACGTGTGCTCGTCGTAGGGGGCAGGCACTTCGGGCCCGGCGTCACGCTGGCCACCGCCCCACCGAGTGTGCAAAAGGTGTCGCAGAACGACAGTTTCTGCTCACTCGCCGCCACGCGCCGCACTGGTCGGCCGCGGGCGGCTGATCACCGACGCCGCCTCCCCTGTCGGACTCCGAGCTTCCAGCCGGCCCAGCCGGCGATGACGGCCACGGCAACGAGCTCGATGATGCGCACGACGGCGAAGAAGGCGGCGGCGAGCCAACCGACAAGGCCGATACCGACAATGGCCACGACGGCAATCACGGCCAGATTCCCGGGAAGACCGCCCCGCCGGCGGTCGGGGTCCCGGCCGGAACGGGCTGTGGGGACGGCGGAGGGCTCGAGGACCCGGCAGATCTGGCAGGTGTCACGGGACAGGCCGTGGGGACAGGGGCCGGAGCTCACACCTCATGTTGGCGCGACAATCGGGCCTCTGTCCCCGTCACAGACATTTCCCATCCGCTACGGCCTGTTCCGGCCCCTCCTGTCGGCGCTCGGCGTGGGCCCGAGGTTCTCGGGCGTCGACATCGACCCCGACCGAGTGCGGGTCCGAATGGGCTGGTCCTTCCGAGCCGCCGTCGCCCGAAGGTCGATCGCCGGGGTCAGGCGTCACCCGGGAGCGGTGTGGAGCATCGGCGTTCACGGGTGGAACGGGCAGTGGCTGGTGAACGGAGGGGCACGCGGCCTGGTGAGCGTGAGTATCGCCCCGCCGGCGCGGGCCTGGGTCTTGGGCGTGCCGGTCCGGCTTCGGACGCTGATCGTCAGCGTCGAGTCGCCCGACGAGCTGATCGCCGCCCTAACGGATGGCGGCGTCGATGACCACGGTCAGCACGACTGACGCCGGCAGCGACAGCAGGAGCGGCCACCAGAAGAAGCGGGTCTTGCCCGGGCGGCCGGAGCGATTGGTCCAGACGAACCTGCCGGCAGGCTTCCCTACCGGTGTCGGGGTGACAGAACCGGGCTCACCACTGTCCCCGGTGGACCATGTCGGTGGCCGGCCGGCGGGGGCGGCGCTGCACCGAGGACGACCGGCGGTCCGGGGCGGGATGGCCGACGGCGACGGTGCCGACCGGCCTGACGTCGGCCGGAAGGTCGAAGGCCTGGCGCAGGGCGGGCAGGCCGTGGGCCTGGAAAAACAGGGTGCCGAGACCGGCGTCGACCGCGGCCAGCTGCAGGAGCAGGGCGGCGAAGGCCGCATCGACGTGCCACCACGGCACCTCGAACCGCGCCCCGCCACCCTTGTCGGGCTCCTGGTACCGCTGCCGGTAGGCGTCCTCCGAGGACAGCACCACGATGAGCAGCGGCGCCCGCAGAAGCCCGGGCCACGGGAAGGTGCTCCGGCTGCTTGCAGGTATGGCGGCGTCCCAGTACCGGCCGGTGTCCGCCGGCCCGGACAGCACGAGGAGATCCACGCCCTGGGTGAAACCAGCCGACGGCCCGCGCAGTCCGGCAGCCACGATCTCCTCGACCACCGTGGGATCCAGCGGGTGCTCGTGGAAGCTGCGGACCATGCGGCGTTTCCGCAGCGTTTCTGTGAACTCCATGAGAAAGCGTACGGGTTCGAGGTGTCCGTTGGCGACCCGCGGAGCTGGTCCTGGACCAAGTTGTAGGACGCCCTTGCATCAGATCTTCGGGTTGGCTAACTTCTGCCCATGACCAACCCCGACATCCGGCGGCTGGCGGCTGTCGGCACCTCCGGGGTGGCGACGGTGAACGTGGCCGAAGGGGGACGCGCTCTGGTGGCGCTGCCCGACGGCCGGCTGATCGTGGTCGGGAGCGGCAAGCCCACCGCCTCCAACCTCGAGGGCATCGTCGTGCGCCTCACAGCGGCCGGCCTCCTCGACCCCGCCTATGGGCAGGGGGGCCGTAAGCTCGTCGATGTGGGTGGCCCCAACGACTCGTTCTTCGGCGTCGCCCTGTCGCCGGACGCCTCGACGGTTGCCGTGGTCGGCTACCGCGGTGGCGGGACCGGTGAGGGCGAGAAGGACGACAGTGCCGTCCTGTGGCTCCAGCCTTGACCCGGAGGAGCCTCGGCAGAGTGGCCGTGAGCCTGGGCCTGCCCGTGCTGCTGATGGCCACCTCTCTGGTGGCCTGCTCGGGCGGTGGAGACAACCTCACGCTCTACTCGGGGCGGGCCGAGGTTCAGGTCAAGCCCATCCTCGCCGAGTTCACCAAGGCCACCGGGATCAAGGTGTCGGTCCGCTACGGCGCCAGCGCCGAGCTTGCTGCCCAGATCGCCGAGGAGGGCAGGCGCTCCAAGGCCGACCTCTTCTGGGCCCAGGACGCCGGCGCCCTCGGAGCGGTGGACAAGCTGGGCCTGTTCGGCCCGGTACCGCCGGCGGTGGCGTCGGTGGTCGACGACCGCTTCCGGGCGCCCGACGACAATTGGGTCGGCGTGTCGGGGCGGGCCCGGGTGGTGGTCTACGACCCGAGGAAGGTGCCGGCCGCCGAGCTCCCGGCCAGTGTGTTCACCCTGACCGAGCCCAAGTGGAAGGGACGCATCGGCCTGGCGCCGACGAACGGATCGTTCCAGTCGTTCGTCACCGCCATGCTCCTCACCGTGGGCGAGGGCCGGACCGTCGCCTGGCTGCAGGGCATCAAGGCCAACGAGCCGAAGACCTTTCCATCCAACGACCTGATCGTGAAGGCGGCCAACGACGGCCAGGTCGACCTTGGCCTGGTGAACCACTACTACCTGTTCCAGCTGCAGTCGGAGATCGGGCCTGGCAATACCACAGCCCGCAACCACTACACCGCCGGCACCGACCCGGGGGCCCTGGTCAACGTGGCCGGCGTGGGGATGCTCAAGAGCTCGACCCGCCAGCCCGACGCCGCCCGCTTCATCGAGTACTTGTTGTCGGAGCCGGCGCAGCGCCACTTCGCCAACGAGAACTTCGAGTACCCCCTGCTGGCCGGCGTTCCGACGGCTGCGGGTCTACCGCCCCTGCAGACCGGCCAGGGCCCGACCATCAACCTGGGCGACCTGGCCGACCTCGGCCACACCCTCGACCTGCTCCGCCAAACCGGGCTGCTCTGAGCACCCGGGCCGAGGCGGCTCGGCTGACCGATTTCCCTTATGGGAGAGACGCTGAGGCGTCGTCGGCGCGGCCCCCGTCGGCCCTGGTGGCCCTGGCCGGCGTGGTGGCCCTCGCCGCCCTGCTGCCGGTGGCGTACCTGGTCGTGCGGGCGGGTGGTGGGGGGTGGTCGGCCGTGGCCGGCACGCTCTTCCTCGACCGCACCGCCCGCCTGCTCGTGCGCAGCCTCGGGCTGGCGGCCGCCGTCTCGGTCGCCAGTGCAGCCATCGGCATCGCCCTGGCCTGGCTCACCGTGCGCTGCGACCTGCCGGGGCGCCGGGTGTGGCGGGTGCTGGTCGCCCTTCCGCTGGCCGTGCCCAGCTACGTGGCCGCTTTCGCCTTCGTCTCCAATGTCCCCACCCTCACCGGGTTCCTGCCCACCTTCGCCGTGCTCACCCTCCTGTCGTACCCCTACGTGTTCCTCCCGGTGGCGGCGGTGCTCGAGCGGGTGGACCCGGCACTCGAGGAGACGGCACGTTCGCTGGGCGACGGGCCGGCCACCGCCTTCCGTCGGGTCACCCTCCGCCAGATCCGCCCGGCCGCGGCCACCGGCTCGCTGCTGGTGTGCCTGTACGTTCTTTCCGACTTCGGCGCCGTGTCGATCCTGCGCTTCGACAGCTTCACCCGGGTGATCTACCAGTCCTACCAGTCCAGCTTCGACCGCCGGCCGGCGGCCATCCTGGGCTGCCTGCTCCTGGTGTTCACCATGGGCATCCTGGTGGCCGAGGCCCGCACGCGGGGCCGGGCCCGCTATTACGGCGGCGGGCGAGGGGCACCGCGGCGCCCCCCGGTCATTCGCCTCGGCCGCTGGCGCTGGGTGGCCCTCGTTCTCCCGGTGGCGGTGACCGTGGCGGCCCTGGCCGTGCCCCTCGGCACCACGTTGCGATGGCTGGCCGAGAGCGTGCGAGCGTCGGCGGACCTCGGACGCATCGGCCGGGCCGGCGGGGCCACGGTGCTGGCATCGGGCCTGGGTGCCGCAGTCACCGCCGTCGCCGCAGTGCCGGTGGCCCTGCTGGCCGCCCGGTCGCGCAGCCGGCTGGCAGGGCTCATCGAACGGTCGGCATTCGTCGGCCACGCTCTGCCCGGGATCGTCGTGGCCCTGTCGCTGGTGTTTTTCACCGTGCGCTTCATGAATCCGCTCTACCAGCGCCTTCCCGTCCTGATCTTCGCCTACATGGTGCTGTTCCTCCCCCTGGCCGTGAGCTCGGTCTACGGCTCAGCGCTCCAGGCCCCGCCCACCCTCGACGACGTGGCCCGATCCCTGGGCAAGCGACCTCGCGAGGTCTTCCGCACCATCACCGCGCCCCTCCTCGCCCCGGGCGTCGCCGCGGGTGCGGCCCTGGTCTTCCTGACCTGCCTGAAGGAGCTCCCGGCCACGCTGTTGCTTGGCCCGACCGGCTTCGAGACGTTGTCGACACGAGTCTGGTCCGCCACCCAGGCCGGCGCGTTCGGCGACGCCGCCCTGCCCGCCCTCCTGCTCGTCGCCGCGGGGATCCTGCCCACCTGGGCCCTGACCCGCCGGGGACGGACGACCGCATCGTGAGCACAGCGGGCTCCGGCGCGGTGGAGTGCGTGGGCGTATCGAAGGCGTTCGGCGCCGTCCAGGCCCTGCACGCCACCGACCTCTCCCTGGCCTCCGGCACCCTCACCGCGGTGCTGGGGCCATCGGGGTGCGGGAAGACCACGTTGTTGCGGGCCATCGCCGGTTTCGAGCGCGTCGACTCGGGGACGATCAGGGTCTCGGGCCAGCCGGTGGCCGGCCCGGGCGTGCACCTGCCGCCGGAACGCCGGCGAGTCACGATCGTGCCCCAGGAGCAGGCCCTCTTCCCCCACCTCACCGTGGCCGCCAACGTGGGCTACGGGGTGCGGCGCGGCGCGGCGCGCCAGCGGGCGGTGGAGGCCATGCTCGAACTGGCCGGGCTGGCCGGGCTGGGCGACCGCATGCCGCATGAGCTCTCGGGCGGCCAGCAGCAGCGGGTGGCCCTGGCCCGGGCCTTGGCCCCCGGGCCCAGCGTCGTCCTGCTCGACGAGCCCTTCGGCAGTCTCGACGCTGCTCTGCGCGACGAGATCCGCTCCGAGGTCGCAGCGCTCCTGCGGGCCTCGGGGGCCACGTCGCTGCTGGTGACCCACGACCAGGAGGAGGCCCTGTCCATGGCCGAAACCGTGGCCGTCATGCGCAGCGGGGCGATCGTGCAGGTCGGTCCGCCGCAGGACGTCTACCGCCATCCCGCCGACCTGTGGGTGGCCAACTTCGTGGGTCGGGCCAACATCCTGCCCGGGAGGGCGGTCGCGGCGGGCACAGTCGAGACCGCCCTGGGCACCCTCGTCGTCGGAGCGGGCCCCGGGAACGGCGATGTCGACGTGGTCATCCGCCCCGAGCAGCTGCAGATCGTCGCTTCTGGCGACAGTGGTGCGGCCACTGTCGACGACCGGCGCTACTTCGGGCACGACGCGGTGGTGGGTGTCCGCCTTCCCGGTGGCGAGCGCCTGCTGGTGCGGCTGCCGAGCGCCGACCCACTGCCGGTGGGCGCCAGGGTGGTCGTGTCGTGCCAAGAGCCGGTCTTGACCTTCCCCACGACCGTCCGGTAGGTGGCCGCCCAGGCCTCGTCCGTGGCCGCCGACACCGTCGGCCGACCTGCTCCCGGGCCCGCCCGCTGGTCGGCGGCGTGGTGGCTCCTCCCTCCACTCGTGTTGGCCATCCTCGGTGGCTGGCTGGTGGCCCACCGGTACGGCTTCTGGTACGACGAGCTCTACACCGCCGAGGTGGCGCCGCTCCGCCTCGGACGGCTGGTCGAGGCTCTGGTCCGGGGCGAGGGCACGATCGACTACCTCCGCGACGCCCCGCCGTCGTACAACGCGCCCTACTACGCAGTGACCCACCTGTGGCTTGCCCTGACGCCCTTCGGCCCCGACGAGGTGGGGCTGCGCATGCTGTCGCTCGTTGCCGCGGTCGGCGCGGTGGCGGTGTTCACCCGGGCCATTGGCCGATTGGCCGACCCCCGGACGGGGATGATCGCCGGCCTGATAGTCGCCAGCAACCCCTTCGTCGTCGCCTACGCCGGCGAGGCGCGCGGCTATGCGCTGGCCCTGCTGGCCACCGCCCTCGCCGCCCTGGGACTGGCCCGCTGGCTCGACGACGAGCCTGGCGCCCTGCTCCTGTACGGCCTGGCCGCCGGCGCCGCTGGGCTGGCCCACTGGTTCGCCCTGCTGGTGCCGGTGGCATTCGCGGTCGCCACCCTGCTCCTGCGCCGGCGCCAAGCAATGCCTTTCATCGTCGTGACCGCCCTGGCCTGCGTGCCCGCCCTGGCCATCGTCGGCATCGCCCTGACCAACGGGGTGGGCGGCTCGGGGGCGGAGTGGATCCGCGACGTGGGATGGGCGGTCCCCCGGCTCCTCCTGCGTTCCTGGACTGGCGGGCACCTGGCCCTGCTCGTAGCCATGGCCGCGGCAGCGATGGCCGGCGCGGCCCGTCGGAGGGCCGGCCACTGCCGCGAAGCGCGCGTCGTCGCCCTGTGCTGGGTCGGGCTCCCGGTGGCTGCCGTGACCCTCGCCGAGCTCGTCCGCCCCGTGTATGTCGACCGGTACCTGCTGCCGGCGGTGATCGGGCTGGCGGTGCTGGCCGCGCTGGGCGTCGCCCGGTGCCCCCGGCCCTGGCTCGCGCTGGCCCTGGCGGGCGTGCTGGTGCCCTCCGTCCTGGCCAGCGCCTCGAATCTCGGACACGGCCCCCGAGAGGACGCGCGTGGCGCAGTTGCGCTCGTCGCCGCCGGCCACAGGGCGGGCCAGCCCGTGGTGGCCGCGGCGCGTTGGGATGCCCTGGGCCTCGACCATTACGCCCGCCGCCGCCATCCCGGCCTGGTCGACGACCTGGTCCTCCCGCCGGATGCCGTGCCCGCGGCGGCCACCGTCTGGGTGATCCGCCGGGCCACCGGCGGCGTCAAGGGCGACGTCGCCAAGCTGGCCGACCTCGATCGGGAGCTCGCATCACGAGGCATGCGGGTGGTCGACGAGCAACGCCTCGACGGCCGCCGATCCGTCGTGCTCGTGCAGCGTTGGGCCGGCTAGACCGCCAGCCCGTGGTCCCGCAGGGCGACGGCCAGGATGGGCGGGTCGACGAAGCGGTGAGCTCGGAAGCCAGCGGCGCGGGCGCCCTCCACGTTGACCTCGGCATCGTCCACGAACAACGTCTCGGCCGGGAGCAGACGGTAGCGGTCACGCAGCCGGGCGAAGATCTCCGCTGACGGCTTGAGCACCCCCTCCTCGCCGGAGACGACGGCGCCGTCGAACCAGCGGAGCACAGCGAAGCGCTCCCGCCGGGAAGCGAAGACCGCCGCCGGCATGTTGGTCAGCAGGTAGAGCGGTACGCCCTGGTCGTGCAGCCGGGTGACCAGCTCGGCGGTGGCGGCGATCTCGCCGGCCGTCAAGTCGTCCTG
>JBBQRO010000054.1:0-20753 GCA_038214685.1 Acidimicrobiales bacterium
TCTGGGCATCGCCGGCGATGCCGACGATCCCGACGGGGTGATCTTCACCGACGGGCGGGGCTGGAGACTGAACGGCTGCGGGCGACCGGTACCCCCGGGGCGGTCGGTGGAGGCCGCCGCCGGTGAGCTCGGCATCGCCACCGGGGCGTGGTCGCACCCCACCGGGGAACGCCTCGAACCCGGGGCGGTCTACTTCAACGAGCCGGCGGGGCGGCCGGCGTGAGCTGGCGGCGGCGAGCTGCCCCGTGCGCGCCTTGGGCGACGTCGCCGGCGCGATCATCCTCGATCTCGGGTGCGGCGGGGGAAATGATCGGCATCTCTCGTCGACGTCGGCGCCCACCCGGTTGGCCTCGACGTTCTGAGCGCCAGCTCGGAGCCGCCCGGCGCCTGAGGCGCGCGTCCTATTCGCTCGTGCATGCCGACGGCGAGCGCCTACCGTTTGCGAGCGGGGCATTCGATGTTGTGCTCTCCGACGACGGGGCCATGAGCTGGGCCGATCCGTACAGGACGATGCCGGAGGTGCCTAGGTGACTCGGCATCAGTTCGCGGGCTGTCGCTCGCTCATCCTGTCCTGCGGCTCGACTTCCGCCTGGCGTCCCTTCCATAACGCCGCGAGCAGGAGAAGAACCAGGCCGAAAACACCGAGACCGGCCGCGGCGGCGACTCCATACTTCAGCGCTGCGGACGTACCCGATCCGAGACGCTCGTACTGGAGCATGCTGGTGTAGATGTCCTGCGTCTGGGTGGTCTCGTCGCCGTTGCGCGTATCGTCCCAGCCAACGAGCGTGTACTGATTGGTGGCCACGATGCCCGGCGGCTGGCGAATGTCGGAGTTGCCGTACCAGACGCCGATCCGTCGGCTGATGGAGCGATCAGTGACTCGTGTGTTGCGGCCCCACGTCGCACCGTTGTCCAATGACGTGGTGAGGTACACGTCGGTGGCGAAGTTGCCGTTGTCGTTGCGGAAGTCCCACCAGGCCACCTCGATCCGGCCGTTGGGCGCAATCGCCAGCTCTGGATGGTACTTGCCGGCGAGGTCGTCCGGAGGGTCGTCGCTCAGCCGGGTGGGCGTGCTCCACGTCTTCCCCCGATCCGAGGACCGGACGTGGTAGACGTCGAAGAGCCAGTCGATATTCTGTGGTGTCGCTCCCTCGTACACGATGTGCAAGGTCCCGTCGTCCCCGCCGCGTTCAGTCCACTCGATCATCGGATATCGGTAGGTCACGGGCGCAGGGCTGATCTCCGTCACTGCGAATGTCCGGCCCTTGTCAGCGGAGGTTGAGAGGAACACGCCGGTGTTGTCCATCTGCGGGCCCGGGCCGAACCTGGCGTTCCACACCGCGTACAGCGTTCCGTCGGCGCCCACCGTCATGTCGGGCCAGTAGTACATGATCCGGTTCTGGTTCGGCGTTTCCGCCAGCTTTGCGCCTTCGGCCAAGCGGCCGCGGTTGGCGTCGTTGTCGAAGTACCCGGCGGTGAGGTCGACGGGCTCGCCGAAGGTCCTGCCGCCATCGGTGGAGGTGGCAACTCGTATTCCCTGACGATCCCGGTAGCTCACCTTCCAGCCGATGTAGACGATGTCGTCCTTCCCGCTGCGGCGGTCGACCACGATGCTGTGGACGGGGCGGTTGTTCTCCTGCTGGTCGCCTTGGAAGCGCTGGGCGTCGCGGACGACCGTGCTCTGCCACGAATCACCGAGGTCGTCCGAGCGTGACAGGACCACACTGACGTTTCCTTTCCACCCACCGCCGGTGCCGATCGGCCAGTCGCTCAGGGTGTCCTCGGTATCCCAGCCGGCGTAGGCGTAATAGAGCGTGCCGTTTCGGCCGAACGCGATATCGGCCTGCCGGGGGCCGGTCTCCGTCTGGAAGCAGAACGGGAAGGACTCCGGCATCGGCGAGCCCTCCGGGCGCACCCATGTCTGGCCGGCATCGGTGGAGCGCAACAGTCCGCAGGTGCGGCTCCGAATCTCGGCGGCGACCGCCACGAGCGTCCGCGTGTCCCTTGGGTCGACGACGACGACCGGGCTGGCATAGACCTTGCTCGGGGTCGGGTCAGCATCCGTGGCGTTCACCGCTTGGGTGATCCGAGGGTCATCGGCGGCGCCGACGGGGGTTCCGCCGGCCAGCAGGGCGCTGACGACCCCGGCGATCAAAAGACCCAGGACCGCGCGCAGTCGGATCGTCACGGTGAGGTCCCGACTGTGCTCCGCCGACGCCCGAAGAGCACGAGGGCGAGGCCCGCCAGCAAGCTACCGGCACCGGCCGTCGCTACCGCCACGAGCAGCAGGTTTCTTCCCGACACCGGATCTCGCTCCAGGACTCCGCCGGGTCGGGCTTCCAGAACCAGTTCCTGGCTGAGGCCGACCGGTGGACCCCCCGGGCCGGAGACCACGATGGCCGCTCGGCCGGGGAAGCGGGTCGGTTTCCCATTTTCGTTCTCGTGCATGGCAAACAGCACGTGGCGGCCTGGTGATGCATCCGCTGGAATACGAACGGTGCCGCGGATGTCGTTGTTCGAAGTCGGCTCCAGCCTGGCGAGCACAGGCCCGTCCAACGCTCCGAAACGAACAACGGCAGTCTTCGTATACGAGAACCCGGAGACGGTGACCTCCTGACCAGACGTCGCCTGATGAGGGTTGACCTCGAGCATCGAGAAGTTGTGTCGGGCCTCTGCCGGTGAATGCCACGCGATGGCGCCCACGCCGCCGAGCGACAGGACCAGTACCAGGAGCGCGCATCCGCGCAGTAGCGCTCGGCGTGTCACTCGGCGCTGCCGGCACCGACCTCGTTCGCCCGATTCGATATCTCGCATATCCCCCTCGATGGTCATTCTCGGTGCCTCAGTTCAGGTCAGCACAACGCGCTCGCCTTCGATGACCAACCCGCCGAGTCGCACGGCCAGCTCTGCAACATCGCGGACGTAGCGCTCCAAAGAGGCCATGCCGGAGTCAGTCGGCTCGTAGACTCTACGCGCCGGACCTCGCGCTCGCTGCCACGAGGAGTGGACGAACTCGGCGGCGTCGAGCTTGCGGAGCTCGTGGTAGATCGGCCCCGGGCCACCCCAGTCGAAGCCGAATACCTTCAGTGGTTCGATGAGTTGGTAGCCGTGCCTGGGCGCTTCGGCCAGAAGCTGCAGAACGCAGGCTCCTAGAAAGCCGCTCGGGCAAGCGGGCTTCATCATGCTCTGACGGGCGAACGACAACGGCGCATGGGTAGGTCCTCCCCTTTCAGCGCACCTTGACCGGCGCCGGGCCGGCCACTCTTGGTCCGCCCGGGGGTACAGAGCGCCGCCCAGTACCCAGGGCGGCGACGAAGAGGACCAAGCCCACGAGGACGAGCCCGGCCACGGCGGCCAGTACGACCTTCAGCGCCCTCGATGTCCCTACGCTCACCGCCTTGTACTGGGCCGCTGCGGTGAAGAGATCCTGGGTACCGGCGCCGAGCTCCCCCGGCTTGGCGTTGCGGGTGTCGTCCCATCCGAACAGGGCGAAGGCGTTCGACGTGGCCAGGGCCGGGGGGCCGCTCACGTCGAAGTTGTTGCCGAACACCCCGATGCGCCGGTCGACGAGCTGGTCGGTGATGCGGATGTTCTTCGACCACGTGGCGCCGTTGTCCGCGGAGGACACGTAGTAGACGTCGTTGCCGAAGGTGATCCCCGGATCGTTGCGAAGGTCCCACCATCCGATATCGACCCGCCCGTTGGGCGCAATCGCCATGTTCGGGATCCCCTGGGGGAAGATCTTCGCCGGATCGTCGTCGTTGAGCACCTTGTGATCGGTCCAGGTCTTGGCTCCGTCGAGCGAGCGGCGGTAGAAGATGTCGGAGTCGTTGGCTACGTCCGGCAAACTGGTGCCCTCATAGACCAGGTGCAGAGTCCCCTCCCCGCCGCCCTCGGGGCTCCAGCGCAGGACGGGCTGGCGGGCTCGAGGAGTGTGGGGGCCGACCCGGGTGACGGTGAAGGTCTTCCCTCGGTCGGTGGACTTGGACAGGAAGATCGCGTTCTGGACGGCTGGGGTGATGTTGGAGGTCTGCGCCCTCCAGGCCACATAGATCGTCCCCTTCCTGTCCACGGTGAGGGAGGCATCGCGCCCGCCGAAGTTGGCCGCCTGGTTGGGCTCGGCCGCCAGCGACCCTGCGGCGGGGGCGGTGGTGGTCGGCGTCGGGGTGCTGGTAGCGAGGGTGGTCGTCGTCTTCAGCCCGTCGGCCCGCACGGTCTCGGTGTTGAACACCCCGGCGGTGAGGTCGATGGGCTCGGAGAACACTCTGCCGCCGTCAGTGGAGACGGCCAGGAAGGGCCGCGCCGGTTCGGCGTTGGGGGCGACGGCGTTGGGGAGCGATCTCGTCCAGGTGACGTAGACGATGTCGTCATTGCCATTGCGGGTGTCGATGACCAGGCTGGTGACGGGCCGGCCGGCGTTCTCCTTCTGCTCGCCTTCCTTGCCGCGGGTGTTGCGGACGATGGTTGTCTGCCAGGTGTTGCCCAGATCGGTGGACCGGGCGAGCAGCAGGCTCACGTTGAACCGGTTCCCGTCGTCCTGGACGTCCCATCCCGGCAGGGCGTAGTACAGCGTGCCGTTGCGCCCGAACGCGACCAGGGCCTGGGAGGAGGCGAAGTTGGCGGTGAAGCAGTAGGGGTGGGAGGGCAGTGAGGGCAAGGCGTCGAGCCGTTCCCAGGTCTGGCCGCCGTCCAGTGAGCGCGTTAAACCGCACTTTCGGGTACGGGCCTCACTCAATGTGGCGACCACGGTGAGAGGGTTCGCTGGGTCGACGGCCAAGCTCGGCGTGGTGTAGGTCCGACCCGGGTCGACATCGCCCGTTGTGAGCTGTACTGGCTTGGTGAGCTGCGGAGGCTCGACGGCGGAGACCGGGCCTACGCTGACCATGACCGCCGCGATGGCAGCCGTGGCGAGATATTTACCGGGCGTTTTGAGCATGTTGGCCTCCAGGGTGATTGGTCGCCGGCAGGAGATCCCCGCACCCCCCGGGGGCGGGACCGGACAGTTATTCGAGGTGACGGGTGGCATAGGTGTGAGGTCGTAGGTCTGCGACGGTCGCGACCATCGGCCACTCGCTACTCCACTGCTACATCTCCTCCTGCATGGTCCTCTTTTCGAATCGTCTTTCGGACTGCGACGACTGGGAACTCGACACTTTGCAGGTTGCCGGGGGCATCTTGACGCAGGGGATGGGCCGATTCAATAAATGCAATACGCATTTACCGACGAATCATCCCGCTGGCCGCCCGGGCGTCACGTACGAGATGGCGAACTCCGGTTGATGTGGAATAGGCAATGAGCGAAGCAGACACGCTCCGCGGGCGGTAGACCGGCGACCCCGCCTTCGCTCCGTCGTAGACGACGGCGATCCGGGTCATGCCGCCGGTCGTGCCGGGGTCGATGTCGAACGACAGTCAGGGCGACCTGCGTCTCGGCCAGCGCCGCCAGCCTGGCCTCCAGGTGTTGCAGGACTATGTCGGCGTCGGCGCCACCACCCATGCGAACCACGGCCTCGGTGTCGACCACCGCAGAAGCGGTGCGCGCCCGCATGGCGTCGAGGCACGCGCCCCAAGATGCTGTGACCACGTACGACGACTACGTGGCTGAGTGGGCCCGCCGGTGGCCGGCGGAAGCGATCTGGATCACCACTCGTTCTTGAGGAGCCACCAGCCGGTTCACTCCGACCGTTGGCCCTCGTGGGCCCGGCGGGCGGCGGCCAGCACCGGATCCCAGACCGGCGAGTAGGGCGGGGCATAGGAGAGGTCGACGCCTAGGAGCTCCTCGACGGTCATGGCGTTCCACACGGCCAGGGCCACGGCGTCGATGCCCTTGGCCGCTCCCTCCTCGCCCACGATCTGGCCGCCGAGGAGGCGTCCGGTGCCCCGCTCCACAACCAACTTGGTGGTGATCGGTGTGGCACCCGGGTAGTAGCCGGCGCGCGTCGTGGATTCCGAGACCACCGCGTCGACGACGAACCCGGCGCCGGCGGCCTCGGACTCGCCCAATCCGGTACGCGCCACCTCCAACGCGCCCACCTTGGTGACGGCTGTGCCGATGACGCCGGGGAAGGTGGCGTAGCCGCCACCCAGGTTGATGCCCGCCACCCGTCCCTCCTTGTTGGCGTGGGTGCCGAGGGCGACGGCCACCGGCCGCCCCGAGATGCGGTGGCGCTTCTCGGCGCAGTCGCCGCCGGCCCAGACCGCGGGGTGCGACGTGCGCATCCGCCGGTCGACGGCCACCCCTCCTGACGGGCCCACCGTGACGCCGGCCGCCGCCGCGAGCTCCGAGTTCGGCCTCACACCCAGGCCGAGGACGACGACCTCGGCGGCAATCGTCCCCTCCGATGTCGCCACCCCGGTCACCCCGCCGTCGGGGCCGGTCTCGAAGCCGGTCACCGCCTGGCCGAGGTGCAGGATGGTGCCGAAGTCGGCCAGGGCGCCGGCCACCAGCGCTCCCATGTCGGGATCGAGGGTGTTCATGGGCTGGTCCGCGGCCTCGACCAGGTGGGTCTCCACCCCGAGTGCGCACAGGGCCTCGGCCATCTCCAGCCCGATGTAGCCGCCGCCGACAATGACCGCCCGCCGCGGCTTCCGCTCGCTGACATAGGACCGCAGCGCCACCCCGTCGTCGAGCGTCTGGACGCCGAACACGCCCTCGGCATCGACGCCGGGCAGAGCGGGCCGCACAGGCGTGGCCCCGGTGGCCACCATGACGTCGTCGAAGCCCTCCCGGCGCCGTTGGCCGCCGGCCCGATCGTGCACCAGCAGCGAACCCCGGTCGAGGTCGATCGCCTCCACGTCGTGACGGAGGTGCACCTGGATCGCGTACTTCTCCCCGAAGACCTCGGGTGTCCGCACGACGAGCGACGCCACGTCTTCCACCAACCCGCCCACGTAGTAGGGGATCCCGCACGCCGAGTACGAGGAGAAGTTCCCCCGGTCGAAGGCCACGATCTCCAGCTCGTCGGGCCCCTGCCGGCGGCGGGCCTGCGACGCCGCGCTCATTCCGGCTGCGTCGGCGCCGATCACCAGGAGTCGTCGGGTCAGGGCAGTCAGCGTAGACCCCACGACTACCATCCCGACCACGATGACCCCCACGCCCGTCACCCGCACGCCCGAGTGGAACGCCCTGCTCCAGCACCGGCGCCAGATCGGCTGGACCGACATGCGCAAGCTGTTCGAAGAGGATCCCACCCGGGGCGAGTCCCTGACCGCGGAGGCCGGCGACCTGTTCCTCGACTACTCCAAGAACATGGTGACCGCAGAGACCATCTCCCTCCTCGTCGGCTTGGCCGGGCGAGCCGGTCTCCGCCAGCGCATCGACGACATGTTCGCCGGTCGCCACATCAACGTGACCGAGGACCGCGCCGTGCTCCACGTGGCGTTGCGCATGCCGCGTGACGCTTCGCTGATGGTCGACGGGCAGGACGTGGTGGCCGACGTCCACGGCGTCCTCGACCGCATGGCCGCCTTCTCCGACAGCGTACGCTCCGGCGAGTGGACGGGCGCCACCGGGCAGCGCATCCGCAACGTCGTCAACATCGGCATCGGTGGATCCGACCTCGGCCCGGCCATGGCGTACGAGGCACTGCGGGACTTCTCGGAGCGGTCGATGACCTTCCGCTTCGTATCCAACGTGGACGGCACCGATGTCTGGGAGGCCACCCGCGACCTCGATCCGGCTGAGACGCTGTTCGTGGTGTCGTCGAAGACGTTCGCCACGGTGGAGACCCTCACCAACGCCCGCTCGGCCCGGGCCTGGCTCACCGCCGCCCTGGGCGAGGAGGCGGTCAGCCGGCACTTCGTCGCCGTGTCCACCAATGCCGAGCGGGTGACCGACTTCGGCATCGACCCGGCCAACATGTTCGAGCTCTGGGACTGGGTGGGGGGCCGCTACTCCTTCGACTCGGCCATCGGCCTGTCGCTCATGGTGGCCATCGGCCCCGCCGCCTTCCGCGAAATGCTCGACGGCTTCTCGCTCATGGACGAGCACTTCCGCACCGCCCCGTTCGAGCGCAACCTGCCCGTCCTGCTCGGCCTGCTGGGCGTATGGCACGGCAACTTCTTCGGGGCCGAGACGTCGGCCGTCCTCCCGTACAGCCAGTACCTGGCCCGCTTCCCGGCCTACCTGCAGCAGCTCGACATGGAGAGCAACGGGAAGTCGGTCGACCGCCAGGGTAAGCCGGTGGAATGGCAGACCGGTCCGGTGGTCTGGGGCCAGCCGGGCACCAACAGCCAGCACGCCTTCTTCCAGCTGCTCCACCAGGGCACGGCCCTTGTCCCCTGCGACTTCATCGGCTTCCTCGAACCGAGCCACGACCTCGACGGGCACCACGACCTGCTCACGGCCAACCTCTTCGCCCAGACCGAAGCCCTGGCCTTCGGACGATCGCCTGAGGAGGTCGAAGCCGAGGGGGTACCGCCGGAGCTGGTGCCCCACCGCACCTTCCCGGGCAACCGGCCCACCAACACCCTGCTCGCCTCCCGCCTCAACCCGTCGGTGCTCGGCCAGCTGGTGGCCCTCTACGAGCACAAGGTGATGACCCAGGGCACCATCTGGGACGTCAACTCCTTCGACCAGTGGGGGGTGGAGCTGGGCAAGTCCCTCGCCGGCCGCATCGTGGGCGAGCTCGCGACCGACGCCGCCGCCGAGGGGCCGGCGCACGACAGCTCGACCACCGCCCTCATCCGCCGCTACCGCCGGTCACGGGGCCGGTCGTGAACACCATCGTGCTGGTCCGCCACGGCCAGACCGAGTGGAGCCTGTCGGGCCAGCACACCGGCACAACCGACATCCCCCTCACCGACGAGGGCCGGCGCCACGCCGAGGCGCTGGGCGCCCGCCTGGCCGGGTGGCAGTTCGACCGGGTGCTCACCAGCCCGATGTCCCGGGCCGTCGACACCTGCCGGCTGGCCGGCCTCGGCGAGAAGGCCGAGGTCACGGAGGACCTGCGGGAGTGGGACTACGGCGCCTACGAGGGCCGCCGCACCGTCGACATACGCGAGGAGCGCCCCGGGTGGGGCCTGTGGCAGCACGGCGTTCCCGATGGGGAGACCGTCGAAGACGTCGGGCGGCGGGCCGACCGGGTCATCGACGCGGCCCGGGCCGCCGGCGGCGACGTTGCGCTGTTTGCCCATGGCCACGTCCTGAGGGTGGTCGGTGCCCGCTGGATCGGCTTGGCCCCGGACCACGGCGCCGGGCTCGCCCTGTCGACCGCCTCGATCTCGGTGCTGGGCTGGGAACGGGAGACGGCCGTGGTTGAGCGGTGGAACGAAACTGCTGCGCCCTGACGCGGCGGCGGCGCTACCATGACGGCGCGGTCCTCCTCGCCGTTCGTGTGACGTGCAGGTTGCCCAGATGGCTCTGACTTCTTGTCAGGGGAGGACCGCCCATCATTTCTCCTCCCCGGCATAGGTTGGGGCGAGGAGGTGCCGGGCGAGCCGACCTCGGATTCGTGATCGATCTCCAGGCCAGCGACGGGGTGCGGGCCCCGTGGTGGCGATCACCACGGGCGGCGGGATGCGCCCGGGCGCCGATGCCACGGTGGACGCCGCAGATCCGCCGTCGTCCTGGATTCATCTGATCCGGGACCTGCTGGGGTAGGCCGCTCGCTCACGCCTTACCGCGCGAACCACGGCGTCGACATCCTCGCCGACGACGAGGCGCTCGGCCCGTTCGATATGCAGGCCCTCCAGGTCGGCCACGATGTCCTCGGGGCTGAAACGCACCATCGGGTTGCTCCCTCCTCCCTGGCCGGAGCCGGCGTGGGTGGTGTCGTAGCCGACCACCAGCACCATCCCGCCCGGCGCCAGCGTGGCCGCCGCCAGGCGGAGCAGACGCCGCCGGGGCTGCGGCGGCAGGTGGACGAAGAGCAGCAGCACCAGGTCGAAGGGGCCGCCAGAGGGTTCGAAGTCGACCAGGTCGGCACAGATCCACTCCACCCCGCCCGGCGGGCCGGCGGCCTCAACGCGCTGGCGACCCCGATCGAGGGCGACGTCGGAGAAGTCGACAGCCGTCACCCGCCAGCCCCGCTCGGCCAGCCACAGGGCGGTCCGACCCTCACCGGCGCCCAAGTCGAGGGCTCGTCCCGGCAGGCGGTCGCCAAGCTCCCCGCCCAGGAAGGGCCCGGGATCGACGACCCACAGCCGCGGCTGCGCGGCGTACCGCTCGTTCCACTGGTGCCGGTCCATGCCGCAGTCTGTCCTGCCACCGTTGCGTACCCTGGGTCGCATGGCCGACACCGAGGCACTCGACGTCTACCTGAACGATCACCTGGCCGGATCGGCGGCCGCCGTCGAGCTGGTGGAGCGGCTGCGGGCCAGCAACGAGGGCACCGCCCTCGCCACCCATTTGGGGGGCCTCGGGCGGCTGATCGAGGAGGACCGCGACACGCTGGCCGCGGTGATGCAGCAGCTGGGGGTGGTCCGCAGCGCGCCCAAGCAGGTGGCCGGGAAGGTGCTCGAAACGCTCAGCCGGCTTCGGCTGAGCGAGCGCGTCACCCGCAATGCCCACGTCACCCGACTGATGGAGCTGGAGACGCTGTCGCTCGGGATCGAGGGCAAGCTGGCCCTATGGCGGTCGCTCGGCCAGGGCACCGGCAGCCGGCCCGACCTGGCCGGCCTCGACCTGCCCGCCCTGGAGGCGCGGGCCGTCGACCAGCGCACCGGCCTAGAGCCCTACCGGCTGGAAGCTGCGAGCCAGGCCTTCGCCGCCCCGGAGGCCGGGGCCTGACCGGGGCGCTCTGCCGGTTTTCGGGCCCGCCGGGTATCCTGTCGGAGCACACGGTTCCCGTCCGGGGCCTGAGTCAGGGAGTCCGTGACCACACCGTCGTCGGGGGGTGAGCCCTCACCTGTGGCTCCTACCTCTCCTTCAGCCCACGCGGCCCTGGCGGCCGACGTGCTGACCGCCCTGACCACCGGCGCCACCATCGAACAGGCCCTGCAGGCCTGCGCCCAGGCCCTCGTCGACCGGGTTGGCGCCGCCTTTGCCCGGATCTGGACGCTCAACGAGTTCGACCGGGTGCTGGAGCTGCAGGCCAGCGCCGGCCTCTACACCCATCTCGACGGCGGCCACTCCCGGGTGCCCGTCGGCAGGTTCAAGATCGGTCTCATCGCCGAGGAGCGGGTCCCGCACCTGACCAACGACGTCCTCAACGACCCGCGGATCGGTGACCCGGCCTGGGCAACGGCCGAGGGCATGGTGTCCTTCGCCGGCTACCCGCTCATGACCGACGGGCGCCTGGTCGGCGTCATCGCCCTTTTCGCCCGCCACCACCTCAGCGACGACCTGCTCGCCGCCCTGGCCGGCATCGCCGACGCAGTGGCGGTGGGCATTGACCGTGACAGGGCGAGCGAGGACCGCGAGCGGCTCCTGGCCCAGCTCGACAGCCAGCGGACCCTCATGGAAGCGGTCATCGAGCAGATGCCTTCGGGGCTGATCGTGGCCGAGGCGCCGTCGGGCCGACTGGTCCTCGGCAACCGCCAGCTCGAGCGCATCCTGCGTCACCCGTTCAGCGCCGGTGGCGAGATGGGCGACTACCGCGACCATGCCGGCTTCCATCCCGACGGACGGCCCTACGAGCGGCACGAGTGGCCCCTCTTCCGGGCCATCCGCGCCGGCGAGGTGGTGGAAGCGGAGGCCATCGAGTACCGCCTGGGCGACGGTTCCTGGGCCACCATCGAGACCAGCGCCGCGCCGGTCCGCGACGCTCGGGGAGGCATCGTCGCCGGCGTCGTCACCTTCCACGACGTGACCGGGCGCCGGCGGGCCGAGCGGCGGCTGGCCGCCCAGCATGCGGCCACCACCGTCCTCTCCTCGGGCAACACGCTGGAGGAGATCGCCGAGCCGTTCCTCGAAGCGGTGTGCGGTGCCCTGGGGTGGGAGGCGGGAAGCATCCTGGAGGTCGACGACGCCACCGGCGTGCTGCGCACCGTCGGTGCCTGGCACCTGCCGGGAGTGGCCGAGGCCTTCGTGGCCCAGACCCGCCAGTCGACGTTCTCCGCCGACGACGGGTTGGTCGGCCGCACGTGGGAGTCCGGCGCACCGGTCGTCATCGGCGACATGGAGATCGCCAGCCTCCCTCGTTCAGCCGCAGCCAGCGCCGACGGGATCCACGCCGCGGCCGCCGTGCCGATCGCATCCGGCCAGAGGAACCTCGGCGTCCTGGAGATCTTCCGGCGGGGCCGGCAGCCGGCCGATGCCGACCTGATCCAGGTCATGACCGCCATCGGGGGCCAGCTGGGCCAGTTCACCACGCGATCGCGGGCCGAGGTCGCGGTGCGGGCCGGCGAGGCCCGCAAGGTGGCCATGCTGGAGGCGTCGCTCGACTGCATCGTCTCCATCGACGACCGCGGGCTCGTGACCGAGTTCAATCCTGCGGCCGAGCGCACCTTCGGTTGGCGCCGCAGCGAGATCGTGGGCCGGCTCATGGCCGACTTCATCATCCCGCCCGACATGCGCGACGACCATCACCGCGGCTTCGCGAACTATCTCCAGACCGGCGAAGGGCCGGTGGTCGGCCGGCGGGTCGAGCTGCGGGCCCGGCGCCGCGACGGCCGGGAGTTCCCCATCGAGGTGGCCGTCACGCGCATCCCCACCGACGGGCCCCCGGCCTTCACCGCCTACATCCGTGACATCACCGAGCGCCAGCAGGCGGCCCGGGCGCTCTATGAGAGCCGGGAGCAGTTCGCCACCCTGGCCCGGACGCTCCAGAAGAGCCTGCTGCCGCCCGACCTGCCCGAGATCGCAGGCATGACCGTGGCCGCCCGGTACCACCCGGCCGTGGAGGGGCTCGAGGTGGGTGGGGACTTCTACGACGTGTTCCGCACTGGTCGCGCCGCGTGGGCGGCGGTGATCGGCGACGTCTGTGGCAAGGGGGCCGAAGCCGCCAGCCTCACCGGCCTGGCCCGCTACACCATCCGGGCCGCGGCGATGCAGACCAGCCAGCCGGCCCGCATCCTGTCCATGCTCAACGAGGCCATCCTGCGCCAGGAGGGCATGCTCAACGAGCGCTTCGCCACGGTGACCTACGCCAGCCTGGCCCGGCGCGCCGGAGCCACGGTGCTCACCGTGGCCTGCGGCGGCCACCCACCGCCGGTCGTCGTGCACTCCGACGGCAAGGTGGATGCCGTCGGGGCCACAGGAACGCTGCTGGGCGCGCTGAAGGACCCCGAGCTGACAGAGGTGGCGGTCCGCCTGGTACCGGGGGACAAGGTCGTGCTACACACCGACGGGCTGCTCGAGGCGCCGGGGCCCGATGGCGAGTACGGCACCGCCCGCCTGCACGCGCTGTTGAGCACCTGTGGCGGCCTCGACGTGGCAGCCACCGCAGCCCGTATCGAAGAGGTCATCCTGGCCTACCAGGGCGGAGTCAGCCGAGACGACATGGCCATCCTGGTCCTCGGCCTCGACGGCTGACGGGCCGGCGTTCTGGTGCAGGAATGTGCGGTCCCTGCGAATACTGTGGGCACGGTGACCGAGGTCCTGCATCGCAGTTCATCGCCGACAGCGCCTGCGGAGGTGGGGCCACGGCGGTCGCGGGCGCAGTACCTGCGCACCGTCGGCCTCTATGCCGTCACGCTCTGGGCGCTCGTCACGCTCGTCTTCCTCCTCCCCAGGTTCATCCCCGGCGATCCTCTCCGTCAGCTGGAAGACGCGGACAGCGGCCAGTACATCTACGACGAGGCGGAGCGCGACCGCATCGCCGCGTACTACGGCCTCGACAGGTCCCTTCTCTCCCAGTACCGCTCCTACCTCTCCGACCTGGGGAAAGGCGAGTTCGGCTGGTCGATCTCTCAGAACCAGCCGGTCGCCACCCTCCTGAAAGAGCGCCTGCCGTGGACGCTGCTCCTCACCGGCAGCGCGCTCGCGCTCTCGTCGACCATCAGCTACTTCGCCGGCGTGACCGCGGCATGGCACCGGGGCCGCTTCGCCGATCGCGCCCTCATCGTGGTGCTCTCGGCCACTCGGGCCATACCCGAGTACGCCATCGCCGCCGCCCTGTTGATCCTCTTCGCCGTCACCTACCCGGTGTTCCCACAGGCCGGTGCGCAACGGCCCTTCGCCACCTACGGCGGCCCGCTCGACGCGATCGGCGACATCCTCTTCCATCTTGCCCTCCCACTCATTGCGCTGACGGTGGGGCTGGCCGCCAACAAGTTCCTGATCGTCCGGAACACCGTCATCTCCACGCTGGGCGAGGATTACATGGTGCTGGCCCGGGCGAAAGGGCTGTCCCGCCGATTGCTGAAGTACCGGCATTCCGGCAGGAACGCCCTGCTTCCGTTCGTCACCGCCCTGGGCATCCAGGCCGGCTTCGCGGTCGGCGGCTCGCTGTTCGTGGAGACGATCTTCAACTATCCGGGCATGGGGACCCTTGTCGAGCGGGCGGTCTCCGCCCGTGACTACCCCCTGCTCCAGGGCGGCTTCATCCTGCTCGCCGTCGTGGTCCTGATCGCCAACCTGGCGGTGGAGCTGACCTACGCGAAACTCGATCCGAGGGTGGGCCGGCGGCGATGACGGCGACGGCGGTGACTCGCACGCCGGTTCGCACCGCAGCGTCACCCACCCGGCGAACGGATGTCGCAGGGATCGTCGGCATCTCGATCATCGGGTTCTATCTCGTGCTGCTCCTGTTCGGGAGCCGACTCGCCCCTTTCCGGGCCACCGAGCTGGCCGGGGCGTCGTTGGCGCCTCCCGGCGGGCCGAGCCGGCTCGGCACCAACCTGCTCGGCCAGGACATCCTGAGCCAGCTGATCCTCGGGGCCCGGGCCTCCCTGCTGGTGGCCCTGATCGCAGGGGCCGGCACCGTCCTGCTCGGTAGCATCGTGGGGGTGCTCGCCGGCTGGTTCCCCGGCTGGTTCGACGCAGTGCTCATGCGGGCGACCGACCTGGTCCTGGTGGTCCCGAAGCTGCCCCTTCTCCTGCTCGTCGGTGCGCTGACCGGAGGGTCCGTCCTCGGGCTCTCAGCAGTCATCTCCTTGCTCTTCTGGCCCAACGCCGCCCGCATCCTGCGCTCGCAGGTACTGAGCCTCCGCACCCGAACACACGTCCGCGCCGCCGCCGGCTTCGGCGCCGGCACATGGCATCAGATGCGGCGCCACATCCTTCCCGACCTGGCCCTGCTCTCCATCGCCGAGTTCATCCCGGCCGCAGGGCGGGCGGTGGCCCTCCAGGCCGGCTTGGCGTTCCTCGGAGTCGGAGATCCCACCCTGGCGTCGTGGGGCGGCATGATCCGCGACGCCGTGGCCTTCCGGGCGCTCTTCATCACCTCGGCGTGGAAGTGGTGGCTCGCCCCGCCGGTCATCGCCCTGGTCGCCCTCATCATCGGGATCACCCTGCTGGGTGCCGCCGCCGAGCGACGGCTCAGCCCCCGCCTGGCCCGCCACGCCCGGTAGAGGCCTCCTTCACGCGCCGGCCACCGATGCCTGACCGGCGGTGGCGTACCCGCTGCCGAAGAGCAGGTCGCGGCCCGCGGCGGAGAGAAGCGATCTGGTCACCTCGTGCCGGGGCGCAGCCAGCATGGCCCCGCCTGAGCCCTCCTCCACGATCCGGCCCCCGGCGAGCACGAGGACACGGTCGGCGACCCTCAGGACCACGGCCAGGTCGTGGGAGATGAAGATCATCGCCATCCCCCGCTCGACCTGGAGGTGCTTCAGGAGCTGGATCATCTTGGCCTGCTCGCTGGGGTCGAGCATCGAGACCGCCTCGTCGGCCACCAGCAGGCGGGGGTCGAGCACCAGGGCCCGGGCCAGCGCCACCCGCTGAAGCTGCCCGCCCGACAACTCATGGGTGTGCCGGTCGAGGAACGCGTCGTCGACGGGTAGGCGACAGTCGGCGAGCGCGGCCTTGACCTTCGCCCGGCGCGCCGGCCCGTCGCCGAGGCCCTGGACGTCGAGCGGTTCCCGCACCGCGTCGGCGATCGTGAGTCGGGGCGACAACGACTCGAACGGGTCCTGGAAGAGCATCTGCACCTGAGCCCGCAGGGCTTTGAGCCCGGCCCCCTTCGCCCCCAGCAGGTCGTGACCGTCGAAGGTGACCCCGCCGCCGTCGGCGTCGAGCAGCCGGACCAGCAGCATGCCCAGCGTCGACTTCCCGGCGCCGGTGGCGCCCACCAGGCCGACGACCTCACCCTCGCGCACGTCGAGGCTGATGTCGTCCACCACCCGCACCAACTCCCGGCGGCCCAGGAGCCCGCCCGAGGAGTACGTCTTGGAAAGATTGCGGGCGGCCAGCAGGGCGACGACGCCGCCGCGCGCGCAGGCCACCAGCCGGGGACCGTCCTCGCCGTGGGGCGGCACGAGCGGGGGCGGCTCCGGACGGCAGACCTCCTCGCGACTCTGGTGGCACCGGCCAAGGAACGGGCAACCCTCGGCGCGCTCGGCCGGGTTGGGAGGGGTACCCCGGATACCACGCAGGTCCTTGACCGACGCCAGCGTCGGTCGGGCGTTGAGCAGCGCCCACGAGTACGGGTTCCTCGGGTCCCCCAGCACCTGGGCCGTGGGCCCGATCTCGGCCAGCCATCCCCGGTAGAGGACGGCCACGCGGTCGGCGAGCATCTCCAGGGCATCGGCGTCGTGGCTGAGCACGACGAGCGACGTGCCGCTCTCGTCGCGCACCCTGCGCAGCAGGCCCAGGACCCGGTTCCGGGTGGCGGGGTCGAGGCCGGCCGTGGGCTCGTCGAGGATGGCCACCTGTGGGCGGCAGGCCAGGGCCATGGCCACCATCACCAGCCGCCGCTGGCCTCCCGACAGCTCGCTCGGGTACCGGTCGGCCGCCCACGGGCCGAGGCCCACTTCGTCGAGGAGCTCCTCGGCGCGGTCGGCCGCTTCCTGGCGGCCCAGGTCCAGGTGGACGCGCAGGGGCTCGGCCATCTGCAGGCCCACGCGCAAGACCGGGTTCAGGGCGGTCGTCGACTGGAACGACAGGGAAATGCGCCGCCACCGCGCCTCTCGCCACCCCTTCTCGTCGAGCGACCGGAGGTCGAGGTCGCCGAGGCGCACCGTGCCCTCCACCGTGGCCTCCGGGAGCAGCCCCAGCACGCTCCGGGCCAGCGTCGACTTGCCCGAGCCCGACTCCCCCAGCATGCCGAGGCACTCGCCGGGAGCCACGGTGAGACTCACCCCGGCGACGGCGCGCACCGGCGGTGGCCCGAGGTAGGTGACGACAAGGTCGCCGATCTCCAACGCGACCGGAGATGCCACTCCCTCAGGTGGCAAAGAGCACCGACCTGGATCCCTGCCCGGCAAGATCCAGGATGGCCTCGTCCACTGCGAAGCCCGCCGCGGCCAACCAGGCGCGGTACTCCTCCTCGGTATGGGTGTCGCCATGGTTGTCGTTGAGCAGCATCTGGACGGCGAAGAGGGCGGTGAGCGGCCGGCGGCCGCGGAGAAACGTGACAACTGCCACCCCCCCACCGGGAGCCAGGACGGGGCGCAGGTTCCGGTAGAGGGCCAGGTTGCCGTCGGCGTCGAAAGTGTGGGTGATGCCAGAGCAGAAGGCCAGGTCGAACGGGCCGTCGGGCACCTTCTCGAAGAAGCTGCCTTCGAACAACTCGACGCCGGCCGCTTCGAGATGACCCCGCCGCCGGGCCACGTCGATCATCTCCGGCTTGTCCTGCATGGTGGTCCGCAGCCCCCGCCGAGTGAACTCGAGGGAGTACTCCCCGTGCAGCCCGCCCAGATCGAGCACGCTCCTGGCATCCGGGAACCGGTCCAGGCAGAGGTCGACCACCTCCGGCGCCGACTTTCTGGCGTTGGCGGAGAGCGCGTCGTGGAACAGTTCGGGCTCGACCTTGCTGGCCGGGCACGGCTCGCCCCGCAACAGCGGATCGAGCGCAGAGGCCCACCGCCGTAGGGCGCGCGCGTGGTGACGGATGCCGGCCATCGCTCCGGGGCCGGGGAGGTCGGCGGCGGCGGCGTACCGCCCCTCATCAACGTGGTCGACGACGCCCAACGTGGCGAGCGCATCGAGCACCACGCGCAGCGCGTGCGGATCGAGGCCCGTCCCGGCGGCGACCTCGTCGACCGTGCCCGGGAGGTTGTCGAATATCCCCCCGGCCGTCGCCGCGTCGCACAGCAGGATGGCGCGCCAATCGGCTGCTTCACCGGGAGGGGCGAGGAACGTCAGATCGGCGGGGAACGCCACCGGTCAGTTCCCTTTTGCCGGCGCGGCGCTGCCGGTGTGGAGGTGGCGCTTGTTGCCGGTGACCCCGCAGGGCGGGCAACCCGGCGTGTAGGCGAACCCACCGAACTTGTCGGAGTTCACGAAGGAGATCTGCTCCGGGACGTAGAGGGAGATCTGGGGAAGGTCCTCGGCCAGGATCGCCTGCATCTGGTCGACGAGCTGCTTCCGCTTGGTCACGTCGACCTCGACGGCCTGCTCGTTGGCCACCTTCTCGAAGGCGGGGTTGTTGTAGCCGTGGACCCGGGTGAACGACGTGCTGCGGGTCGTCGATGAGAAGCGGGTGATGAGCCCGGACGGATCGCCCGAGAGACCGCCGAAGTGCTGGATCGCCATCTCGTAGTCGCCCTTGGCGCCCCTGTCATCGGAGGTCTGCTGATCGACCGCGCTGATCTCGACATCGATCCCGACGGCACGCAGGTACTCCTTGACCAGCTGCGCCTGCTGGGTGTCCGAGGAGCTCACCGACAGCGGGACCTTGAATGCCGAACCGTCCGGCTTGTCGCGGAGGCCGTCGTTGTTGGCGTCACGGAGCCCGATCTGGTCGAACAACGAGTTGGCCTTGCCCTTGTCGTGGGCGTAGGCGGGAAGGCTCTTGTTGAGGAACTCGTTGCCGGGGCCCAGGGCGCCGGCGGGGCCGGGGATGCCGCGTCCGTCGACCAGCCGGCGCACCATGTCGGTGCGGTCGAGCCCGTAGACCACACCCTGACGGAAGGCGACCTCGTTGTAGGGGAAGCCCTTGAGCGGGTTGAAGAACAGGGCCAGGTTGAACTCGCCCGGGGCGGTGAGCACCTCGAACTTCTTGGCCAGCGCGTCGTACTGGACCTTGGGAATGAGACTGTTGCCGCCGCTGGCCGCGTCGACCTCGCCCCGATCGAGGGCCAGCAGGGCGTCGGCCACCGGGACGATCTGGAACTGCCGCACCTTGGCCGGACCGAGGTAGAAGTCCTCGTTGGCCGAGAAGTTGAAGCTGTTGGTGGTGAGGTCGAAGTTCTCGATCTTGAACGGGCCCGACCCGATCAGCGCCGTCGGACCCTGGAACTTGGCCGGGTCGGTGACGTCCGACCAGATGTGCTTGGGCATGATGGCGAACCCGAACGTGCCGGCGATGTCCTGGAGGAAACTCGGGCGGACCGTCTTGAGGGTGATCACCACCGTCTTCGGGTCGGAGGCAGTGACGGTGTCGATGTAGGTCACCCCGGCGGCCACCGCCTTGCCCGGGCCGTTGAGGTTGTAGTCGAAGGTGAAGACCACGTCGTCGGAGGTGAGCGGCATCCCGTCGTGGAACTTGACGTTGTCGTTCAGCGTGAAGGTCCACGTCTTGCCGTCGGGCGAGGTCGTCCACGACTTCGCCAGCCACGGCTTCGGCACGCCCGTGACGTCGGGGAAGGCCAGGGTGTCGAAGATGTAGGTGGTGATGAGGCGACCGGGCCCGCGGATTGCCGCGTACGGCGTGGGATATCCGCCGCTCTGGGTGCTGGCTCCGATCCGCAAGGTCACCCGCTCGTTGCCCGGCGCGCTCGTGTCGGTGGTGCCGGTGCCGGTGTCGCTGCTGCTACAGGCAGTGGCGGTGAGTGCCAGGACGACGGCGGCAACGGCGATGCGAAGGTGACGGGTCAACATTGAATGCTCCTTCTTATGTACCGACGGTCATCATCGAGACCGTGCGGCCAGGCTCCCGGACGCCAGGGTGGCGCCGGCGGACTTCAGGTTTTGGATCAGTGCTTGCAGGTGCGGCGCCTGCACGGTCGACGGTGACCACATCGCTTCGTACCGCAGGGCCGCCCCGTGCCCGTTCCCGAGCAGGATGGGACGACCGAGGTCCGGCGAGGACAACTTGGAGAGCGGCAGGATGGCCGATCCGACCCCGACCCGGGCCCACTCCTCGAGCACCTGGTAGCTGACCGTCCGGCCCTCGTACTCCCGAAGCGGCAGGCGGCGCGTCGCGAACAGGTGCCGGGTCAGGCGGGTGAGCCCGCACGCATCGTGGACCAGCAGGAATGTGTCGTCGACGAGGTCCCCCAGGCGCACGGCGCGCCGGTCCGTGCCGTACCGAGTCGGGTCTCCCGCTCGAAGATAGATGAGCGGATCCTCGTACAGGATGGCCCGTTCGAGCCCAGCCCGACGGGGCGACGGAGAGGGCCCCAGGATGCAGTCCAACCGTCCCTCCTCCAGCGCCTGTCGGGCGCTCCCGTTCCCCGTCTGTTCGAGGACGAGCCGGACGTCGCGATTCGTCTTCCGGTACGGCGCCAGAATCTTCTCCAGGCGCGCCGAGTCGACGAGCGGGCATATGCCGATCCGGACCGACTGCGTCTTCGGATGCTTGACGCCCTCCGCCATCTCGACCAGGGCGGCCTGGGCCCGGAGGACGTCGTCGATGGACGGAAGGAGTTGGCGCCCGAATTCCGTGAGGTTGACCGACCGCGTCGTGCGGAGAAATATGCGTTCGCCGAGCTCCCGCTCCAAAGTGGCGATGCCGCTGGACAGCGTCGACTGCGTCACGTAACAGCGGACCGCGCCCCCGGTGAAGGTTCCCGCGTCGGCGACGGCCCGTACGAAACGAAGCTGGTTGAGG
>JBBQRO010000055.1:0-20197 GCA_038214685.1 Acidimicrobiales bacterium
CCAGAACATGACGGCCGTCGGCGGGATCGACGTGCCCAGCCTGCCGGGGATTGAGCAGGCCGGGTGAAGCTGCTGCCCACCGGCGGCGACCCGAGCGCCGAGCGCCGGCCCGAGGAGGTACTGCGCCGTCTCCAGCTGACGATCACCCGCCGCCTCGACGGCCTGCTCCAGGGCGACTACCAGGCGCTGCTGCCGGGTCTGGGCAGCGAGCCGGGCGACAGCCGGGAGTACCAGGAGGGCGACGACGTCCGCCGCATGGACTGGGCCGTCACCGCCCGGACCACGGTGCCCCACGTCCGCGATCCGGTCGCCGACCGCGAGCTCGAGTCCTGGGCCATCGTCGACTGCTCGGCCAGCCTCGACTTCGGCACCGCCAACTGCGAGAAGCGCGACCTGTCCCTGGCCGCGGTGGCGGCCATCGGGTTCATGACCACCCGCACCGGCAACCGCTTCGGCGCCCTGATCGTCAGGCCGGGCGGCATCACCCGCATCCCGTGCCGTCCCGGCCGCCAGCCGCTCATGGCCCTGCTGCACAAGCTGGCCACCCGCGAGCGGGTCGACGGTGGCGGCCCCACCGACCTGGGCGCGGCCATCCAGAGCCACATGGTGCCCCGCACCCGCCGGGGCCTCGCCGTCGTGGTGTCGGACTTCCTGTCGCCGCCGGGCTGGGAGCGGCCCCTCACCGGCCTGGCCGCCCGCCACCAGGTGCTGGCGGTCGAGGTCCTCGACCCCCGCGAGCTGGAGCTGCCGAACGTCGGCGTCCTGACCCTGGTCGACCCAGAGACGGGCCGGCGGATGGAGATCCAGACCGCCAAGGCGGCCATCCGGGCCCGGTACGCCGAGGCGGCCACCGCCCAGCGGGCCGAGATCGCCGAGGCCATCCGCCGCAGCGGGGCCCAGCACCTCCAGCTGCGCACCGACCGCGACTGGCTGCGCGACATCGTCGAGTTCGTACTAGCCGCCCGCCGCCACCGTGGCGGCCTGCAGAGAGCCACCCGCTGATGATCGTCGCCCTCACGTTCCTCTCCCGCAGCCGGTTGTGGCTGCTGCTCGCCGTCGCCGCCCTGATCGCCGCGTACGTCGTCATGCAGCTCCGACGCAAGGAGTACGCGGTCCGGTTCACCAACCTGGCCCTGCTCGATTCCATCGCCCCGAAGCGCCCCGGATGGCGCCGCCACGTCCCCGCCACCGCGTTCGTGCTGGCCATGATCGCCCTGGTCAGCGCGTTCGCCCGCCCCGCCCGCCCGGTCAAGGTGCCGCGGGAGCGGGCCACGGTGGTCATGGCCATCGACGTCTCGCTGTCCATGGAGGCCACCGACGTCCAGCCCACCCGGATCCTCGCCGCCCAGGAGGCGGCCAAGTCCTTCGTCGACCTGGTCCCCACCCGCCTCAACCTCGGCCTGGTGGCGTTCTCGGGCGTGGCCCAGGTGCTGGTGTCGCCGACCACCGACCACGCCCTGCTCAAGCGCAGCATCGACAACCTCCAGCTTGGCCCCCGCACCGCCGTCGGCGAGGCCATCTTCGCCAGCCTGGGCAGCATCGCCTCGGTGGCCTCCGAGCCGGGCCAGGCCCCGCCGCCCGGCCGCATCGTCCTGATGTCCGACGGCGAGACCACCGTCGGCCGGCCCAACGAGCTGGCCACCAAGGCCGCGGCCGACGCCAAGGTCCAGGTCTCCACCATCGCCTTCGGCACCGACGACGGCTTCGTCAGCGTGGAGGGTCGAAACATCCCCGTCCCGGTGAACCGCGACGCTCTGGCCGAGATCGCCGAGGCCACCGGCGGGCGGGCGTTCGAGGCCGGCACGGCGCGAGAACTTCGCCGGGTCTACGCCGACATCGGCAGTTCCATCGGCTTCCGCACCGAGGAACGCGAGGTCACGTCGTGGCTCGTCGGCCTGGCGCTCGTCTTCGCCCTGGCCGCCGCCGCCGGCTCATTGCTCTGGACGTCCCGCCTGCCCTGACCCGGGGCGGGGGTGCGGCGGTACGGTGGACGCCGATGAGGGTGGCGTTCGGATCGGACGAGGTGACGCCTCTGAGCGATGAGGTGGCGGCCGCCCTGGTGGCCGGCGGCCACGATGTGGTGCTGCGGGTGGAGGATGAGCCGTGGCCCGACGTCGGCCGGCGGGTGGGGGAGGCGGTGGCGGGCCGACGGGCCGACCGGGGCGTGGTCTGCTGCTGGACGGGAACTGGCGTGTCCATTGCGGCCAACAAGGTGGCCGGTGTGCGTGCCGCCCTGTGCGCCGACGCCGAGACGGCCCGGGGCGCGAGACGCTGGAACGACGCCAACGTGCTGGCCCTCAGCCTGCGGTTGACCACCCCGGCCGTCGCCCGGGAGGTGCTGGAAGCGTTTCTCGCAACGGGACCCGACGCCGACGCGGCGGACAACATAGCCAAGGTCACCGATGGGTAGAGCCAGGCAGGGCCCGGTCCGGCAAGCTGGGGAGTCCGCGCCGCGTGGGCGGGCGCCGAGACCGGGCCCACATCTCGTGCCCAGCCTGGTCCGGGAGCGGGCGTTGTGGACCGAGGGGTTCGAGGTGGTGGTCGGGGTCGACGAGGTCGGGCGCGGATCCTGGGCCGGCCCGATCTCGGTGGGCGCCGCCGTTCTGCCCCGAGATCGGCGGGTGTACGGGGTGCGGGACTCCAAGATGTTGGCCGAGCGCGAGCGCGAGCGACTCTTTCCCCGACTGACGTCGTGGTGCGCGGCCTGGGCCGTCGGCCACGCCAGCCAGCAGGAGTGCGACGACGTGGGCATGTCGGCCGCCCAGAAGCTGGCCGCCAGACGGGCGATCGACGGGCTGGGGGTCGTGCCCGACGCCGTCCTCATCGACGGCCTGTGGGACTTCGTCACCTCCTCCGGCGTCTACAGCGGCATGGTGACCCGCATCGTCAAGGGCGACGCCAAGTGCCTGTCGATCGCCACCGCCTCGATCCTGGCCAAGGTCACCCGCGACCGGATCATGCGGGCCGAGGCCGAGCACTTCCCGGCGTATGACTTCGACCTCAACAAGGGCTACCCGTGCCCCAGGCATAAGGCAGCGCTGGCTGCGTGGGGCCCGACGACGATCCACCGGCGGGCCTGGGTGTTCATGGACAACCAGCCCTGGGGCGGCGTCCAGCGCCTGGTCCGCGACCTGCACCCCACCCTGTGGTGAGTACCGTGGGGGCGATGCCCCTCCGAACTGGTGACACATTTCCATGCCAGGGCGTGTTAAAGCGTCACCAGTTGCCGGGGCAGCCGGCGGCCAGGTGAGTCGTACCGACGCCATCATCCTGCGGACCGCCGCGGCGTGGACCGTCTTCATCTGGGTGACCCGGATCCGTAACATCCTGGGCGACGAGACCCGCTCCACCGGCTTCAAGGTGATCCACTCGGTGCTGGCCCTGGTGTCGGTGGCCTTTGCGATCGCCATCCTGGGGGTGGCTTCGAGGAACCGCAGACGAGCCCGAGACACGACGGCTACGCCGTCCTAGCACGCAGTCGCCACGCCCTCGTAGGGCACATCACCAGCGCCGGCTTCGCCTCCGGCGACCGGTTCGTGATCGGAACGTGGACGACGTCGCCCATCGGCCGACTTGACGACCTCATGTGGGCCCGGCCCGATGGGCGGCGCCTGCTGTTGGCGTCGACGCAGGCCGCCTCCGACTACGTCTCGGGCGTGTACGGCTTCGACGAGGTGGTGGTCGGGCCGCTGCGGGTCGACCTCGACGGGCGGTTCCTTCACCTGCGCGCCGCCGGCCTCGGGCTGGAGCTGCACCTGAGCGCCGGCCGGGCCCTGGCCGTGCCGTGGCCCCGCCCGGCCTGGTTCACCCGGTGGGTGGAGGGCCCCGTCGCCCGCCGGCTCCTGGGCGTCAACACCTACGGCGTCAGCCCGAGCGGCGTGCAGGAGTGGTACCGAGCGGTGTCGATACGCCGCATCCGGGCCGGGTGGGCGTCGATCGACGGCCGGGACCTCGGACGCCTGGGCCCGCTCGATCCGCCCGTCGACTTCGGCTTCAGCGAGCCGCCCCGCTTTCCGACGATGGTGGGGGTTCACCCTCTCCTGGAGGACCCACGGCTACGTCCAGGGCCAGGGTGAGACACCGGCAGCCACCGCCCGCCTTGAGGAACTCGTCCACCCCCGCCACCACCACGTCGAACCCCCACCTCTCCAGCTGCCGTCCCACTCGGGGCGGGCAGCTCGGCATGACCACTGTTCGGCCGACCACCACCGAGTTGGCGCAGAAGGCCAGCATCTCGTCGTCCTCCAGAACGAGGGGCTCGGGCACCAGGGCCTCGACCACCTTGCGGCCGTAGGTGTCCCAGGCCGACGGGGCGACCATGGCCCGCCGGTCGTCCAGCGGGCAGAAGGTGAGGTCGAGGTGGTACAGCCGCTCGTCGACCAGCTCGATCGGGCGCACCGGCGCCCCGAGCAGCGTCGACAGCGGTCCGTGGGCGCCGGCGTCGGAACGGGACCGGTAGCCCGAGAGGAACACACCCCGGAAAGGCAGGGCGTCGCCCGCCCCCTCGTGGCCGACCCCCTCGGGCAGGGCGGCGATTTCGTACCCGGCGGCGGCGAACCAGGCCACGTCGTGGTCCACCTCGGGCTGGCGGTTGGGGTGCCGGAAGCGGGTGGCGACGTAGCGCCCGTTGTTCACCGTGCCGGCGTTGGCGGTGAACACCAGGTCGGGCAGGCCGGGTTGGGGGTCGAGCAGCTCGACGGTGGCGCCGGCCTCGACGAGGGTGGCCACCAGCTCGCCCCACTGGTTGCGCGCCCGGTCGAGGTCGACGGAGACCTCGCGGTGCATCCAGGGGTTGATCTCGTACAGCACCCCGAAATGCTCGGGCGGGCACATGAGGAAGCGCCGCCCCCATTCGAGGTCGCTCACACGAGGTGGCGGGCGAGCGTGGAGAGGAACAGGCCGACGTCGGTGACGATGCCCAGCGCCTGGTGGCTGCCCCGGTCGGCCAGCTTGGTGACCACGGCCTGGTTGATGTCGACGCAGTACGTCTCCACGCCGGCGGGCAGGACGTTGCCGGTGGCGATGGCGTGCAGGGTGGAGGCCAGCATGAGGGCCACGGCCACGCCGGCCAACTCGGCCCGCATGGCGTCGACCGCCTCCACCACGTCGGTGAAGACGTCGGGCAGCGGCCCGTCGTCGCGCACCGACCCTCCGAGCACGAAGGGCACGCCGTGCTGCACGCACTCGAACATCACCCCGCCGGTGATGTAGCCGTCGGCCACCGCCCCGGCGATCGACCCCCGCCGCCGCACCTCGTTGATGACCCGCAGGTGGTTGCTGTGCCCGCCTTCGGGCGGGAGGCCGTCGCCCAGGGGCACGCCGAGCGACGTGCCCAGCACGTTGGACTCGATGTCGTGGGTGGCGAAGCCGTTGCCGGCGAAGAGCACGTCGATCACGCCGGCCCGCACCATGGCGGCCACGTCGGGGCCGGCGCCGGTGTGGATGACCGCCGGCCCGCAGACGGCGAGCACCCTGCCGCCCGTGGCCTTGGCCGCCTTGATGCGCCCGGCCACCCTGGCCACCAGCTGCTCCTTGGGCTTTTCCGACGACACCTCCGAGCTCATGAACTCGAACGGGTTGGCGCCCCGCGGCCGTTGGAGCGGCGCCACCCTGACCCCGCCCCGGCCCATGATCACCGGGTCGCCGGCCTTGATCCGGTGCATAGGGGCGGTGCGGGCCCGCCCGTCGGGGCGGACGACAAGGGCGCAGTCCATCTCCGGATTGTCGACGTCGACCCAGTGGCCACCCATGCGTACCTGGGTGGGGAGGTTGGTGGTGGCGTAGAAGCCCTGGGGGAGGACACCGTCGACCTCAGCCGGCTCGGTCACCGCGTCGACCTGGTCCACCCGGTTGGCCCCGTGGATCTGGAGCTGGGCCACCAGGGCGGCGAGGGCGGCGTCGTCGGCGGCGGAAACCTCGAGCCGGGCCCGGCTGGGGTCGGCGTTGGTTCGCCCGATCTCCACGTCGAGCATGCGGTAGTCGGCGCCGGCGTCGAGGATCACGTCGAGCACCTTGGCCAGGATGAGGGAGTCGATGATGTGCCCCTCGACCTCGACCACCTCGGAAACGCTCACTCGGACACGGCGACGGGGCGCTCCGGGGTGTCGTCCTCGTCGGTCTCCTTCTCCTTGATGACCTCCGAAACCGGGATCTCGGCGGCGCCGATGGTGGGCTCGTCCTTGAGGTGGCCACTCCTGTGGTCCCACAGGTCACGGACGATCACCTGGATGACTCCGGCGGCCGGAATGGCCAGCAGGGCGCCCAGGATGCCCAGGAGCTCGACGCCGACGAGCACGCTGACCAGCACGAAAAGCTGGTTGATCTGGACCGTCTTCGACATGATCACCACCTGGAGCACGTGGTTCTCGAACTGCTGGTAGACGATGTAGAACACCAGCATCCCGATGCCGGCGCCGGTGGAGTGAAGGAAGGCCACGCCGATCGTGGGGATGGCGCCGAGGGTGGCACCGACGAGGGGTATCAGGTCGGTGAAGGCGGTCCAGAGGGCCAGGACGCCGGCGAAGGGCACGTCGAAGATGACCAGGGCGACGAACGTGCCGGTGCCGGCGATCAGGCTGATCAGCAGGTTGCCCATGACGTAGCCGGTGAGGGCCCGGGCGCAGTCCGACGCCACCGCCCGTACCCGGTCTCGTTTGGGCGGGTCGAGGATGCCCAGTCCGCTCTTCAGGATGTCGGGGCCGTAGAGGATCATCATCAGCGAGAGCACCAGGATGGTGAGCACCGACACCACTCCGCCGGCCACCTTGCCGACCACCTTGAGCGCCCCGCCACCGGCGTTGGCGATGCTGTCCTCGATGCCGACCTGGGCGTCGCGCAGCCGCTCGTCGAGGTTGTACCGCTTGACCAGGTCGCCGGCGGGCCCCCGGCCCTCGCGGGCCTCGCTGACGTAGGTGGGGAAATTATCGGCGAACTCCCGGCCCTGGTCGACCAAGGGACGGATGAAGGCGTACATCAGGCCGGCGAGAAGCCCGAGCCCGACCACGAAGACGATGGCGGTGGACAGGCCGCGGCTGACGTGGAGCTTGCGGCGGACGAGGTCGACCGCAGGGGTGAGGACGACGGCGAAGAACGCGGCCACCACCAGCAGGGTCTCGATATGGGCCAGCACGACGATGGCCCGCAGCGTGAGGTACGTGGCCACCACGAGGGCGATGCCGACGAGCATGGTGCGTACCGGCACCGGCTGCCGCTCATCTGCCACGGGCCGAGCCTACCGAGCCCCGGCGGCTCCGAGCGGGTACTGTTCCGAACCGCCATGGGTCAGCTCATCACCGTCAGCCGCAAACCGTCGATCCGTCCCGACGTGGCCATCTTCGAGCTCAACCGCAGCCTCACCGGGATGGGTCACGAGCGCTATGCGTCGGCCGCCGACGCGGTGCGGCCCCGCCCGGTCGACGAACTGGCCCGGCGGCTGTTCGCCGCCGGTGGCGTCGACGGCGTCCACATCTACTCCAACATGGTCACCGTCAACCTGGCCCCCGGGGCCAAGGCCGATGGCATGGAGGACATCATCCACGGGCTGTTCACCTACTACCGCGAGGGTGTCGAGGTGGCCGAGCCCACCGGGTAGTACGTCGTTGTACGTCGACGTCCGATCTGAGGATTGCGGACGCGAACGGGGAACAGGTGTTCGTCTAGACTCAGGTGTGGCCGTCGCAGCAGCATCGCTTCCCGAGTTGGCCGTCGCCCACGCCCAGCCGATGGCGATGGCCGGGGAGCGCCTGCTCCCAGTGCTGGGTGCCCTCGAGCCGTTGTTCCCGCCGGGTGGGTTGCGTCGGGGGTCGGTGGTGTCGGTCGCCGGCTCGACGTCGCTGGCCCTGTCGTTGCTGGTCGCGGCGTCGGCGCAGGGGTCGTGGTGCGCAGGAGTGGGCCTGCCGGCGCTGGGGCTGGCGGCGGCGGCCGAGTTGGGCGTGGTGCTGGAGCGGTTCCCGCTGGTGGCGTCGCCCGGGCGGGGGTCAGGGGCGGGGGGCTGGGGATGGGTGGTGGCCGCCCTGGTCGACGCCTTCGACGTGGTGCTGGCCCGCCCGCCCGCCCACGTCAAGGCGGCCGACGCCCGTCGCCTCACCGCCCGGGCCCGGGAGCGGGGAGCGGTGCTGGTGGTGGCCGGCGGGTGGCCGGAGCCGGCCGAGGTGCAGCTCACGGTGGCCTCGGCCACGTGGGAGGGGGTCGGGCAGGGCCACGGCCGGCTCCGGGGCCGGCGGGTGGAGGTGGTGGCCGGGGGCCGGGGAGCGGCGGCCCGGGAACGGCGGATGTCGCTGTGGCTGCCCCACCCTGACGGCGGGGTACGGGCGCAGGAGGTGGTCGATGAGCGGGGTGCGCACGCTCGTCGTGTGGTGTCCTGACTGGCCGGTGGTGGCGGCCGGCCTGTGCGATGTGCCGGCGGCCGTGCTGGGCGCCGGCCGGGTCGTGGCCTGCTCGCCTATCGCCCGGGTGGAGGGCGTGGCCCGGGGCCAGCGCCGGCGCCAGGCCGAGGCTCGCTGCCCCCGGCTGGTGGTCATCGACCACGACCCCGCCGCCGACGCTCGGGCCTTCGAGCCGGTGGTAGTGGCCATCGAGGCCTTCACGCCCGAGGTGGAGATCGTCCGCCCCGGCGTGTGCGCGGTGGCCACCAGGGGGCCGTCGCGATACTTCGGGGGCGACGACGTCCTGGCTGCCCGGGTGGCGGCGGCGGTCGACGGCGCCCTTCCTGACGGCGCGCCGGTATGCCGGGTTGGTGTCGCCGACGGGCCGTTCGCCGCCGAGCGGGCGGCCCGCCAAGGGTTGGTGGTTCCGGCCGGGGGGAGTGCCGCCTTCCTTTCCGGATTTCCGGTGTCGACGCTGTCATTCCGTTCGGCCACGGAGGCTGGCAATGACGAACTGACCGACCTGCTCGTCCGCCTGGGCATCCGCAGCCTGGGCCAGCTGGCCGAGCTCCCGACGCCGGCGGTGCTGGCCCGTTTCGGCCCCGACGGCGAGGTGGCCCACCGATTGGCCCGGGGCCTCGACGAGCGCCCAGTCGCCGCCCGCACCCCACCGCTCGACCTCACCGTGGCCGCCGAGCTCGACCCGCCCGCCGACCGGCTGGAGACCGCCGCCTTCGTGGCCAAGAACCTGGCCGATCGCCTGCACGACGCCCTGGGTACCCAGGGGCTCACCGCCACCCGGGTGCTGGTGGAGGCGGAGTGGGAGCACGGTGAGCGCCTGGGCCGGCGCTGGCGCCTCGACGGCAACGGGGGGCGCACCGCCAGCGCCCTGGCCGAGCGGGTGCGGTGGCAGCTCGACGGCTGGATGACGGCGGCGACCGGCGGCACTGCCGACCTACCGTCCGGTGGGCTCACGCTCCTGCGCCTGGTGCCCGAGGAGGTGCGCCCCGACGACGGCCGCCAGCTCGGTTTCTGGGGCGGCGATCGGGCCGCGGCCGAGCGGGTAGCCCGGGCGCTGGCCCGGGTCCAGGGCATGCTCGGCCCCGATGCGGTGGTCACCGCCGTGCCCGCCGGCGGCCGCAGCCCGGCCGAGCAGGTCCGTCTCGTCCCGTGGGGCGAGCGTCCTGCGGTCGATAGCGGGCCGGTACGGCCCTGGCCGGGACGGATCCCGGCTCCGTCGCCCGCCACCGTCCACCCTGTCCCGGTGCGGGCGGAGGTGGCCGATGCCCGCCTCTCCGTGGCCGGCGGGCCCTGGTCGCCGGTGGTGGCGTGGGCCGGGCCGTGGCCGGTCGACGAGCGTTGGTGGGACGACGCTGCGCACCGCCGACGGGCCCGCTGGCAGGTGATCACCGCCGAGGGAACCGCCCACCTCCTGTCCCAGCAGGCCGACCGCTGGGAGGTGGAGGCCACCTACGACTGACCGCTCTATGTCCGTCGCATCTATTGAAGTAGTTCCTCGGTACCGATAAACCGGCGGGGGCTTTTCGGCAACAGGGGGATTCGAATGAGACCAGCCATGCGCCGACTGTTGGCTGCCGGCGTCCTCGGGGTGATGGTGGGGGCGTGCTCATCGGAGGCCAAAGGCCCGGCCACGGCGTCGTCGGCTGTCCAGGTGAACCGGGTCGAGGAGGTGCTTCCACTGTCGCGTGACGAGGAGGCACCCGCCGTTCTCGTCGACAAGGACGACCCCAACGTCGTCTACCTCGCCTACTCGGAGATGACCACGGGAGCGTGCAAGTTCGCCGTGTCCGCTGATCGGGGGGCCACGTGGCGGCCCGAGAACGCGCCGGTCCTCGATCCGTACACCAAGAACTGCGCCATGGGGAAGACGGGTCCGCAGAACATCCGCACCGAACTCACCCAAGGCCCGGACGGCACGATCTACAACGTCTTCCAGGCCAACGACCCCGATGGCGGCGGCGGTCGCAGCGTGCTCATCGGGCGGTCGAACGACGGCGGCCGCACGTGGCAGACCTTGGCCATCGCCGCCGCGCCGATAGCCCCCGAGGCCATCGAGCTCGAGGTCAATTTCGAGGCCCACATCGCCATCGACCCGGGCAACCAGCGCCGCCTGTACGCCATGTGGCGGCGTTCCTACAGCCGCTTCACCCCGTCGAGGACCACGCGACCCTTCATGTCGGTCTCCGACGACGGCGGCGCCACCTGGAGCCCGGCCCAACTCATGTTCGAGCGCAACCCCGGCTTCGACGGCCCCCGCCCCGTGGTGGTCGGCGACACGCTGTTCGCCTTCTGGCGGGAGTCGGCCCCACAGTTGCCGGCGGCCGGAGCCGAACCACTTCCGTCCCCGCCGGTCACCAAACTGTGGTCCAGTTCGTCCACCGACCAGGGTCGTACGTGGACCGACCACGAGATCACCAACGCCAACGACGCCAGCGAGCCCATCCCCTGGTACGACCGGGAGCGGGCGACGTTCTACGTCGTGTGGCACGACAATCGGGCCAACGAGCTCGACGTCTACTTCGCCACCTCGAAGGACGGCATCACCTGGACCGAGGCCAAGCGACTGAACGACGATCCGCCGGAGACCAAATACGGCCAACACTACCCGCAGATCTCGATGAGTGCCAACGGGCGGATCGACGTGGCCTGGTACGACTGGCGCGAGGACCCGTTCCCGCCGTCCACCGTCGGCAACGGCCAGACCCTCAGCCTGTTCTCGAACCGGGGCAAGTTTGCGGCCGTGTTCATGACCAGCTCCCGTGACGGTGGCGCATCATGGACGCCGAACACCCGGGTCAACGACGTCCCCATCGACCGCACCATCGGCTCGTGGATCAACAACGCCGACGTCATGGCCCCCGTCGCCGTCGCCTCGTTCGACACCGGTGCGGTCGTGGCGTGGTCCGACACCCGCAACGGCAACGCCATCAGCAACACCCAGGACATCTTCACCAGCACCGTTACCTTCGGAAAGCCCGAGACACGCCGGGTCACCGGCTTCCAAGCCGGTCTCGTCGGCGTGCTCATCGGCCTGGGCCTGGCCATGTGCCTGGCTCTCTACCTGGCCAGTCGCCAGAACCCGCCGGCCGCCATGCCCTCCAAGCGGATCGTCAAAGAGGCCGAGCCGGTCAAGTAGAGGGCGCCCAACTCAGCCCAGTTCCTATCGTCTGATGACCGCCTGAATCTGCTCCACAGGAAAGTCGTCGATGCGCCCGGTGGTCTGCAGCGTCCGCAGTACCCCGCTTTCGCCGTCCAAACTCCAGGTCGCCGTCCACTTCTCCGTCACCACGATGTCATACGCGCCGATCGTGAGATAGTCGTGCTTGATCTGCCCGTCGGGCCAAGGCTTCCCCTCGAAGTTGTGTGGCCCACTCGTCTCCCCGTCGCCCCAGTTGATGGTGTACGAGCCTTTGGCGAGGATCTGGAGGGGGCCGAACACCGTGTCGTTGGTGTAGGTATGGGCGGTCTCGCCCCGCGTCTCCAGGTACGCAAGCTTGCCAGTGATCGCCCGCCCCGGGGCGATGGTCGGTTGCGGCCTGGGAAGCGGAACCCTTTCCCAATAGCGTGCTGCGACCATCGCTCTCGTCTCGACCGGCGCCAGTTGTCCCGGTCGCCGAGGTTGTTCGGGGCATGGTGGGTATGTCTCAAGAATGCTGAGGTCACTGCCCGTGACGGGAATATTGCTTTCTCGCGGGTTCGGGTCGATGAGGAGTCGCTCGTCGGGAGGCGTGACGCCTTCCTCCACGTAGCCCGTGGTGGCGCACGGCTGCCCGTCGGGACCTGTACTGAGACGGTTGTAGGGGACGTACTTCTTTGCGGGTCCGGAAGATGACGGCGATGAAGTAGCGCCCGCTATTGGCGTGTTCACATTGACGATTGCCCCGCGGTCCCCTCCACAGTCGATGGCCGCTCCACTATCGCTCACGCCGCAGACCTGTCCCAGGGCAAACGAAGCCTTAAGGTGGGAGAAGGAAAAGGATAGTGTCGCTGTGATCAGTACGACTAAGAAGCGCATGGGTCGGACGGTTGTGATCGATCAGGCGGGAAGCCGTCGTATATATACGCCCAAGTCGTAGGATTGTAGTGCGATGGATCACGAGATAAGTCGAGCGGCTTGATTCCAACCCATTGAATGTCCAGTTCAGGAACTGGGTTGAGTCCGACGGCTGCGTAGTCTCGTTGGACTTTCACGAAGATGCAGGTTCTTTGTGCACTTAGTATCTGCGACACTGTGGAGAGTTTGTTTCCCGGGTTCGATCGATAGGATCTGAAACCTTCTCGAATATCTCGTTGGTAGCCATCAATTTTGATCTGCATGAAGTCTGGATCAGCGTAGAGGGCTTTGAGCCGGTCATAGGCATCTCGGGGAACTGAGTTTGTACGGATGACCGTGCGTAGTACATCGCCCACAGCGGCGTCCAAGCCCGCCAGCACCCGATTCACGTAGGCCGCGTCGATGACCGCCGGCACGGCGTAGGGGTTTGTGGTGGTGGTCTGCGGAGGTTCGGTCGCCACCGTGTTGCCTGTCGAGGTGCGGTCGGCGGAGCTGGGGGAGCAGGCGCCGGCGGACGCGGCGAGGAGTGCTGCCGCCGCCACCGCCCGGATCGCCGTCCGCCTCGCCACCGCAGTAAGGCATATCACCCCCTTTCACCCGCTGGCAAGGGGCGAACAAACGTTCGATATACTTGGACCATGGGGTGGATGAACCCGCCGGTTCCTTGGGCAGAGTTGGAGCGACGGTTGTCGGGGCGGCCGTACAACGCCGACGGCGGGGACAGCCCGGCCTGGTCGAACCAGCGCGGCCAGTACCAGGCGCCGAGCGTGCCTCGGCGAGCGGACACCGCCCCCTATGCCGAGCTGCACTGCCACTCCAACTTCAGCTTCCTCGACGGGGCGTCTCATCCCGAGGAGCTGGTGGAGGAGGCGGCCCGGCTGGGGCTGACCGCCCTGGCCATCACCGACCACGACGGGTTCTACGGCATCGTCCGCTTCGCCGAAGCGGCTGCCGCCCTCAACGTCCCGACCATCTTTGGCACCGAGCTCACCCTCGACCTTCCCCGCAAGTCCCAGGCCGGCGCCCCGGATCCGGATGGTCGGCACCTGGTCGTCCTCGCCCGCGACCCCACCGGCTATGCCCACCTGGCCCGGGCCATCACCGACGCCCACATGAGCGCCGGCGAGAAGTCGCGGCCCAAGACCGACCTGGCCGCTCTCGCCGCCCGGCACGACGGCCACTGGCAGATCCTCACCGGCTGCCGGAAGGGCACGGTCCCCGCCGCGCTCGTCCACCAAGGTCCGGCAGCCGCGGCCCACGAGCTCCACCAACTCATCGACGCCTTCGGGAAGGACAACGTCGCCGTCGAGCTGTGGGACCACGGCGACCCGGTCGACTCGGTCCGCAACGACGCCCTGGCCACCCTTGCCGCCCGAGCGAATGTCGATATCGTCGCCACCAACAACGTCCACTACGCAACCCAGGCCCGGAGGCCGCTCGCCACCGCCATGGCCGCAGTCAGGGCGAGGCGGTCCCTCGACGAGCTCGACGGCTGGTTGCCCCCCGCCGCCACCGCCCACCTCCGGAGTGGCGCCGAACAGGCCAGACGGTTCGCCCGCTACCCGGGCGCCGTCGCCAGAACAGCGGAAATAGGCAATGACTGCGCCTTCGATCTGAAACTCGTCGCCCCGAACCTGCCCGACTACCCCGTCCCGCCCGGCCACAACGAGATGACGTGGCTCAGAGAGCTCACCAAACGAGGGGCAGAGCGCAAGTACCCGCACAACCCAGCAGCCGACAAGCAGATCCAGCACGAGCTGACCATGATCTCCTCGCTCGGCTTCCCGGGATACTTCTTGATTGTCTGGGACATCGTCGAGTTTTGCCGGCGCAACGACATCTACTGCCAGGGCCGGGGCTCGGCGGCCAACTCAGCGGTCTGTTACGCCCTCGGCATCACCAACGCCGACGCCGTCGGCCTCAAGCTGCTGTTCGAGCGCTTTCTCTCACCGGAGAGAGACGGCCCGCCCGACATCGACCTCGACATCGAGAACGGCCGGCGGGAGGAGGCCATCCAGTACGTCTACGAGCGCTACGGCCGGGAGAACGCGGCCCAGGTGGCCAACGTCATCACCTACCGGCCCAAGTCAGGAGTCAGGGACATGGGCAAGGCCCTCGGCCACCCGCAGGGCGCGCTCGACGCCTGGTCGAAGCAGGTCGACGGGTACCGCCTCGCCGACACCCACGATCACGACATCCCGCAGCCGGTGATCGACCTGGCCGAGCAGATCCAGGGTTTCCCCCGCCACCTCGGCATCCATTCCGGCGGCATGGTGATCTGCGACCGGCCCATCGTCGAGGTCTGCCCGGTGGAGTGGGGGCGGATGGAGAACCGCAGCGTCCTGCAGTGGGACAAGGACGACTGCGCCGCCGTTGGTCTGGTGAAGATCGACCTCCTCGGCCTGGGCATGCTCACCGCCCTGCACCTGGGGGTCGACCTGATCAGAGCGCACCACGGGGTCGACGTCGACCTGGCCACCATTCCCCAGGAGGACGCGGTCTACGACATGTTGTGCAAGGCCGATTCGATCGGCGTGTTCCAGGTCGAGAGCCGAGCCCAGATGGCCACCCTGCCGCGGCTCAAGCCACGGCACTTCTACGACCTGGTGGTGGAGGTGGCCCTCATCCGCCCCGGTCCCATCCAGGGCGGCTCCGTCCACCCCTACATCAGGCGGCGAAACGGCCAGGAGCCGGTCACCTACCTCCATCCACTGCTGGAGAAGTCGCTGAAGAAGACGCTGGGCGTGCCCCTCTTCCAGGAGCAGCTCATGCAGATGGCCATCGACGTCGCCGGCTTCAGCGCCGGCGAAGCGGACCAACTGAGGCAGGCCATGGGCTCGAGGCGCAGCACGGAGCGCATGGAGGCCCTGAAAGGCCGGCTGTACGAGGGTATGGCCGTACATGGCATCGCCGGCGCCACCGCCGACGCCATCTACGACAAGCTGGCCGCCTTCGCCAACTTCGGCTTCCCCGAGAGCCACTCGGTGAGCTTCGCCTACCTCGTCTACTCGTCGTCGTGGATGAAGCTGCACTACCCCGCCGCCTTCTGCGCCGCCCTGCTCAACGCCCAACCCATGGGCTTCTACTCGCCCAACACCTTGGTGGCCGACGCCCGCCGCCACGGCGTCACCGTGCACGGGCCCGACGTCAACCTGAGCGAGGTCAAGGCCACCCTGGAGCGGGCCGAGTGTGCAGAGATCCCGACCAGAGCCACAACATTGCACACTCGATCGCAGGGAGCCGGGCCAGCGGTCCGGTTGGGCATCTCCTACGTCCGCAACGTGGGCGACGACCTGGCGGCGCGGATCGCCGAGCGCCGGCCGTATGCCTCGATGGAGGACCTGGTCCGACGGACCGGGGCGACCCTGCCCGCGGTCGAAGCCCTGTCGACGGCCGGCGCCTTCGGCTCGCTCCGGTTGGGGCGACGGGAGGCGCTGTGGTCGGCAGGGGCGGTGGCCCAGGCGGCGGACAGCCGGCTGGAGGGGGTGGTGTGCGGCACCGACGCCCCAGAGCTGCCGATCCTGACCGACCCCGAGCTGACTGCCGCCGACCTGTGGGCCACGGGGATCTCACCCGATAGCCACGTCGTGCAGTACGCCCGCCCCGCCCTGGATGCTGTCGGCGCGGTGAGCGTGGCCGGGATGACCCAGGTGGCCTCCGGGCGGCGGATCAGCGTGGGAGGCATCGTCACCCACCGCCAGCGCCCGGCCACGGCCAAGGGCACCATCTTCGTCAACCTGGAGGACGAGACGGGCATGGCCAACGTGATCTGCAACGCCGGCGTGTGGGCCGCCTACCGGCGGGTGGCCCGCTCGTCGCCGGCGCTGCTGATCAGCGGTCGCCTCGAACGAGCCGAAGGCGTCACCAACCTCATCGCCGAGAAGATCGAGGTGCTGTCGCTGGCGGCGCCGCCGGCCACCAAGTCTCGGGACTTCAGGTGAGAATCAGCACCCGACCTCGAACCACACCCGCTTCGACCCGTTCTGCTCGCGCTCCACGCCCCATGACGATGCCAGTTCCTCGACGATGATAACGCCCCGGCCCGACACATCATCTGGGTGGCCGAGCCGGCGGACCGGGAGCTCGGGGCTCAGGTCGTGCACGGCCACGCGGACGACGTGGTCGCCCACCTCCACCGCCAGCTGCGGGCCCGACCGGCCATGGACGATGGCATTGGTCACTACCTCGCTGGTGAGCAGCTCGACGGTGTGGACCACGCTTGCAGACACCTGGCGGCTCATCAGCACGTCGCGGACGAATCGACGTGCTGCGCCCACGCTGGTTGGGTCGGTGGTGAGCATCGTCCGAACTTCGATGAGTTTCATCATAACGTCACAGAAAGACGTTTGGCGCCATGCGATTTAGGGCACATCAAGCCGGATAGAGGCGGTCACGCTTTTGAAGCAGGACCACAAGACCGTCGAAAAGCTGTTCAGGCAATTCGAGAAGTCGACCCGGCCGGCGGACCAGCGCAAGCTCGCCCAGCAGGCGATCAAGGCGCTCTCGGTCCACGCAGCGATCGAGGAGATGGTGTTCTAGCCCGCCGTCCGTGACCGGGTCCCTCAGACCGAGGACATGGGTGCTGGAGTCCCTCGAGGAGCACCACGTGCTGATCGAGAGCGTCCGCCACCACGTGAAGGAAGAGGAATCCGAGCCAAGACCGCGCCGACGCGTCCCCCGCCCCCGGGGCGCCGGATACGCCTCCCGGCAATCTGGTGGCCGGTGCCGCTGCGGCAGTGGTCGACAAGACCAAGACAAGGGTCAAGAGGACGGTCGGCGGCAGGAAGCAGCCGCGCTCAGAGCGCGGACCCCGGCGAGGTCTCGTCGAGGACCAGGCCCATGATCACCGAGTCCCACAGCTCGCCGTTCTGCCGCGGATAATGACGACGGAGCACTCCCTCCTCCACGAACCCGTGGCGCAGGTACAGCCGGCGGGCGACATCGTTGTGGGGCCACACCTGCAGGGCCAGCTTGTGGGCCCCCAACTCGCGAGCGGCGACGACGGCCGCCCGGACGAGGGCGCCGCCCACGCCCAGTCCGCGCCAGCGGGAATCGACCATCATGCCCAGGCCGGCGACCTTGTAGGGCGTCACATCGACCCGGGCGTGGCCGACGACGTCGTCGCTCACCACGGCCACCATCGACGCGCTGGCGGTGGGCTCGCCGATGTGCTCGCCGATGTGCTCCAGGAACCGCTCCCGCTGGGCGGCCCGGTCCACGGGTGGCTGGGTGCCGAGCCACCGGCCCTCGTCGACCACGGCGACGTACAGCTCGACCAGGGCGTCCACGTCGTCGGGTTCCGCCCGGCGGACGCCGACGCGACCTCCTGTCACCGCGGCCCGAGCACCGCGCCCAGGACCCGGCGGCTCAGCGCCCACGGGGTGAGAGACGACACGCCGGCGAGTACCCGGTAACCGAGCCCGGGCACGCATTGCGCCCGGCCCCGGCCCACGGCCCGCAGTCCGGCCCTGGCCACCACCTCGGAGCTCATCCACGCCCCCGACGGGACTGCCGAGCGGTTCATGCCCGCAACGTCGTGGAACTCGGTGCGGGTGAAACCGGGGAGCAGGGCGGTGACCGAGACGCCCTGCCGGCGCACCTCTTCGTGAAGGGCATGGCTGAAGCTCGACAGATAGGCCTTGGTGGCTGCGTAGGTGGCCACGCCGGGCATGGGTTGCAGCCCGGCGATCGACGAGACGTTCAACACCCCGCCGTGGCCGCGGGCCAGCATCGACTCCAGCGCGGCGTGGGTCAGCCGGACCGGGGCCAGGACGTTCAGCCGAATCTGACTCTCCTGCCAGTCGACGGGGATCGAGGCGAAGGCGCCGTGGCCGCCGGCGCCGGCGTTGTTGACCAGGAGGTCGACCGGCGGGTTGCCGGCGCGGAGGCGTTCCTCCACGCCCGCCAACTGATCGGGCTCAGTGACGTCGGCCACCAGCACGTCGACATTCACCCCGTGGGCGGCGCGCAACTCCGCGGCCAGGGCCTCCAGCCGGTCCTGCCGGCGGGCCACGACGATCAGGTCCGATCCGTCGGCTGCCAGCCGGACGGCGATGGCCCGGCCGATCCCACTCGAAGCACCCGTGACCAGAGCGACAGGCCAGCGGGGCATGGCGTCCGATGTTAGGGGACAGCTGCCCGATCGAAGGAAGCCGGCCCCCTCATCGGCCTCCCCGGTCTGTTGTCCACCGTGGCGGCACACGGGTTGACCCTTCGATCATGAGTGTCTCACCTCCTCTGTACCGTGCTTGGCATGGACATCTCCTGTGACGACTGCGTGATGCAGGACACCCCGGCGTGCGAGGACTGTGTGGTCACGTTCATCTGCGGGCGCGAGCCCGCCGACGCGGTGGTGATCGACGTGGCCGAGGCCAGGGCGGTGCGCCTCCTCGGGGAGGCCGGCCTGGTCCCGCCGCTGCGCCGGCAGACGAGAGTGGCGTACTAGACGCGGGCATCACCCATTGGCTGACGACCCGAGTGCTACGGTCCGCACGAAATGGCCCGGTCTTCGGGCCGCTGGCCCCGGGAGCCTGTTTGCGAAAGCTCCATCTCGTCGGATTGACGACCGATCGCGACGGCTTGATCTTCACCGCCCGCAGGGGCTCGAAATCCGGTGGCTTCATCGTGCCACTGGACGACAAGGTCCGTGCCGCCATCGCCGAGGCGAGCGGTGGCTTCGGCGACGGCCGGGATGACGACGTGGCGATCCTGGACGACGGCGGGGCGGTGCCCAAGAGGCTCCGCAGCGAGAGCGCCCTCACGCCCCGGGAAATGCAGGCCCGCCTACGGGCCGGCCGTTCCATCGACGAGGTCGCGTCCGAGGCCGGCGTGGATACGGAATGGGTCGCCCGCTTCGCCGTGCCCATCCTGGCCGAGCAGGCCCAGGTGGTGGAATTGGCTCGCAACCTGGTGTACGCCAAGCCTCGGCTGGGGGAGTCGAGCCAGGCCCTGGGGACGTCGGTGCTCCAGAACCTCTCCGATCGCAGCGTGTTCCTCCCCGACGACGTGGCCAATGCCGGATGGAGCGCGTTCCAACTTCACGACTCGGTGTGGATGGTCCGCTTCCGCTACCAGTCACGCGGACGCGACCAGGAGGCGCAGTGGGAGATCGACGTGCCCACCGGCCGCCTGCGGGCCCGCAACCGCCATGCTTCCGACCTGGGGTACGTGGGCCCCGACCGCTGGCGCTCGGCCGCGGAGCAAGACGAGATTGATTCCGATGGCGTCGCCCCCGCCCCTGTCGCCGCCCCGACCCCCCGCCCCGCCCGGGCCGCAGTGAAGGCCGCTCCTGCGGGCAAGGCGGCGGCGATCCGGGCGACAGCGCCCCGCCGGCGCCCGACCCCGACCCGCCCGGCTGCGGACGTCAAGGCCACGACCCGGCGCCCGGCTGCGGGCGCGCCGCCGGCGGGGGCAAAGTCGCAGACGGCCCCGGCAAAGACCAGAACGGCCGCAGCATCGGTGACGAAGCCGACGCGGCCGGCGGCCAAAGCAACGCGGCCGGCGGCGAAGGTGACCCGGCCGGCGGCCAAAGCAACGCAGCCGGCGGCGAAGGTGACCCGGCCGGCGGCCAAAGTCTCCACCCGCCCGCGAGTGGCCAAGGCGGCGGCCCGGGTTGCGCCGGCCAGCCGGACCGGTGGGCCAGCCAAGGCCGGAATGGCCAAGCGGCCCACCACCACCGCCCGCACGGCGGGGGCGAGCCGGTCGGTCAAGGCTGCGACCGCAGGAACCAAGAGCTCGCCTCGGACCGCCTCGGCCAAGT
>JBBQRO010000056.1:0-19520 GCA_038214685.1 Acidimicrobiales bacterium
AACGGCATCGACCACGAGTACCTGCTGTTCCCCGACGAGGGCCACGGCTTCGCCAAGCCCGAGAACCGGCTGAAGTTTTACGCCGCCGCCGAGCGCTTCCTGGCCAAGCACCTGGGCGGCCGGTTCGAGGAATGACGTGACGATGACGCCGTCGGGCGCCCAGTACCGGATCGCGGCCGGCGATCAGGAGGCCACGATCGTGGAGGTCGGCGGCGGCCTCCGGACCTACACGGTGGCCGGCGCGCCGGTGCTCGAGGGCTACGAAGTGGACGAGATGGCGAGCGGTGGCCGGGGCCAGCTGCTCATCCCGTGGCCCAACCGTATCGGCGACGGGAGGTACCGCTTCCGCGGCGCCGACCTGCAGCTGGCGCTGACCGAGCCGAGTCGGCAGAACGCCAGCCACGGCCTGGTCCGCTGGGCCAACTGGACGGCGGTCGCCCATGCGCCGGACCGGGTGGTGATGGCGCTGACCGTGCACCCTCAGCCCGGCTACCCGTTCACCCTCGCCCTGTCGGTGGAGTACCTCCTGGACGCCACCGGGCTCTCGGTGACCACCACCGCCACCAATCGCGGCCACCGGCCGTGCCCCTACGGCGCCGGCGCCCATCCGTACGTGACCGTGGGCACGGATCTCGTCGACGACGCCGTCCTGCACGTGCCGGCCGGCACGTGGTTGCCGGTCGACGATCGTGGCATCCCAACCGGCTCCGCCCCCGTCGACGGCACGCCCAACGACTTCCGCCGGCCCCGGCGCATCGGCGACCTGGTCCTCGACACCGCCTTCACCGATCTTGCCGGTGCCCAGGCCGTTCTCGACGGCCCGCGCCGGGTCACCGTGTGGTGGGACGACTCCTACCGCTGGCTGATGGTCTTCACCGGCGACACCCTCGACCCCGCCCGCCGGCGCCGGGGGCTGGCCATGGAGCCGATGACCTGCCCACCGAACGCCTTTGTCACCGGCGAGGGTCTGCGGACCCTCGATCCGGAAGAATCGTGGACCACGACCTGGGGGATCGCAGCAGGCCCAGGGCACTGACCATCACCCATAGGTGGGCGATCGTGAGCCCGAGTCGCTGGAACAGCCCGTCGCGGGCGACCAGGGCGCTGGCCAGCAGGCAGAGGCCTGATACCGCGCCGATGGCCAGGGAGAGGCGGGCCCGGGCCGGTGCGAGGTGGCGGCCGACGACGGCAGGGATGGCGGCCAGCGTGAGGTACCCGAGGGTGGCGGCCACGCCGTGGGCGGTGTCGACGGCGCCTCCTAGTGGGAGGGCGGCTACCGCGAGGGCCGTCAGTCCGTTGGCCACGGGCAGCATCCACGCCGGGTCGGGTTTGAGCGCCAGGCCGTAGAAGGCCATCCCGGCCCCGAGGGCCACCAGGCCGGCGGTCATGGCCGGGCGGGAGGGAGCGCCGAGGGCGGCCAGGTTGCTGATGGCGTCGCGGGTCGGGTCATACCGCTCCGCCCGGGCGCCGAGCACCGCCCAGGCGGTCACGAATGTCAGCGGGCCCACCACGCCGCCAACGGCGACGTAGGGCCGGGCCCTATCCAGTGACCAGGCTGGCCAGGGCCCAGATGGCGGCCACGAACCCGATCCCGATCATCACCGCGCTACGCCCGACGGGGGCCCGGGTCAATTCGTCCTCCTTGGCTTGCCGAGGGGGGCGGACCAGGGCCATGCCGTTCCCGAAGACCAGGGCGGCGCCCAGGGCCAGCACCAGGTAGGGCAGCAGGTTGTCGCCGAGGAACACACGTCCAAACTAGCGGCTACGCATCCGGGCCCCGCCTCACCCCGACCCGCCCCGAGTGTGCAGGAGGTGTCGCCTGACGACACGTCTTGCACACCCGATCAGCCGGGGCCCGAGCGGCCCCTCCCAGCGGGACAATCGCCCCTCAAGTTCTCGGGGGCAGCGGACGACAGAACGCGTGGCTCGACACCGACGACGGAGGGCCCCGGACCTCCCAAAGGCCGTTCCCGCGCCCGCAGCCAGGCGCAGAACCCCCGGACCTCCGTCGTCGGTGCGCGCTGGCTCCTTTGCCTTAGTCGACCTTGCGGTCGCGGTAGTGGTCGAGGGCCCGCTTGTGGCCCTTGGCCCCCGAGCCGACCACCCCGCCGTTGCGGACTTCCTTGACCACGTCCTCCAGATCCTTGAGGAGGTCGTAGAGGTCGTCCTCGGGCCCGGCGGCGTCGACCCGGTCGAGGGCGGCGTGGACCTTGTCGAGGTGGCGGCGCACCTGCCCGTACTCGTCGTCGAGCTTGCGTCGGGCCTCCTCCAGACCTTCAGCCACGGTTCTCTCCCGTCTGGGTTGATGCCATGGTGGGAACCTACGCCCTCATTTCGAGGCGGGCCAGCGGCTGGCCGTCGAGGTTGTTCCGGAGGCGGTCGAGCCCGTCCGGCCGGCCCCTCAGATAGTGGTCGAGGAAGTCGAGGGTGGCCGTCATGACCAGCCGGGTGCCTGGTCTCACCTGCCCATTGACGCCGACGTAGGGACTGTCGTGGTCTCCGCCGAGCACGGTGAGGAGAAACCGCGGCCCGAGGGCGTCGTCGTAGATCTGCCGGGCGCCCTCAAGGGGCAGAAGGGGGTCGGCGTCGCCGTGCACGATGAGAATCGGCGTCCGGGTGCCGGGAAAGAACGTACCGGTGGGGAACGGCCGTTCCCGCCCGGCCAGGACGATGCCGGCGCGGACCCGGTTGTCGAGGCAGCAGCTGTGGAAGGCCACGCCCAGGGTGGTCATGGCACCCAGCGAGTGGCCGGCCACGGCGATGCGGTCGCCCTGGATGCGGCCGGCGTAGGGGCCGGCGGGGTCGACGGTGAGCCTGAGCATCTCGGAGATCACGAAGCTGACGTCGGCCGGCTGGTTGACCAGGTCGGCGGCCCCGCCGGGAAGGCGCGTGCTGGATAGTGGGAAGATGGGTGCCGCCACCACGAAGCCCGCCTCCGCCCACGAGCGCAGCAGGACCCGGTAGTACTCCGGGTCGGCGACCGTGTTGCCGTGGGCGAAGACCACCAGCGGGAACGGGCCGGCGATCGCCGGGTACCAGACTTTCGTCTCGAGCGTGCGATCCGGTCGGCCGGGTTGGTCGCCGGCCGCCGCCGTCGGACGCGACGGGTCGACGAACTGCTCGGTCCGGGTGAGCACCTCGAACGTCGGCGCCGGCTTCGGCCCGACGGCGGCGCGACAGCCCACGGCCGCGATCAGGCCGGCCAACGCCAGGGTGGCCATCAGCCTCTTCACACCTGGCCGCCGTAGATGTCGAGGGTGCGGGCCATGCCGCCGTCGACCGAGATCGTCTCACCCGTTACGAAGCGGGCGGCGTCGGAGGCCAGGAAGACGACAACGTCGGCCACGTCGTCCGGCTCGGCCCACCGGCGCAGCGGCGTCTGGGCCTGGATCTGCTCGATGACACCGGGGACCGGCCGGTTCCGGGCCCACAGGGCAGTGTCGACCGCCCCCGGTGCCACCGAGTTCACCCGTATCCCGGCCGGTCCGAGTTCCATGGCCAGCGAACGGGTAGCGGCGTCGATAGCCCCCTTCGTGGCTGCGTAGGCGGCTCGGTTGGGCGTCCCGATCAGGCCCGAGACCGACGACAGGTTCACGATTGACCCGCGTCCCCGGTCGACCATCCCGGGTGTCAGGGCGGAGATGAGCAGCAGCGGCGCCCGCACGTTGACTGCATAGAGCCGGTCGATGACGCCGGCGTCGAGGCTCGCCGTGGGGGCCCGATGGGCGACGGCGGCGTTGTTGACCAACACGTCGACCCGACCGACGGCGTCGACCACCTGCGCGGCAACGTCGGGCGGGACACCGGGACCGGACAGGTCCGCATCCAGGACCACCGGGTCGTTCGTCAGCGCGGCCGCCACTGCGTCGAGGTCTGAGCGGGAACGGGCGGTGAGCACGACCCGGGCCCCGGCCCGGTCGAGCGCCCTGGCGATCGCCGCCCCGATGCCACGGGACGCCCCGGTGACCAGGGCGATCCTCCCGTCGAGTCGGAACGGGTCCACGCCGGCGACTGCGGCCTACCTGGTCGCGCTCGGGGAGGGGTCGTGGACCATGCGGGCGTTCACGACGAAGGCGCCGAAGGGCACCGCCGAGGCCACCAGGACCAGGAGGGTCTGGCCCACCGTCCAGCCCTGCTCCTCCCGAACCAGGAGGGTGAGGAGCACGTAGGCCAGGAACAGGATGCCGTGGATCGGCCCGAGTACCGGGACCAGATCGGGCCCCTCGATCACCCGCTTGACGAAGGTGGCGACGAGGAGAGCCAGGAAAGAGAGAGCTTCGATCAGGGCGACAAGACGGAACTTGGAGGTCATCGGCGCCGAGTATGCCCGCTGGCCTGCGTCGGAGGCCATCACGACAGGGCGACCGACAAGGAGTGCAGGGCCAGTCCGGCGATGGCACCGACGACGGTGCCGTTGATCCGGACATACTGGAGGTCGGGGCCGAGCAGCAGCTCCAGGCGGGAGGCGGTCTCCTCGGAGTCCCACCGGGAGATGGTGCCGCTGATGAAGGCGGCGATGTCGCCGTCGAAGTGGTCGGCCAGGTAGCCGACGCCCCGCTCGACGGCCGACTGCACGGTGGCCGCCAGCTCGGGGTCGCCCTGCAGCCGGCGCCCGGCGGCCACGATCCCCTGCACCAGCTGGCGTCGCAGCTCGGACTCGGGGTCGCACGCCTGTGATCGCAGCGCCAGCTTGGCGTCGGCCCACAGCGAGGCCACCCAGTCGCGCACCTGGGGCTGGGAGAGCATGTCTCCCTTGAGCCGCTCGCCCCGCTCACGCAGGTCGACCGAGGTCTCCAGCTCGGCGGCGAAGAGACGCAGGCGGGCATCGAACTGGCGGCGCAGGTCGTGGTGGCGGTCAGCCGCCATCGCCTGCAGCACGGTGCGGCCCCCGTCGAGGAGCCGGTCGAAGATGCGGTCCTCCACCGCACCGGGCAGCCACCACGGCGCCCGTGCGCCCAACTGGTCCCGCAGCTCCTGGCCGTGGGTGCCCAGGTACCGGTCGAGGCCCTGGAGGATGGCGTCGAGCAGCTCGTTGTGGCGACCGTCCTCGGTGAAGAACCGCAGGGCCCGGCCGGCCAGTGGGGCCAGGGGCACCGTCTCGATCCGGGCCCGGACGGCGTCCTCGATGACCCGGTGCACGTCGTCGTCGCGCAGGAGGTCGGCGCCCGCCACCGCAGCGTCGGCCACCTCGGCCGCCACCCGCCACGCGTGCTCGGGGTCGGTCAACCAGCTGCCCAGGCGCCCGACCACGCCGGCGGCCCGGATGCGGTCGACGAGGACCTCCCGGGTGAGGAAGCTCTCCCGCATGAACGCGGCGAGGGTCTCCCCGAACTGGTCCTTGCGCTCCACGATGATGGCCGTGTGAGGGATCGGCAGGCCGAGGGGTCGCCGGAAGAGCGCCGTCACCGCGAACCAGTCGGCCAGCCCTCCGACCATCGACGCCGCGGCCGTCGCCTCCAGGTAGCCGACCCAGGTGGCATCGCCCCCCCACACCGTGGCGACCAGAAAGACGACGCTGACGGCGGCGAGCAGCCCGGTGGCCCGTCGCCTGCCCACCGCCAGCTGGCGCCGCCGGGACTCCTCCGAGACGGCCATGGGTGTGGTTCTACTACCGCTTGGGATGGCGACTCCCATGGGCCATCCTGTTCCCCATGGGCGAGTGGCGCACCGACATTTCGCCCGGGCAATGGATTGCCGGTCGCCTCCACCCCTTCGCGCAGGACACCGGCTCGGTCGTGCCAATCGGGTTCGAGGCGTACGGCCGACTCCTGCACCCGGTCGGGCCCAGAAGGCAGCGGTGGGCTGACCTCGCCCGGCGGAATGGAAGGATCGTGCACGCCGAAATGCAGTTCCACCTCCTCGGCGCCGAGTCGGGCGACGATCCGCAATGGGGCTCGCTGCCGGTCGAGGAGCGCTCCGTGCTAGTCGACCTGCTGAGGCCGTTCACCACGACGCCAGATCGCTGCTGGTTCGCGGTCTGGGAGGGACTTGGCGTCGACGACGACGGCGTGGAAGCCCGGTTGGAGCTGCCGAACCGCAGCTACCTCTTCGCCGGAGGACCGGTCGAGCTGGCGTCGGCGTCGGTACTGCCGCCTCCCGGTGACCAGTCGTACAACCTGTGGTGGCCGGAGGACAAGGCCTGGTTCGTGTCCTCCGAGGTGGACTACGCCTGGACCTACATCGGTGGATCGAGAGCGCTGGTCGACGAACTGTTGGCGGACGCCCGCCTGGAGGTCGTCGAGACCCGGATCGCCGACCGCCCGTTCTACGACAGCGACTACCTCAACACCGCCCTCAGTTGATGGTCTCGGTGTAGCGCCGCCAGCGCTCGCGCAGCGTGGCCGGGCGGCGCTCGGCTGGCGACTGGGCGTCGTCGCCAATGGCGGGCGGGGCCGTGGTTATCGGAACCACATCGTCGGGCAGGGGAGCCAGGGCGGCCTCGGCGGCCCGCAACGCCCGCTCGGCCGACTCGGCCCGGGCCAGGCGCTCGATGGCGATGGCCTCGGCCACTTCCGCCCGCCGACGCCACTCCTCGAGCTCTGCCCGCAGCCGTTCGATCTCGTCCTGAGGAGCCATGTCTTCCAATGGTCGCGCATGGCGGATGCCGTGACGAAGTGATCCAGTCGCTGATCTGTTGGGCGCCACCGGACGATCCGTGGGATCCCGACCGAGGTCCGGCTCGGCCCGGACGACGGGCTGCCCGCCCGTGCGCGGCCCTGACCCCCTGGCGCCGGCAACTGGTGACAGATTTACACGCTCTGGCGTGTCAGATCGTCACCAGTGCGACGGGACCCCCGCCCCGTCTGGCCCGATGACATGCTGGGTGGGGCGATGGGGACTTGGGCGGACACGTTCGTGGCGGCGACGGTCGATGGACTGAAGGCCGCTGCCGTGCCCGCCGACGCGGCGCGAATGTCCGCCTACATGCGCCACCAGTTCCCGTTCGTGGGCGTGAAGGCGCCGACGCAGAAGGCGGTGGTTCGCGCCGCCTTGGCCGCCGCCGGGCCGGCCGTCGACGAGGCGGAGGTCGTGGCTGCGATCGACGCGCTCTGGCTGCGTCGGGAGCGAGAGGCGCGCTACGCCGGTTGCCATCTGGCGCGCCGGTTCGGGCCGATGGCGTCGCCCGAGTTCGTCGACGCGGCCTCCCGCTGGATCACGACCGACCCGTGGTGGGACACCTGCGATCCGTTGGCCAGGGGTTGCGTGGAGCTCGTGGTGCACCGCCATCCCAGCCTTCGGTCGACGATGGACCGCTGGCTCGCCGGCGACGACCTCTGGCTCATCCGGAGCGCGATCATCCACATGGGCGGATGGAAGCACGACATCGACGCGGGCTGGGTTTTCGCCGCCTGCCTGGCCCGGGCCGGGCATCCCGACTTCTTCGTCCGTAAGGCCATCGGTTGGATCCTGCGGGACCTGGCCTGGGTCGATCCGGCGGCGGTGATCGCCTTCGTCGACGGCCCGGGAGCGGCGGTGCTGTCGGGGTTGTCGAGGCGCGAGGCGCTCAAGAACGTTGTTCGACCGGGCTGTCCGGGTTCGGGATGACCTGACCCTGGCCCTTCTGGGCCGGCTGCGAAGCCAACGGCGGCTCGGAGGTGAGATCTAGAACTGGATCCGCGCAGTCCTGGTGATGGTCCCGAGAATTCCCGCGGAAGGATGTCGATCCTGGTGATCGTCGTTCGTAGACATGGTGAGGGACCGGTACGGTGCCGGCCCGAGACCAGAGGAGATTCCGATGACTCAGTACCTGCTTTCCGTGCACATGGTCGAGGGCGAGCCGGTCCCGCCGCCCGACGTCATTGCCGAGATGTACAAGAACGTCGATGTGTTCAACGATGAGGTCAAGGCGGCGGGGGCATGGGTCTTCGCCGGCGGCCTGCACCCGTCCGACACCGCCACCACCGTGCGGGTCACCAACGGCGAGGTGCTGACCACCGACGGTCCCTTCGCTGAGACAAAGGAGCAGCTCGGAGGCTTCTGGGTCATCGAGGCCGCCGACCTCGACGCCGCACTGGCCTGGGCGGCCAAGGGCGCAGCGGCCTGCCAGGGGCCGGTCGAGGTCCGCCCCTTCCAGGACGAGCCCGAGGCCTAGCCGCCGGTGCCAGTCACCGGCGTCTCCGACGTCGAGCGCACCTTCCGACAGGAGTTCGGCCGGGCCGTCGCCACCCTGGTCCGCCTCCTCGGCGACATCGACCTCGCCGAGGAGGCGGTCCAGGACGCCTTCGTGGTCGCCCTCCAGCGCTGGCCGACGGCCGGCGTGCCGCCCAACCCGGGCGGGTGGATCGTCACCACCGCCCGCAACCGGGCCATCGACCGGCTGCGCCGTGAGTCGTCACGCGACGACCGCCACGCCGAGGCCAGCCGCATCCACTCCCGCGACGAGCCCCCGAAGGAGGTGGGCCCCGTGGCCGACGACCGCCTTCGTCTGATCTTCACCTGCTGCCACCCGTCGCTGGGTCCCAGCGCCCAGGTGGCGCTCACCCTTCGCCTGCTCGGAGGTCTTGAGACCGGGGAGATCGCCCGGGCGTTCCTCGTTCCTGAGGCCACCATGGCCCAGCGGTTGGTACGGGCCAAGCGCAAGATCCGTGCCGCGGGCATCCCGTACCGGGTGCCTCGTGACGCCGAGCTGCCTGACCGTCTCCGGCCGGTGCTGGCGGTTGTGTACCTCGTGTTCAATGAGGGTCACACGGGGAGTGCCGGCGACGACCTGGTCCGGGCCGACCTGTGCGCCGAGGCCATCCGCCTGGGCCGCCTGCTGGCTGCGCTCATGCCGGACGAGCCCGAGGTTGTCGGCCTCCTCGCCCTGCTGGTGCTGACCGAGTCACGCCGGGCCGCCCGGGTGGCGGACGACGGATCGCTGATACTGCTGGCGGACCAGGACCGGTCGCGGTGGGACCTGTCCCTGATCGAGGAGGGACAGGCGCTCGTCACTGCGTGCATCCGTCGGAACCGGCCGGGCCCCTACCAGCTGCAAGCGGCGATCAATGCCGTCCACAGTGACGCACCGGCGGCCCCGGAGACCGACTGGGGCCAGATCGTCGCCTTGTACGACCAGCTCCTCGTGGTCGCACCGACCCCGGTCGTCGCTCTCAACCGGGCTGTCGCCGTGGCCGAGATCCAGGGGCCGCTGGCCGGTCTGTCCGCCGTCGATGCCCTCGACCTCGACGGCTACCACCTGTTCCATGCCACCCGTGCCGACCTGCTCCGCCGCCTGGGCCGCGACCCCGAGGCAGCCGAGGCCTACGACGCCGCGCTGGCGCTGGTGGCCAACGCCGCCGAACGCCGCTTCCTCGAAGCGCGTCGGCGGTCGCTGCCCGTAGCCTGAGCGGTGGACGATTCTGGTGACGGTGTTCGGGCTCAACGCGCCGTCGTCGTCGGCCTTCGGGCAGTATTCGGCCATGACGACACTCGTGGTCCTCGATCAGGGGGAGTCGATCTCCATCTCCTTCGATGAGCTTCTGAAGTACCACGGCAGGAGTTCCATCGCCGGCGTGGCCCACGCGTTCAAGGCCATGGAGCGCGCCTTCCCATTGCTGTCGCCCGGGGAACCTCCGGAGCGCTATGACATCACTGTCGAGAGCGGGTTCCCCGGCGGAGGCGCACGCGACGCCTTCGAGATGGTGACCCGTGCGGTTACGGACGACCGTTACCGGATGGCGTCCGAAGCTGCCGGGGCCGAGGCTCCGGAGGCTCCGGGAGGCCACTTCTTCTTCCGTCTCGGCTACCGGGAAACAGCGGTCGACCTGGTCCTGCGGGCCGGTTTCGTACCGGAAGACTTCCTCCGACTCGCCTGCAGGGAAGCCCCGACTCCGGCCGAGGCCTCCCGCGCTCAACAGCTCAAGGAGGAGATGGCTGAGCGTCTTTTGAGCCTGCCGGCGGATGCGGTCTATGACGCCGATCTCCGCTGAGAACGGGTGTGCGTCAGCGTCCCGACGACAGGCTGCGACGAACGTCGACTGATGCCCGGTCGGCGATTATCGCAGCGGCGGTGAAGGGGTCCTCGTCCAGGAGCTGGGCGCCGGCGGCCAGGGCGTCGGCTCGGCGGGCTCCATCGCCGGCCAGTGCGAGCGGGGCGATGGCGGCGATCGTGGCCAGGTTGTCTCCGACCGCGCTCCGATCGGGGGGAATCGTGGCCGTGAGCACGACCAGCGCGGGGTGCAGTAGCACCGCGGTCTCGGTGATGGTGGTCAGCGGCGTGTCGGGGCCCAGGAAGGTGATGCGCCAGCCTTTGGCCCGCAGGGCGAGGCCGAAGCAGATCAGCCCCAGATCGTGCTGGTCTCCGGGGAAGCAGGCCAGGAGAGCCATCGGGCCGTAGCCGGCGCCCCACCCCCGTGCCAGCCCGAGGAGCCGGCCGCGCAGCAGAGCGCTGGCGAAGTGCTCCTGGGCGATTACCACGTCGCCGCTCGTTTCCCATCGCTCGCCCAGCTCGCGCAGGTAGGGCAGCACGGCCTCGCGCACGACCGTCTCCAGGGTGAACCCCGACAGCAGCCGGTCGAGGGCGCCATGGGCGTTCGCCTCGTCGAGCCGGTCGAGGGCGGCCCGGAGCTGGTCGCCCACCGAACCGGCACCGGGCACCTCGCCCCCGGGCGCCTCGTCCCTGGGAGAGCGCCCGGCACCCGGCGGCCCCGCGGACTCGTCCTGGAGCTCCCTGCGGGTCAGCCGGGCGGCCTCGGCCGCGGAGACCCCGGCGGCGACGTGCTCGAGCATGCGCATGACGCAGCGCTCGTCGCTTTCCCCGTAAAGGCGAAGCCCGCCTGTCGTGCGGCCCGGGGCGAGGAGCCCGTAGCGCCGCTCCCACGCCCGCAGGAGCTCGGCGCTGACGCCCACCCGTCGGCTCAGCTCGCCGATGCGGATGAGGCCGGTCGCTTGCTCGGGGACGGGGGTCACGATGCCACTCTACAGAAGTTGGACAATACCTGGACATCGGGCCCGGGGTAGAGGTACAGTACTTGTACAAAACCTAGACAGAAGGGCCCGAGACATGTACAAGATCGCCGAAAACGCCCAACGACGGGCGACGGGGTCGAAAACCCTCGTCCTACTGGCCGCCACCATCTCCTTTCTCTTCTCGGTGTCGCTCTGGTTCGCCGGCAACGAGCTGCAGGGAATCTTCGTCGGCCTGTGGGTCCCGTCGATCCTGGCCCTTGGCGCCATCGTCCTGCCCCGAGGGGAGTCCGCATGAGCAACGTGGCTGTCTTCGGGGTCGGCCTCCTGGTGACGCTCCTGGTCGTCGGGGCCATGGCCCTGCTCGTCCTGGGTGCGGTCATCGACGGACGGGAGGACGACCAGCGGCGAGCAGAGAACGAGCACGGGGATGCCTCCGACGCCCACGTCGTGCCAGTCGGGGTGGTGGGTGGGCGATGAGCGGGGGATCCCTACGCCGTCCGAGGCGGGGCCGGTCCACCGGCCGTTCCTTCCTGCGGTCGTGCCCGCCGCCGGCCGGCGCCGGGGAGCCGACGGATCTCCCCGCCGCCGACCGGGCCCGGGTGCTGGGGGGCCTCAGCGACGATGCGCTGCTGGCCGCCATGGGCGGCGCCGGCTCCAAGGCGGCTCTGTGGGAGCTCTTCCAGAGGCATGGCGCTGCTGTGCACCGCCTGGGGTGCCTGTTCGTCTCGAGCAGCGAGGAGGTCGACCGCCTCGTCGAGAACGTGTTCGTGACTCTGGCGCGCCGCTCCGGGCAGTTGGAGGACGACGTCGAGAACGTGCGCCTCGGTCTCCTGGCCATGGCGTGGCGCCGCATCCGACCGAACACCGATGGGGTGCCGTGCTCCCCGTTGGCGCCGGCGGGCGGGGCCCGTTCACCAACTGACGCCGCGGCGATCGCCCGGCTCCGCGGTCTTGCCAGCGGGGATCGTGGCGCCCTCGCACTTACCGTGCTGGCTGCCGCCTCCCTCACCGATGTGGCCATTGTGCTGGAGGCGGATCGACGGGCGGTCGGTGCCCGACTCTGCGCCGGGCTGCGCACCCTCGACGCCCGACGAGAGCCGGCGGCGCCCTGACGTGAAGTGATGGAAATCCTTCCGGAGAAGGCGGCCTTGGCCAGGCCCCGAGCAGGGCCTGGCAGGTGGGTCGAGGGTTCGGGAAGTTGACTGTGACCCTCAGCTCAAGTGCTGCGATGAAGGAGCGGGTGCCGCTCTCGCGTGACGGGATCCCGCAGGGGGCGGGCAGCCGGGCGCCGGCCGAGAGGGCAAGACACCATGGCATCGAAGAAAGAGGGGGCCTCCTCTCGCCGTGAGGGACCGAGCGTTGGAACACTCGGGCCGTCAAAAGCAACACCCTCACGACGAAAGAAGGTCCCCGTGACACCAGAGTATGTGGGCATCGACCTGCACCGCCGTCGCTCGGTCATCGTGCGCATGAGCCCCGACGGCGAGCAGCTGAGCACCGTCAAGATCGACAACGACCCGGTGGCGCTGGCGGCGGCCATCGCCCCGGCCGGGCCCGCCCCCCACGTCGTCGTCGAAGCCACCTACGGGTGGTACTGGGCCGCCGACGTCCTCGAGACCTGCGGAGCCCAGCTGCACCTGGCCCACCCGTTGGGCATGAAGGGCATCACCTCGAACCGCCGGGTCAAGAACGACGTGCGTGACGCAGTGCTGCTGGCCGACCTCCTGCGCCTGGGCTCGCTGCCCGAGGCCTGGGTGGCGCCACCGCCTACCCGGGAGCTGCGGGAGCTGGTGCGCTACCGGACCAAGCTCGTGAACATGCGCTCCAGCCTGAAGTGCCAGGCCCACGCGGTGATGGCCAAGGAGGGCATCCTGCCCACGCACTCGGACATGTTCGGCCCCGCCGGCCAGGCCGCGCTCGACGAGATGCCACTCGGTCGGGCCTACACCATTCGCATGGAGTCGCTCCGGGACCTGATGGAGTCCTACGACGCCCAGGTCTCGATGCTGGAGAGGGAGATCCACCGCCAGCTCAAGGACCACGCCGGCTATCGGGCCATCCAGGCCATCGACGGGGTGGGCCGGGTCTTCGGCGCCATCTTCGTGGCCGAGATCGGCGACGTCAGCCGCTTCTCCGGACCGGAGAAGCTGTGCTCGTGGGCGGGATTGACGCCCAAGCACCGCGAATCCGACACCACGATCCATCGCGGCTCGATCACCAAGCAAGGGAGCAAGCTCGTGCGCTGGGCCGCCATCGAGGCGGTGGCCAAGCGCCGGGGCGGGCCCAAGCTCCGTGCCGACTTCCACCGCATCGCCGAGCGCCGGGGCAAGCCCAAGGCGCGCGTGGCGGTGGCCCGGCGACTTCTCAGCCTCGTCTACTACGGCCTGCGTGACGGTGAGATCCGTTGCCTGGCCGAGACGAGCTGAGCACCATCGTCGTAGCCGGCTGCGAGCTCGTTATCGGCATGGCTCCCTTCGTGGCGAGCCGAGGAAGTGCTTGAGCCCAGCCGGCTGCGGCCGGATCGCAGCATGTGGCCACGCGCCACGGAGGAATGACCGGCACCGAGGTTTCCTCGGACTGCCCACCCGCTTGTAGACGGGACTGCTGCGAGAACTCTCGGATCTTCGTCTCACGAAGAAAGGCAACGCCTTCGGACTTGATGATCACGCCCGGGTAACGGGCCGCACCGGGACGACAAGCAGGTAGGAACCCCTGGCGGGGTTCCTGGTCGATTGTGTCCCCTCATTTGACCGGGCCGTCAAGGCTTCCCCTGCGGGCGAGCTCCGCTCGGCCTTGACCGCCCTCATCTCCTCCGCGCCGGAGGAGGACTTCGGCGCGCCCTCGACGTCATCCCGAACACGTCATTGGAGCCGGATCAACCCCAGCAAGGTGCCGCCCTACGGGCGGCGCGGTGTTGACAAAACCCGCTCCTTCAGGAATGCCGGTCCGAACGTGCCGATGCTTCCTGGAGCGGGATTCGGCCATCAGGGTCCTCCCATGCGGGAGAGGGGCGACAATTGCTCTGAGGCCTATGACCATGCACACGTTCCCGAAGATTCGATTTCTCACGATGGGAGTAGTTGCTGCGATCGCCCTGGTCGCCTTCCCGGTGAGCCAGGCTTCCGCCAGCAGCGGAACGGCAACGGTCACCAGCCTCAACTCGGCCAGCGGCTTCTTTCCCGGCCAGCCAGTCCAAGTCGGCGGCGCCGGGTGCATCACCCCCAACGGGCTGCCCAACGCTGCGCAGGTCATCCTGCGAGGTCCGGGAGCATTGGCAAACGCCGTGTCTGTCAGTGCCTTTCCCACGCCGGCGCTGGTGACTGCCACTGGGACCTTCTCGGGGATCATCACCATTCCGTTCGTCGCCGTGGTCGGCAGCACCTACAAGGTGAGCGCCCAGTGCACGGAGCAGGGGCAGCCGCCGGGCGTGGAGTCCACAGGCGTTGTATTGACGGTGACTCGTAATCGGCCCAATCCCGCCCCTGTTCCTCCCGGGACGGAAACCGGGACCTTCGACCGGTCCCAGCCGGGGACCGCAAGCCCGTCGGGGACAACCCCAAACAGTCCGACCAACACGACCGGGCGGGCCAACCCGATTTCTGCACAGCCGAGATTCACCGGCTGACCTGACAGAAGGGTATTGCTCGGGACGGCCGACAAGCAGCCCCACGATGGCGACGAAGGCCCCGAAGACCCGGGCAGTCGGCGGCCGAGCGAACACCGACTTGGAGTAGTCGACGCCCATCCAGGTGCGGCCGCTCGTCAGCAAGGCCTGGAAGTCGGCGGAACCGTTGAGGTTCGCGACCAAGGTGACCCCGAGCAGCAGGGCCGACGAGCCGAGAGCGACGGTCGTAATCCGGAGGGCTGGCCCCTGGGTGAACGGCGTCAGCGCGATGGCAACCACGACCGACGCGAAATAGAGCACAGAAAGCTCGCGTAGCGGATGGGGTGCGTCCGCGCCATCGGATCTTGATCACCCGTCGGGGGTCCAGAATGGACTTCTCAAGCGGCTCGGGGACTACCGACAACGCCTACGGTCCGGCGGGATAGGCCGCGTTTGTGAAGCCACTTCATCAAACGCACAGACGCCCTGATATCGCGTTCCCCGACCACGGGGCTACCTGACGAAGTACTGCCCGTAGTACCGCAGCCACCATTCCGGCGTACCGGGCGCCGGACCGGTCGTCGGCGGCCGAGTGGTCGTGGTGGTCGGCGGCGCTCCAGTGGTCGTCGTGGTGGCCGGCGGCGAAGTGGTGGTGGTTGTCGTAGCCGGCGCTGTCGTGCTGGTCGTCGCCGGCCGGGTCGTGGTCGTGGTGCCGAAGTACTGCGGGTAGTGCAGGGCAAACCATTCGGGAGTACCGGGAGCAGGACCGGTGGTGGGACGGGTGGTGGTCGTGGTGGTGCCTGGCGGCCGAGTGGTCGTGGTCGCGACGGCAGCCGTGTTGGTGAGATCGAGCGTCCAGTACCAACCGTAGGTGGTGCCGGCGCCGTAGGCCCGGGCGATCCCGGCCGCGGTGACCCCGTCCCTCAGCATGTTCGTGTTGTGCGAACTCGATGCCTTCCAGGCGTTGAACACCGACTGTGCGTCGGTCGAACCGGCGTAGATGTTCTCGGCCCAGTTCGAGTAGCCCACGCCGCACCAGCTCAGGCGCTGAGAGATCCCACGGCCGTTGGAGTCGACGTGGTCGTAGGGGAAGTAGTTCTTGGTGGCCATGTCACGGCTGAACCACGCCGCGGCCCGGGTCACGCTCGGCTCCATCGCCAGTGCGTTCTTTCCGTTGCTCTGGCGGTAGGAGTTGATGAGCACGAGGAGGTTCTGTTCCTCGCCGTCGACGCCCTGGTCGCTCGTCGATACGGTGCAGTCGGCCGTCTGTGCGCTGACCGGAGACCCAGTCCACGCCAACGCCGCGAACAGAATCGCTGCGGTCGCGCAAAGCCATGCTGCACATCTACTGGCCTGGGTCACGGGTCCTCCTTGTCACGGAATCCGCCGTTCACACACTGGGGCTCGAGCCAGTTCCTGAGAAAACCATAGGCCGCCCGGTCGGCCCCTCCGAATACCTCGGGCGCGCGGCCTTCATGTTCGCCGGCCCCGAGCCGCCTCAACCGTCCGGGGACCCGGGGACCCCGGTACCTCAGCCGATGTCCGGTCGGCCGGCCGGGGCCACCGGTCGCAGAGGCCCCCGCGCGCGTGTATAGGGTTCGCGGATGGTGACGTCGTTCCAGGGGGCCATCTTCGATGTCGACGGGGTGCTGGTCGACTCGCCCCACGAGAAGGCGTGGCGCGAGTCGCTGCGCGAGCTGATGGAGTCGGACTGGGCCGACATCCGGGCTCGGACCTCGTGGTCGCCGGAGGCGTTCACCGGCCCCGTGTACCAGCAGCAGATGTCGGGCAAGCCGCGCATGAGCGGGGCGGCCGCCGCCCTGGCCTACTTCGGCATCCCCGACGATGGCCGGCGGTTGGACGAGTACGCGGACCGCAAGCAGGAGATGGTGATCCGCCTCATCGAGGCCGGGGATTTCAACGCCTATCCCGACGCCCTGCGTTTCATCATTGCGGTCAAGGACGCCGGCGTCCGGGTGGTGGCGGCTTCGTCGTCGAAGAATGCCGGGCTGCTCCTCCGCAAGATCAGCCTCGACGACTTCGGCCGCGAGCACGGGATCGACTCGCCGTCGCTGCGCCCCGGGCTTTCCTTGTTGGACTTCTTCGACGGCGACGTGTCGGGCCGGGAGTTCGCCCATGGGAAGCCCCATCCGGAGATGTTCCTCGCCGCCGCCGGGGAAATTGGAGTGACGCCGGAGCGGGCGTTCGTGATCGAGGACGCCTCGGCTGGTGTCGAAGCCGCCAAGGCCGGCGCAATGGCCGCCATTGGAGTGGCCCGGTTCGACGACGAGGATCTCCTGGAAGCGGCCGGCGCCGACATCGTCGTGACCACCCTCGACGATGTCGACGTCGCTGCGCTCCAGACCGGACGGCTGGGAAGGAAACCAGCCTGAGCGGTTCGTCAGGCTGACGCCCGGACGGTCAACACGCCGGGCCGGCGATGCCCCAGCTCGGTGCGGGCCTGGGCCCGGAGTGCGGCTTCGACCTTGGTGATGACGTGGCCGAAGGCGTCCAGCACGTCGCGGGAGGGGTCGGGCATGGCCGTGCGCCAGGCCGTCTCGGGTCGACCCGGAATCACGCCGGCGATGGAGAAGCACGGGCCCCGGCCGGCGTGGGTCGTGGTGGCGATGGTGGCGTCGGGGTTGGGGTAGGCGGTTTTCCAACCGGTGTTGGAGGTGCCGTGCATGGCGCCGGCGATCGAGAAGACCGGGTTCATGCGGGGCTCGGTGGTGGGGTCGGTGGTCCTGTGGTCCATGTCGTCCTGCTTTCGGTGCGGGGGCTATGGACTCATGGTGCGCTCGACGGCGTCTCCGACCCAGGGCCGAAGGAACGGAACGACGAGCGCCGGACGACCTCGGATCGGGGTGCCATCCGTCTGCCGTTCGGCGGGAGATTGGGGGACCTTCGGCTACCAGGCGGTTGGCGACGACCGCCCCGCGAGGTGGAGGGTCAGGACGACGCCGGCCGGACCACGAGGCGCCGGCCGGTCAGCGAGGCGGCATCGAGCCGGAACCACCGGTCCCGGTGACCGGGTGCCCAGGTGACCAGGGCGAGTCGTCGCAGGTGCTCGGATCGTGTGTCGATCGCGTCGCTCACGTCCTGGGCGACGCCCTGGGCGAGGATGCTCCAGCCGGTGTGGGCCGCGGGGTCGATCTCGTCGACCTCGAAGGCGATCACCTGGAACGCTGCCTTGTTCAGGACGGTCCCCTCCGCGGTGCGGAACACCACGGTGTCGCCGTCGACGGCATAGTTGACCGGCAGCACCACCGGGCGATCGTCGAGGATGAAGCCGACCCGGCCCACGGTGGTGGTGGCCAGGAGCTGCAGGCACTCGGCCCGGTCGATCTCCTCCAGGGAGCCGACCAGCCGTGGCCCTGATTCTTCCGGTGCAGGCACTGGTCACCCTTCGGTCGTGGCGGCACGCTGTCGTCACGCTACGACACCCGGCGCCACGTCGGGACCTTCGTCTCCTCTGAAGCGGGTCGTTGGCCCCTGCCTACGAGCGGCCGGGACGTCCATGCTCACTCCTAGACCGGTACCGACGACCAGGGAGCCACCCATGAAGCGCAGAACCCTCGACATCCTGTTCAGCATCGGAGGAGTGGGCCTGGCCGCCCTCCTCCTCATCGTCGGCGTGGTGATGTCCAGCAACGCCGACTTTTCCAGTCGGTACGTCACCGACCAGCTCGTCCAGCAGCGGATCACCTTCAAGTCTGCCGACACCCTCACCGATACCGAGCGGGCGGCGGGGTGCCTGGTGAAGTACGCCGGCCAGGAGCTCACCACCGGCAAGCAGGTGGAGTGCTATGCGAACGAGTTCATCGGACAGCACGTCAAGAGCAGCGGCGGCGGCAAGACCTACGCCGAGATCGGCGACGTCCAAACCGGTCTGCGGGCCCAGATCGCCGCCGCCCAGCGCAACGCCGATCCGGCCGTGGCCGACCTGCAGAAGCAGCTCGCCGACGCCACCGCTCAGCGGGAGACGGTCTTCAAGGGTGAGACCCTGCGCGGCATCCTGCTCACGTCCTTCGGGTTCAGCGTCCTGGGCGACAAGGCGGCGCAGGCGGCCACGGTCATCTACCTCGGTGTGATCCTCCTGCTAAGCCTCTCCCTCGCCGGCATCGCGCACGCCTTCCTGACGCCCCGGAACAAGGCGTTCGCCGCCCCACAACCGGATGACGTCGACGCCACCGCCCGCCAGCCCGTGAGGGTCTGACTCAGCCCAGGGACATGACCGGCACGCGCCATGTGACGACGGTGCCCGAGACAGGACCGGAAATGGCCAGGAGCGTCCCGCCGAGACGGGACGCCCTGGTCCTCATGTTGAGCATGCCCCGGCCGTCGGCCCGGACCTCCCCGGGGAGCCCTCGCCCGTCGTCGGTCACCCGCAGGACCACCTCTGTGCCGGTGGTGACCTCGACGTCGACCCGGCGGGCCTGGGCGTGACGGGCGACGTTGGCCAGGGCCTCGCCCAGCACGGCCAGCAGCTCGGTGGCCATGTCGTCGTCGACGGTGTCCACCGGTCCGTCGAAGACCACGTGGGGATGGAAGCCCAGCGGGCTCGCCGCCTCGGACGACAGGGCCAGCACCTGCTGGCGCAGTCCGCCGGTGGCCCGCAACGTTCCCTCGAGGCCGAAGATGGCGGTGCGGATGTACTTGACGGTCACGTCAAGGTCGTCGACGGCCTGGGTGAGGCGCTCGGCCAGCACCGGGTCCTGGGCCAGCCGGGCGGCCGCCTGGAGGCGCAGGCCGGTGGCGAAGAGCCGCTGGATGACGGTGTCGTGGAGGTCGCGGGCGATCCGCTCCCGATCCTCGGCGAGGGCCAGGTCCTGCACCCTCGTGTGGAGGCGGGCGTTCTCGATGGCGACACCGGCTGCGCTGGCCAGGGCCACGACGAGCGCTTCGTCCTCGTCGCTGAACTGGTCGCCCGTCCGCTTGTCGGTCAGGTAGAGGTTGCCGAACACCTCGTCGCGGACGCGGATCGGCACGCCGAGGAAGGTCTGCATCGGCGGGTGGTTGGGCGGGAACC
>JBBQRO010000057.1:0-19282 GCA_038214685.1 Acidimicrobiales bacterium
CCACGCCGACTCCATCATCTCGTAGGTCACCCGGCCGAATAGCAGGGCATCGGCTCGTTCCATCTCAGCGGTCCAGTAGCGCATCGACTCCTCGTCCGGGGGGAGCCCTGCCTCGTGATGGCAGCAGCCGTCGAGCGTGACATTGATCGAGTATCGAAGTGGTCTCATCTCGTTGCTCTCCCTTGATGCGCTCCGCGCGTTCACGGGACCGTACTCAGACGACTGCCGGCGACCCGCCAACTCTCATCGGCGCCCCGATCGCACCTACTCATCACCGTCGTGGTGCGAACCAGACCGCAGACCGAGCGCGCGACCGATTCGCCGATCTGGTTGCCCTCAGTGCGCACCAAGCGGTGTCCCGGAACATACGGCGATCGGCTCTGCCGAAGCAGCCCTGATCGCCGGCCCGGAGACACGGGGTGTCGCTCAGTCGATGGTGCCGGCCGGCACCACCCATTGGCACCGCTGGCCCGTCACCTTGGCGATCAGGTCGAAGTCCGAGTCGTAGTGAAGCAGGACGAGGCGGTCCTGCTCGGCTGCGGCGGCGATGAGCAGGTCAGGCACCTTGCGACCGCGCTGGCTGCGGGAGGCCAGGAGTCGCTGCACCTGCCGCGCTCGCTGAACGTGCTCGGCGGTGGTCTCGACCAACTGGAACACCGACAGGTCGGCCATGTCCTGGTCCCACTCCCGAGCGTTGCGGCTCCCGTAGCCAACTTCGAGGTCGGTGATCCCAGCTCGGCCAACCTGACCGGCCTCGGTGAGGGGGTCAACGACGGCGCGCACCGCCGGCTCGCTCAGGCGGCTGATCACGCTGGTGTCGATGAGGTGGGTCAGCGCCACGCTTCCTCGCGAGGGGCCAGCGTACGGCGGCCGAGGCGATCGAGGGCCTCGCCGACCCGGGAGTTTCTGCCTGCGCCGGCTCTCCTCAGGGACTCATTGACGGTCTCTTTCATGCTTGCGGTTCCCAGCTCAGCCTGGGCCGCCGTCAGTGCCGTCTCGTCGATGTCCACCAGGTGCTTAGCCATTCCTTCAGTATATACGTCGGCTAGCTGGTATATCTAGGTGAGGTGCAGGGACGCCCCCCCCCGGGCGCAGGCGTGTCCCAGAAGGTCTGCCTCAGCCGTCCCAGGCCTCCGTCATCGACGCGCCCCGTAACGCCGGCTGAGTGACGTCTCTACTCACTACGACCGACACGTCGGGGCAGCGACTCGGCGCTGCGTCAGCCGTGAGCTCCAGCGCGTGATGTCTGACGCCTATGGAACGCCTGCGCGGTGCATCACCGCGTCGAGCGCTGGCCTCGGCGGGCCCTCGTGAATTGCTCTGAGCAGCTCTCGCGCTGCTCGTTGCCGGTTCGGGAACTGGTCGCCCGGCTCGAGACGCCACGCTGTCACCATGGCAAGAACGAGGCCCCGGCACTCATGGAGCAGCTGCTGATCAGCGCCCGAGTAGCGCTCGATGACCAGTTCGGGCACGTGGGCGAGGTCGAATTCGACCGGTCCACGGCAACACGTCTCGAGGTCGATGAACCGCAGCCCGTTCCTCGTGCGCAGCACATTGCCGGGATGTGGCTCGCCGTGCAGCAGCTTGCTCGACGGTGCCGCGGTCGACGATCGCTCGTCTCAGGGTTCGCAGTGTGGTGCTGAGAAGCTCCCGGTCCAGGTCGGCAAGCATAGGATCGTCGCAGCTCGTCACCAGCAGTTCAGCTTCCGCGATCCGGTCCGTGAAGTGCGGACACGCGATATCGAGCGTCCGCATGCCGGTGTGCAGCCGCTCGAGGCTCAAGCGCAGCCACCGGGCTCTCAGCTCCGGCGAGCTGTTGAGCAAGCTCGACTTCGAACCGTGCAACCTCGTGCCCTGCATGTGCGATTCGGGCAAAGACGTCACACGGGAGTAGGCGCACCGCGAGCTTGTTCGAGTTGTGAAGAACGATCGCCTCGCCGACTGCCAGGCCAAGCGCTGAAGCCGTCTACATGGCCGCAGTCACCGCGCTCCGAACGTCCGATGCGTCGATCTTCACTCACTTCGCTGCTTTTGGGTCCGTCGCTGCGACTGGGACACAGAACTCGTTTCCTCCGGTATCCCTCTCCTGGTCATCGTCTGCGTTCCGCGCTAAGTGGAGTTGTAGCCCGGGCTCCCACCTGCCGCCAAACGCCGGCGATGGGATTCAGCGCTGCGTCGGAGCGGAAGGCACGATGGGTTCGTGGAGCTTCGGCGGGCGCGCGGCGGGGACGCCCGTCAGATAGCGGACACCTGGCTGCGTGCGCGGGCGGCGGCAGTCCCGGCGATTCCTCCGCCGGTGCACACTGCGCACGAGGTTCACGCGTGGTTCGAAGCCGTCGTCCTTCCGAACAAGGAGACGTGGATCGCCGAGGAGGATGGCACGGTCCTCGCGCGAGAGGGCTCGTGCTGGATGAGGACCTGATCGACCAGCTGTATGTCGCCCCGGGCAACACAGGGAACGGGATCGGGACCGACTTGGTGAATCTCGCCAAGACTTGTCGGCCCCAAGGTTTGCGTCTTTGGACCTTTCAGACGAATTCGACGCGCCCAGCGATTCTATGAGCGCCACGGTTTCGTCCCGATGGACGCCACGACCGGCGACAACGAGGAGGAGGTGCCGGACTGGTGCCGGACATCCGATACGAGTGGCGTCCCCCCGCCACGTGACGCCGACTCGGCCCACCGCCCGTGGGGCATTGGGGCGGCGCCTCCATTGGGGTCAGTGCTCTGCGAAGCTGTCGAAGGTGGGGGGATACGCCACATGACCCCGGATCGATGGGTCGTATTTGGACAAGCGCAGCACCTGGGCCGCTTCTGGAGGAGCCCACGAAGGGAGCGTGATCTCGATTCCGTAGTGCAAGGAATGTTCGAATCCAAGGCGCCCGTAGAACCTCGGGCTTCCCTCCAGCACGACCAAGGGCTCGGCGCGTGCATCGGCCTCGGCCATCACCTTGCGAACGAGAGCCGACCCAATGCCCCGCCGCTGGAAGTCGGGGTCGACTGCGAGCGGCGACAGCATCGCGATGCGGCTCTCACCCGACAGAGTGTGAAGGATGGCGTAGCTGACCATCACATGGCCGATGACCTGGGCATCGGTCTCGGCGACCACGGAGAGCTCGGGGATGAAGTACTCGGACCGACGGATGTCTTCCACCAGCTCGGCCTCCGCAGATGAGCCGAACGCGGCTTTCACGACCTCCCTTATCGCCCGGCGATCCTCAGGACGCTCTGTCCGGTATCTAATTCCCTCGGAGGCCGGGCGATTGTCGTCGGGCCGAGAGACCGGGGACGTCATGTCTGGCACCGCCCCCAGTGTGCCCGCCACGATCGGCCCCATCGGCCCGGCTGATGAGGAACAGCGACCTCCATAGCCCCCATCCGTTCAACCGTACCGGCCTCAGGTTTCGCATCCCATAACGACGGCGGCCAGACCGGCGTTCGACCATCCCAGATCGCCGGCTGACGGACGCCCTTACCGGGGACCTACCCGGCTCAGCCCCCCGCAGGCCATGCCTGACCCAATGAGCATTTGAGAACAGGAAGCCACATGGCTTGGCTGGGGTGCAGCACGGCCTCCGCCGCGTCGAGCGCAGTCCATCGGAAGGCGTAGCGCCACTTGACCACCTCACCCCCGTCGCGTTCGTCCCACTCCCAGGTGGCGCTCGGACTAGGCCGCGCGACGCCGAGGTGAAAGGCGTGGTGCACCTGCTCCTCGAAGCCTGCGGGAACCCGGCCAGCCTCGGCCAAGAACCACGACTCGCCGAGCTTCCGGATCAGCGTCGCGTCCATTATTCCCGACTCCTCGGCCAATTCACGCAGGACAGCGACCTCGGGGCGTTCACTCGCGCCAATCCCTCCTCCGGGGATCTGAGTCCCTGCCTCCGGAATCCCGACGTGGTCGAACACGAGCAGGCTTCCCGACGGGTCCGTAACGTACGCGACCGCACGTTGGTAGCAGCGGGGCGGCCACGCGAACACGCGCCAGAGTCTGCCCCATGCGGTCGATTGAAGGGTTCGACCACGGGATGTGGTCAGGCGACGCCGCAGTCGCCAGTCGCCCTCCCCGCCGCTGCGGTCACGGTGCGGCGAAGCGCCGGCCCGCTGACGCGTAGCACCCGAACCACGTGCAGCGGACAGAATGATGGCGTCAGTTCTCTGTCGGGGGCGGTTGCCGAGAATCGATGACCGTCTCGATGCCGTGGACAACGCAGAGCCCGAGCCGGAAGACAGGACGCGGGCCGTTCACGACGCGAGACTCTCTGGTCATGGCGGTCGGCTGGCTGGAGGATGGAACCGAATGTTTGCTACGAGCGGCGATGGCCAGGTGTGCGCCGGACCTCGTCGGCCTGCCGATGGGACTCAACGTCTGGCATGCGCAGTCGAATCCCTTGTGGTGGTCGTCGAGCGCAGTGGTCGACGGACGCTTCGTCGCCAAGTTCGCATGGTCTGAGGTCCGGGCGATACGGCTTTGGCGGGAGGGGATGATCCTGCAGCCACTGCACCCGCTGCGGAGCCTTGAGGCGTCCCTGCCGACCCCGGAGTTGGTGGTCCTGAGCAAGGATCCAGCTCTCGTAGTGACCCGCCGGGTGGCGGGTCTTCCACTGACCTGGGAGTGGGCGAGCGGCCTCAGCTCCGGGGAGACGACAGAGGTGGCGGGACAGATCGCGGCCTTCCTGGTCCGCCTGCATGGCGCGGACATCGCCAGCGTCGTCGGCGATCTCCCAGAGGTTCACCCGACGGCTCAGGCGGACACCAGCCGCCTCCGTGCGCGCTTTCCGCGTCTCGTTGACCATCGTCGAGCGGCGTCGGTGATGGGGTGGTGCGACTGGGTCGATTGCGTTCTCGACGGCAGACCGCCCCTCCCTGAGGTCCTCGTGCACGGTGACCTTCATGGTTACAACCAGGCATGGGACCAGGCGTCAGCGTCGCTTCTGGTCATCGTCGACTTCGAGGAAAGTGGTGTCGCCGACCGTCACTTCGATCTTCGATATCTGCCGAGCAATGCGCGAGGCCCCGAACTCGTGCTCGCCGTCATGGCCGCGTACGAGCGGATCTCCGGGCAACCTCTAGCCCAGACCTTTCAGCAAGCCCTCCGTCAGTCGGTTGGGAACCCAGGTTTGGGCGCCGGCCGATAGCGGCGGTGACGAGCGGCGTCGAACGGCAAGACCGGCGTGTCCTGGACGCGACTGATCAGGGTGAGCCACTGATGTTGGGGGCGGCGGTCCGCTGATGAGCGGTGGTCGAAGGGCGGGGCCGGTCCCGCCCACGGAACTCAGGTCCGCAGGACCAGGGAATTCAGGCGGTCGAAGACTCGGGACAGCTCCTTCGCCCACGGCCAATTGGCCTGGATCCGGAGGTAGTTCCGCCGCCCGGAGCGGGTGAGCCGGCCGGCGGCGTGGAGCAGGCAGTAGCGGAGCCGCTTGGGCTCGGCGACGGCCAGCTCGCCGGTCAGGCACAGCGACTGGGTGAATGCCAGCAGGTCACAGGCCATCAGCACGACGGCGAGCCATGCCTCGTTGTCGGCGAACGCGTGACAGGGGAAGTTGGCCAGACCGGTCTGCTTGGCGTTGCGGATGCGGTCCTCGACCCGGGCATGGCCCCGGTGACGGGCCTCGAGGTAGGAGATGTCGGCGTCGGTGGAGTCGCAGATGAAGACCTGGAAGCGATGGCCGTCGATGTCGGTGAAGGTGAGCTGCGCCCCGGGGTGGGGTTCTTCCCGGCGGACAATGGCCCGGGGTGCGGTTCGGCCAGGCCGACGGGTCGAGCAGATCGGTGATCTCGGCCACCTCGGCGCCCTCGCGAACCTCCATGTCCTGGCGGATGGCGCCGGTCGACGCCGTCTCCGGCAATGCCAGCACCGCCTTCGCGGACTGCTTCGTCCATGGCGAAGCCGACGGAGAACTCGAGCCCGCGTTCTCGGAGGGCATCGAGGAACCCATGGGTGCAACCGGCGGAGTCGGCCCGGGCCAGCATCCATTCGCCGTTCTCGGGATCGACCTTCCTTCTTGGGATGGTTGCCGTGCGGACGCCGGACCATTGACACGGTCTTGAGCGCGATGAGAGCGCCGACGGTCGCCACCGGGATCGCCGCCTCGGCGACGGCGACGTGGTCGTAGCCCGTCACTACGACGCGTTCGGTCACCGCAGACAACAGAGCGCAGCGCCGGGCCAAGGCGAAGGTACGGCGTTCGACATCGAGCGGCAGCGGGTCGTCGGCGAGATCCATGACGTCGACGTCGACCGTCCCCTCTCCGACGGCAATGTGGACCTCGCCGCCGGATATGACGGCGGTCAAGTCGCCATCGCCGAGTTCCCGGAGCAGCGCGGCCTGGGAACGGGCGACTGTGTCGGCGTCCGCCGTCGGACGAGTGATCGACCCGAGCCGCACGAACACGGCCAACCCGCCGATGAGAACCCACGGCTGACCCGACGGAAACCGACCGAGCGCTTCGACGGCACGCGCGAGCACTGTCTCCCGCTCGCCTCGAACGACGATCGCGGGTCGCTCACCAGACACGCCGGACCTCGGGCGGGAGGTGGCGCGACCACAGGTCGAGGGTCTCGCGGCCGCGCCCGGGATCGCTGGCGAGATCGAGCGCAGCGATGACAGGGCTCGGTGCGAAGAAGGAGTCGTCGACGGCGCCGGTGCGGTCATACCGCCGCCGGCACACATACGGCGCCGGCGCAACGGCGACGGTGCACGCATGGCGTCCGAACTCGGCGTCACCGAGCAACGTCCGCGCCTGGCGAAGCGTCCTTGCGTCGGGCGCATAGAAGTCCCGAGGTACGTCACCCGCAAGCACGACGGGAGCGCCCCAGGCAGCCGCAGCGAACAGCTCGGCGATGACCCACCCCGGTCCCATCGGATCGTCCAGGCCGAGGTGCAGGCGCTCGCTCACCGGCCCGACCCCCACCGGGGGCAGAGCCGCAAGCGGGACCCGAACGGGCCGCCACACGTCAACGACCGCGTCGAACAGGTCGGGCACCGTCGGCTCGGCGTCTTCACCGACCAGGTGCGCGGCACGGAGCGAGGCGAGCTGCTTGGAGACGGTTCCAGGAGCACGGCCCACCAGCTTCGCCGTCGCCCGCACACCGCCGGCGGCCGAGCCGTCCAACACGGCGAGCGCAACGTGAAGCAGCGAGGGCGTCTCAAGACGCGGCGCACCACGCGCAGCCGGCAATCCGGCGAGCACCGGGACATCGGTGTCGACGAGCAAGGGGCGGCGCCACAGGCGCAGGCGGCCCCCTCTGACCAGCACTTTTACCCAGTGGGCGAGGGGGGACTTGAACCCCCACGTCCTTTCGGACACAGGAACCTGAATCCTGCGCGTCTGCCAATTCCGCCACTCGCCCGAGCGACGAGACCACGGTAGCGGAAGCGGAGGCTCTTGGTAGGCGGGGCCTGGGTAAGCTCGGGCCGAGATGGGACTGCAGGGTTTCGAGCAACGCCTGGAACGGCTGGTCGAGGGTGTGTTCGCCAAGACCTTCCGTAGCGGGCTGAAGCCGGTCGAGATCGGCCGGCGGCTCACGCGCGACATGGACCTGCACCGCACCCTGGGCGTGAACGGACCGCTGGCCCCCAATCATTTCACCGTGGCCCTGAGCGCCACCGATTCCGAGCAGTTCGAGTCGTTCGCCGAGGTGCTGACCCGGGAGCTGGCCGAGGCGGCTCGCGACCATGCCCGCACCGAGGGGTACGGGTTCGTGGGCCCGGTCCACGTGGAGCTGAACATCGACGAGTCCCTCAGCCAGGGCCAGTTCCTGGTGGCCAGCGGGTTCCAGGAGGCTCCCGGGGGCGCAGCCGTCGGGTCGATCTTCCTGGAGGACGGCCGGCGGGTGGAGATCGGCGAGCAGGCCCTGTCCATCGGCCGCATGCCCGAGTGCGACGTGGCCCTGTCGGATGCGAACGTGAGCCGCAAGCACGCCGAAGTCCGCCGCCAGGGCACCGGGTTCGTGGTCGTCGACCTCGGCTCCACCAACGGCACCCGGGTCAACGGGGCGCAGGTCAAGGAGCGCCTGCTCAACAACGGCGACGAGATCACGGTGGGCTCCACCAAGCTCCGTTTCGAGGCGTCCTAGCCGCAGTGCCCGATTCTCTCCTCACCATCCTCAAGTTCTGCCTCCTGGCCCTGCTCTACCTTTTCTTCCTCCGGGTACTGCGGGCCGTCTGGGCCGAGATGAACGCACCCCGCACCGTGGCCGCCGCCCCCGGCCCGACCGCCCGATCGGCGAAGAACTGGGGGGGATCGACCCGGGGCGGTGGGGGCAGCGGCAACGGCAAGGCCGGTGGGCGCCTGCGGGTCATCGAGCCGCCCGAGACCAAGGGCCAGACCTACGACCTCGACGACGAGCTCACAGTCGGCCGGGCGGGCGGCTGCCACATCACCCTCGACGACACCTACGTCTCCCAACTGCACGCTCGCGTCTTCCGGCGTGAGGCGCAGCTCTACGTGGAGGACCTGGGCTCCACCAATGGCACCTTCCTCAACCGCAAGAAGGTCACCGCCCCGATCGCCATCCGAAAAGGCGACCGCCTCCAGATCGGCAAGACCGTGATGGAGCTCCAGTAGTGGTCGGCCCGGGAGGTCGGCCCATCGGCATTCATCGGGCGGAAGCCCGATGACCCAGCTTCGGGCCGGAGCGGCCACCGACGTGGGCCGCGTCCGACAGATCAACGAGGACCGCTTCCTGTCCGACGAGCGCCTGTTCGCCGTCGCCGACGGCGTGGGCGGCCACCAAGCCGGCGAGGTGGCGTCACAGACTTCGGTGGAGACCCTCCTGCGCGCCTTCACCGATGGTGAGCACACCATCGAGGGCCTGATCGCCGCGGCCGAAGCGGCCAACACGGCCGTCTGGCAGCTGGCCCAGGGCAGCCGGGAGAAGCGGGGCATGGGCACCACCCTCACCGCCCTGGCCCTGGTCCAGGAGAACGGCGAGGAGCAGCTCGGCCTCATCAACGTGGGCGACTCCCGTGCCTACCTGCTCCAGCAGGGCGAGCTGATCCAGCTCACCGAGGACCACAGCCTGGTCGAGGAGCTGGTGAGGGACGGCAAGCTCACGTCGGCCGAGGCCCAGGTCCACCCCCAGCGCTCGATCATCACCCGGGCCCTGGGCATGGAGCCGGCGATCCAGGTCGACTCCTGGGAGATCACCCCGTTCCAGGGCGACCGCATCCTGCTGTGCAGCGACGGGCTCACCAACGAGCTGTCCGACGAGCGCATCGCCTCCACCCTCCGCCAGTTGGCCGACCCCCAGGAGGCGGCCCACGACCTGGTCCGCCAGGCCCGGGCCTCGGGCGGCAGCGACAACATCACCGTGGTAGTGATCGACGTGGTCGATGACGACGGCCGATCGCAGCAGGCCTCGGCCGCCCTGGCCGGCGACGCCGGCTCGACCCGTCCGGCCCCCGCCCCGACGGTGGCCACGGCCCAGCCCGACCTCGACCAGACCAGGAGCAGGGTGGCCGCCCCGCCGGCGCCCGAGCCCCCCTCGGCGGCGGCGCGACCCTCGCTCGCCCCGCCCCATCCGCCGGCCAGGGGTCGACGCCTGACCTGGCGAGTGTTCGTGTTCCTCTTCGCCGTGCTCGCCGTGCTGGGCGCCGCCGTCTGGGCCGTGGCCTGGTACGCCCGCGGTGCCTACTTCGTGGGCATCGACAGCGAGCAGGTGGCCATCTTCCGGGGCCGCCCGGGCGGGCTCCTGTGGTTCGACCCCACGGTCGTCGAGCGCAAGCAGCAGCCCACGGGCGCCGAACTGCTGCCGGCTCAGCGCATCGAGCTCGACGCCGGCCACGTGGTGCCGAGCAAGGCGGCGGCCGACCGCTACGTCAACAACCTGCGCCAGGAGGTCGAGGCCCGGAGAGCCACGCCCCCCACGCTGATCCCGGACTCGACCGCCACCACGCTCCCTCCGTCGACCACCACCACGTCGCGCCCATGAGCCCGGTCCGATGAGCACCGTCCTGGGCGCTATCCGGCGCAACACCGAACTGGGCCTCATGCTCATGGCCGGCGTCCTCACCGCCGGCGCCTACACCCTGGCCGGCCTGGGTCGCAGCGCCTCCCTACCGGCCAACCTGGTCCCGTTCCTGGTGATCATCCTCGGCCTGCTGGCCGTGGCCCACGTGGCCACCCGCCGACTGGCCCCCAGCGCCGACGGCATCCTCCTGCCCGTGGCCGGACTGCTCAACGGGGTGGGCTACGTCTTCATCGCCCGCCTCGACTCCGACCTCGCCGGCCCGCAGGCCCTGTGGACCGCCATAGGAGTGGGCGCCTACGTGACCACTCTGGCCCTGGTCCGGCGGGCCCGCGACATCGAGCGCCTCCGGTACACCTTCGCCCTCGTCGGCATCGGACTCCTGCTCATGCCCCTGCTCCCGGTGGTCGGCCAGAACATCAACGGCGCCCGACTGTGGGTGCGCCTCGGGTCGATCACCTTCCAGCCCGGCGAGCTGGCCAAGATCGCCCTCTGCGTCTTCTTCGCTTCTTACCTGGTGGAGAAGCAACCGCTGCTGGCCATGGGCACCCGGAAGGTCGCCGGCGTGTGGCTGCCCAACGTTCGCCACTTCGGGCCCATCGTGCTGGCCTGGGCCGCGTCGCTGGTCGTGATGTTCTGGGAGCGCGACCTGGGCTCGTCGCTGCTGTTCTTCGCCCTCTTCATCGTGCTGCTGTGGGTGGCCACCAACCGGGGCGTGTACCTGGGCATCGGTGGGCTGATGTTCGCCGGCGGGGCGTTCATCGCCTGGTCGGTGTTCGACCATGTCAAGACCCGCATCAGCATCCTCACCGACCCGTGGTCGGTGGCCAACGACGCCGGCTACCAGACGGTGCAGGCCATGTTCGCCTTCGCCGCCGGCGGCATCACCGGCACGAACATCGGCCAGGGCAGCCCCCAGCGCATCCCCGCGGTCTCCACCGACTTCATCTTCGCCGCCATCGGCGAGGAACTGGGCCTGCTGGGAACGGCGGCCGTGCTGACGGCGTTTTTGCTCATGGTGGGCGCCGGGCTGAGGATCGCCATGCGGGTGGAATCGCCGTTCGAGAAGCTGCTGGCCGCCGGCCTCACTGCCATCATCGGCCTGCAGACCTTCATCATCCTGGGCGGGGTAACCCGCCTGATCCCCCTCACCGGCATCACCCTGCCGTTCGTCTCCTACGGAGGCTCGTCGCTCATTTCGAACTACATCCTCCTGGCCCTGCTCCTTCGCATCTCCGCCGACGACCACGAGCGGGCGCCGGCCCCGGTGCGAGACTCGGTGTCGGCGTGAACACCCAGATCCGCAAGCTGGGCATCGTGATGCTGGTGCTGTTCTCGGCCCTCTTCATCCAGCTGAACTACCTGCAGGTCATCGAGGCCGGCGACCTCAACGCCCATCCGGCCAACAGCCGGGCCGTCGTCCGTGACTTCGTGCGGCCCCGGGGGGTGATCCAGACCTCCGACGGGGCGGTGCTGGCCCAGTCGGTGCCGTCGAACGACGCCTTCAAGCTCCAGCGCCAGTACCCGCTCGGGGCACTCTTCGGCCATGTCACCGGGTACTTCTCCTTCACCTACGGCAGCGAAGGCGTCGAGCGGGAGTACAACGACGCCCTCACCGGCAAGGTGGCACAGAACTCCTTCAGCCCCCGCGACCTCCTGGTGGAGCGCGACAAGACCGCCAACGTCACCCTTACCCTGTCGAAGAGCCTGCAGGAGCTGGCCACCGCCCAGCTCGGCGAGCGTAAGGGCTCGGTCGTGGCCCTCGACCCTCGGACCGGGGCCATCCTGGCCTTGGTCGACTACCCCACCTACGACCCCACCATTCTGGCTTCCCACGACCAGGACGCCGTCCGCGCCGCCTGGACCGAGCTCAACGCGGATGCGGACAATCCGCTGTTGCCCCGCACGTACCGCGAGCGCTATCCACCCGGATCCAGCTTCAAGGTGGTGACCGCCGCAGTGGGGCTGGCCACCGGCACGGCCTCGCCGACGCAACCCTCCTACCCCACCCTGCGCGAGCTGTTGCTGCCCAACGCCGGCGGCCAGACGCTGCAGAACTTTGGCGGCGGCTCCTGCGGCGGCCCGCTCACCGAGGCCCTGCGGGTCTCCTGCAACACCGCCTTCGCCCAACTCGGGCTCGACATCGGCGCTCAGAAGATGGTGGCCGGCGCCGAGGCGTTCGGCTTCAACGAGGTCCCGCCGATCGACCTGCCCTTCGCCGCCGAATCGTTCTTCCCGCCGACCAGCGCCTTCGCCCGTGACCTGCCCGGGCTGGCCAAGTCGGCCATCGGCCAGCAGGACGTTTCCGCCACCCCGCTGCAGATGGCCCTGGTGGCCGCCGGCATCGCCAACAACGGGGTGATCATGACCCCCCACGTCCTCGGCGAGGTGCGCGACTCCGAGGGCGAGGTGATCCAGCGCTACGACGCCAAGCCGTGGCTGACCGCGGTGCCGCCCAACGTGGCCCAGGCCACCCGCGACATGATGGTCGGCGTGGTCGCCGGCGGTTCAGGCACCCGGGCACAGATCCCGGGCGTCGCCGTGGCCGGCAAGACCGGCACCGCCCAGACGGGTCTCGACAAGTCCCACGTCTGGTTCGTGGCCTTCGCCCCCGCCGAGGCCCCCCGCGTGGCCGTCGCCGTCATGCTCGAAGACCAGCCCAGCACCACCGAGGTCACCGGCGGCGCCCTCGCCGCCCCGATCGCCCAGGCCGTGATGCGGGCCGCATTGGCCCCGTAGGCTGATTTCGTGGTATCTCAGGTCTTCACAGGCCGCTACCAGATCGTGCGACACCTGGCCCGCGGCGGCATGGCCGAGGTCTATCTGGCCCGCGACCTGTTGCTCGATCGCCCCGTCGCCCTCAAGGTCCTGTTCCCCGAGTTCGCCACCGACCGGTCCTTCGTCGAGCGTTTTCGCCGGGAGGCCCGCTCGGCGGCCAACCTCAACCACCCCAACATCGTGTCCATTTACGACTGGGGCGAGGAGGACGGCACCTACTTCATCGTCATGGAGTACGTCGACGGCCTGACGCTGCGCGATCTCATCCGCGGCCAGGGCCCGCTATTGGCCAGCCGGGCCGCCGAGATCGGCGCCGACATCGCCGGCGCCCTGCAGTTCGCCCACGTGGGCGGCGTCATCCACCGCGACGTCAAGCCCGGCAACGTCCTCATCACCACCAGCCAGGTCAAGGTGACCGACTTCGGCATCGCCCGGGCCGGCGACCCGGCCGAGAGCCTCACCCAGGCCGGCGCGGTCATGGGCACGGCCACGTACTTCTCCCCCGAGCAGGCCCAGGGTCACGTGGTCGACCCCCGCACCGACGTCTACTCCCTCGGGGTGGTCCTCTATGAGATGGTGGCCGGCCGTCCCCCCTTCACCGGCGACAACCCGGTGTCGATCGCCTACCAGCACGTGCGGGAGGAGCCGGTGCCGCCCAGCGAGCACAACCCCGACGTGCCGCCGATCTTCGAGGCCATCGTGGGCAAGGCCATGGCTAAGAACCGGATCAACCGCTACTCCAGCGCGGACGACCTGCGCGCCGACCTGCTCCGCTTCAACTCCGGCCACGCCATCTCCGCCGAACCACTCCGCCCCGCGGCAGCGCTCACGGGGGTGATGGCCAGTGGTGGCGGCGCAGTTCCGGCCGCCGACGCCACCCGGGTCCAGCAGGGCGTCGACAGCACCCGGATGGTGAGTGTGGCCGAGGGGCCCATGCTCGTCGAGGACCGGCCGGGGGGCCGGACCAGCACCTACATCATCATCCTGGTCACCCTGCTGGCCCTCCTCGGCGGACTGCTCTTCCTCGTCGGTCGCCAGCTCGGCGTAGGCGGGGCCCAGGAGGTCACCGTTCCCCAGCTCATCGGGCGGGACGTGGCCGACGCCGACCGCGAACTGCGTGCCGCCGGCCTCGAGCCCGAGCGGCGCGAGGTGCCCAGCGAGGTCAACCCGGTCGGACAGGTCACCGCCCAGGAGCCGCTGGCCAACACCCAGGTTCGCCGGGGCGCCACCGTGGTCATCTCGGTCAGCTCGGGTGCGCCGGTCATCGACGTCCCCGACGTGCGGAACCGCACGCTCGATATGGCCAGGGAGACGCTCGTCACCGCCGGGTTCCGGGTCGAGGTGAACCCGGTGAACAGCGACCAACCCCCGAATACCGTGATCGACCAGGCGCCGGCGCCGGCGAGCAAGGCACCCAAGGGCTCCAGCGTCACCCTCACCGTGTCCAGGGGCGTGGAACAGATCGTGGTGCCGGACGTGCGGACCCGGAGGGCCAGCGATGCCGCCAACCTTCTCGGCCAGGCCGGGTTCCGCACCGCCACCCGAAACGAGGCCAGCGAGGACTTCGACGACGGCGAGGTCATCCGCACCGAGCCGGCCCAGGGCACGCCCCTCCCCCGCAACAGCACGGTGACGCTGGTGGTCTCCACTGGGCCCGCCCCCACCACCACCCAGCTCCCGTCCACCACCCTCCCGCCGCCGACCACCCTCCCGCCGCCCCCCACCACCACTCTGCCGACCACCACGTCGACCACCCGTTCCTCGACCACGACGACCACGACGCGGCCCTAACCGAGCGACGCGGCCAACCCCGTCGCCCCACCAGCCGGCCGTGCACAGCGCGCCGGCAACTGCTGCGGCCGTCTCGGCGTCGACATCCACAACCCCACCCTGCCTTCCCGCCAGCCGTCGGCCTCCGCGTCGGTTCGCTACCCCGCCGACTGGGCCAGGAAGTTGGCCAGGAGTTGACGACCGTCGGCGGTCAGTATCGACTCGGGGTGGAACTGGACCCCCTCGACGGCCAGCTCCCGGTGCCGCAGGCCCATGATCAAGCCGTCGTCGGTCTCGGCCGTGATCTCCAGCACTGGGGGCAGGCTGGCCCGATCGACCAGCAGTGAGTGGTAGCGGGTGGCCTCGAAGGGGTCGGCCATCCCGGTCAGCACGCCCTGGCCGCCATGACGGATCAGCGACGTCTTGCCGTGAACCACGTTCGGGGCCCGGACGACGTCGCCCCCATAGACCTGGCCGATGCACTGGTGGCCCAGACACACGCCGAGGATCGGCACCGTGCCCTTGCCGAGCGCGGATCGAGGTCCGGCGAAGGCCAGGATCGCCGCGTTGGACAGCTTGGCGTCGTCCGGACGGCCGGGACCTGGCGAGATCACCAGGGCGTCTGGGCGCAGCTCCTCGATCCCGTCGACGGAGATCTCGTCGGGTCGGTAGACCAGCGGATCGGCTCCCAGTTCACCCAGGTACTGGACCAGGTTGTAAACGAAGGAGTCGTAGTTGTCGATGACGACCACGCGCACCATGGCTCGACCGTAGGCCACCCTCGAACGACGGGCGCACTAACCTCGGGTCCGTGGCCAAACCGGTGAAGCCTCCCTCTGCCAGGAAGTCCGGAAAGCCGGGCGGTGCGCCGTCGGGGCGGGTGACGCCCAAGCCCACCAGCCGCTACACGCCGCCGATCCCCAAGGCCGAGAAGGTCAGCCCCAAATGGGTGCCGATCGTGATGTTCACCAGCCTGGGCCTGGGCATGCTGGTCATCCTGGCCAACTACGTGAGCCTGCTACCGGGCGACGAGCCGAGCAACCTCTACCTGCTCTTGGGCCTGTTCTTCATCACCACCGGCTTCGTCACCGCCACCAAGTACCACTGAAGTCGCCCGCACGCTTTCCCCCAGCTTTACGCACAGGCTGGGGAAAGCCTCACTCGAACCTCGGGGCCATCAGATCCATGTCTTCTTGGCAGTGCCGGGGCGGCACGGGCAGCTCCTCGGTGGCCTGCACCATCTTGACCTCGGTCAGGCAGATCGAGCAGCGATAGCGGAGGTTCACCCGTCGGATGGTCCCCGGATCGGGCGGCGGATGGGGTCGGGCCAGGCCGCCCAACATGAACATTCCCAGCCGCATGATGAACACGAACAGGGCGACGGCCAGGACCGCCTTGAACAGAAGCTCGATCACCTGTGCATCACAGTCGCTCCACCACCAGGGCGTTGGCCATGCCGCCTCCCTCGCACATGGTCTGGAGGCCGAAACGCCCGCCCGAGCGTTCGAGCTCGCCCAGCAGAGTGGCGGTGAGCCGCACCCCCGAGCATCCCAACGGGTGCCCGAGGGCGATGGCCCCGCCGTTGACGTTGACCCGGCCCATGTCGGGACGCAAGTCGGCGGCCCACGCCAGTACGACCGACGCGAAGGCCTCGTTCACCTCCACCACGTCGACCTGATCGAGAGTGAGGCCGGCCCGGGCCAGCGCGGCGGCGGTGGCCGGGATGGTGGCGGTGAGCATGGTCAGGGGATCGGCGCCGCAAACCGCGAACGACACGAAGCGGGCCCGGGGCGCCAGGCCCAGCGCGACAGCCCGCTCCTCGCTCATCACCAGGACCGCCGCCGCCCCGTCGCTCAGCTGCGAGGCGTTGCCGGCCGTCACCGTGCCCCCGTCGGCCACGAAGGCCGGCTTGAGGGCGGCCAACGCCTCCAGGCTGGTGTCCCGCCGGATCCCTTCGTCCACCTGGAACTGGCGCTTTCGGGTGGTGGTGTCCACCGTCACCGCCACGATCTCGCCGGCGAACCGCCCCTCGTCGGTGGCCTGTGCCGCCCGGCGGTGGCTCTCCAAGCTGTACGCGTCGAGCGCCTCTCGTGAGAGACCCCAGCCCGCGGCCACCCGCTCGGCGGCCAGGCCCTGGGGCACCAGCCCACCGGCCGGTGCGTAGCGCTGGGTGAGAAGGGGGCCGAAGGGCCGGCCCGGCCCGTTGAGGATGGTGGATCCCATGGGCACCCTGGTCATCGACTCCACGCCGGCGGCGATCACCACGTCGTACGCACCGGACATCACCCCCTGGGCGGCGAAGTGCAGGGCCTGCTGCCCCGACCCGCACTGGCGATCGACGGTGGTGCCCGGCACCGACTCGGGGAAGCCGGCGGCCAGGGCCGCGCTGCGGGCCACGTTGAGGCCCTGCTCGCCCGTCTGGCTCACGCACCCGACGATGACATCGTCGACCAGCGCAGGATCGACCTCGTTGCGCTCCACCACCGAGCGCAGGACGTGGGCCGCCAGGTCGACGGGGTGCCAGTCACGCAGAGCGCCGTTACGCCGGCCGATGGGCGTGCGGACGGCGTCGACGATCACCGCGGCGGCCATCCCGCCATTCTGCCCCGCCGGTGGCCGTACGCTGTCCCCGCGTGGAGGTCGCCGGCTCGCCGGCGTTGTCCCCTCCGAACCGATCTACTGGTACCAGCCGGGCGGGACCCATCGGGCCGCTGCCGGCTCCCTGGACTTTCGGGACTGGTAAATGAAGGCGATGAGCCCCCCGCCGAACAGCGACATGGCCACCGCCCCGAACGCCGCGGTGAGGACCACCCAGACCGTGGCGTCCAGCTGGCCCTGGGCCCCGGTCACGTCGCCCTGTCCCCCGGAGGGTGACCGGGTGACCGGAACCGCGCCCGGTGCCAGCACCTCGAACGACGCCCGGGCGGGCGTGCCGGGCTCGGCGAAGGAGGCGGGGGTCTGCTCGGGCGGGGCTCCGGGGACGCTACGAACGGTCCTCTGGGTGGCCACGATGATGTACGCACCGGGGCGGGTGTCGGGGACCGTGAACGACGCCGAGATCGATCCGAACCGGTCCGGCGGCACCTCGGCGAGGACCGGGCCGTCCTCCCACTGCCAGTGGACGACAACGGGAGTGGCGGCCTGACCCGTGGCCCCCCGGGGCACGCCGAACGAGGCACCGGTGAAGGTGATCAGCGCCCCGGGGCGACCGCTGCCTGCGCTCAGGTTGAGGGTGGCCAGGTTGGCGGAGGCGAACGCGGAGGCGCCGAGGCTCGCGACCAGTGCGCCGATGGCCACCAGCACCGCCCACCTGCCCGGCGACAGTCGCACTCGGACCTCCGTCACGAACCGCGTTCCCGGCCTCAAGTGTCGCATTCGACGGCCGGTCCGGCAATTGGATCCTCGGCGGGACGGGGTTGGGTGCGTAGGATCCCGGGGTGCCCACCCTGTTGACCCTGGGCGCTGAAGGACCGTTCGGTTCGGTGCTTGCCGATCCGCCGTGGCGCTTCCAGAACCGCAGCGGAAAGGTGGCGCCCGAGCACAAGCGCCTGATGCGATACGACACCATGGACTGGAAGGACATCGCCGCCCTTCCCGTCGCCGATCTCATGGCCACCCGGAGCCACTGCTACCTCTGGGTGCCGAACGCCCTCTTGGCCGAGGGCCTGGCGGTGCTGGAGGGCTGGGGGTTCACCTACAAAGCCAACCTGGTCTGGGCCAAGCGCCGCAAGGACGGGGGCCCCGACGGGCGGGGCGTGGGGTTCTACTTCCGCAACACCACCGAGCTGGTCCTGTTCGGCACACGGGGCAAGCTGCGCACGTCGGCCCCGGCCCGGCGCCAGGTCAACATCATCGAGACCCGCAAGCGCGAGCACTCCCGCAAGCCCGACGAGCAGTACCCCCTCATCGAGTCCTGCTCACCGGGCCCCTACCTCGAGCTGTTCGCCCGCTACCCCCGCCCGGGCTGGCAGGCATGGGGCGCAGAGGCGGGGCCGGAGGTCGTCCCCCGAGGGAGGCAGCACCCCATGTACCGGGGCACGACCGGCTGATCGTCACGGCCGCCGGGCCCGGCCTGGCATCATCAACGACTCAGATGTCGCGCACCGTCACCCTCCGACCCTGGCAGAAGGCCGCCCTCGAGCGCCTGGCGGCAAGCGCCTCACCCGACTTCCTGGCCGTGGCCACGCCCGGCGCCGGCAAGACCACCTTCGCCCTCACCGCCGCCCGCCAGGCGCTGGCCGGCGATCCCCGGCTCCGGCTGCTCGTCGTCGTGCCGACCGCCCACCTCAAGTTGCAGTGGGCCCAGTCCGCCTCGAATTTCGACATCCACCTGGACTGGCGCTGGTCGGCGGCCGACGGCAGCCTGCCCCCAGACATGCACGGGGTGGTCACCACCTACCAGCAGGTGGCCACCAGCGCCGGGATCCTCCGGGGGCTGGCCGGCCACGCCATGGTGATCTTCGACGAGCTGCACCATGCCGCCGAGGACCGGGCGTGGGGCGACGCGCTGCGCACCGCGTTCGACCTCGCGCCCCGACGCCTGGCCCTCTCGGGCACGCCCTTTCGGTCCGACACCCACGCCATCCCCTTCGTCCGCTACGAGGGCGACGAGGCGGTGCCCGACTACGAGTACGGCTACGGCGACGCCCTGGCCGACGGCGGCGTGGTGCGGCCCGTCTACTTCCCCCGGATCGACGGGATGATGGAGTGGAGCGCCCCCGACGGGCGGCTCCACTCCCACAGCTTCGACGACCCGCTCGAC